>CAYYQS010000050.1:0-15864 GCA_964472555.1 uncultured Bacteroides sp.
AGAAAATGAGGCGCTACGGCGCCTGACTTCCGCGACAACCGTGAGGCTCTCGCGGAAGTTTTATTTTGTTTTTCTCTCTTTTTTTACATAACTTTGCACCGCATATAAAAAACAAGATATATGGATTATAAGGATACAGATATCGACTGGGCAACGCTCCCCTTCGGCTACTACCGTACGGACTATAACCTCCGCTGCTATTTCCGCGACGGGAAATGGGGACCAATCGAAGAATCGCAGTCGGAGACGGTTGAGCTGCACATGGCAGCTACGTGTCTCCACTATAGTCAGGAAATTTTCGAGGGACTCAAGGCATTCCGAGGAGTCGACGGAAAAATCCGTATCTTCCGCCTCCGCGACAACGCCCTGCGCATGCAGGAATCGGCCAAGGGTATCCTTATGGAACCTGTGCCTGTGGAGATTTTCGAAGAGATGTGCATCCGCGCGGTGAAGCTCAACGAGCGCTTTGTTCCGCCCTACGGTAGCGGCGCGTCGCTCTATATCCGCCCGGTGGAGATAGGCATGTCGCCGCGCATCGGTGTGAATTCAGCTGACGAATATCTCTTCATGGTAATGGTGACTCCTGTAGGTCCTTACTTCAAGGGAGGGTTCAAGAATACCAATATCTGCATAATGCGCGACTACGACCGCGTGGCACCGCGCGGCACCGGCCGCTGGAAAGTGGGTGGAAACTACGCTGCCTCGATGGGCGCAGGCAAGAAGGCTCACGACATGGGCTACTCAGCAGTGCTCTACCTCGACCCCAAGGAGAAGAAATATCTCGATGAGTGCGGCCCGGCCAACTTCTACGCAATCAAGGACGGCAAATATATCACTCCGCAGTCGGACTCTATCCTCCCCTCGATAACGAACATGAGTCTTATGACTCTTGCTCGCGAAATGGGTATGGAGGTTGAACAGCGCCACATCACTGTGGACGAGCTTGCCGAAATATCGGAAGCAGGAGCATGCGGAACGGCTGCTGTCTGCTCGCCGATCGGAGAGATCGACGACCTCGATACGGGCATCAAATATATCGTTTCCAAAGACGGTAAGCCGGGCCCCATAACCACGGAATTTGTACGCCGCCTCGACGCGATGCGCGCCGGTGAGGAGCCTGACGTGCACGGCTGGATAACTATAGTAGAATGATCTGGCAAGAAATTATCCCCACAATATATCCCGCAGGCCGAAAGGTGAGCGGGATTTTACTTACCCATAGCCGGGCTGTAGCCAGCGAAGCACTCGCAATCGCTCACCGGCTTGGGCTCCCTCTCACCGACGAGGAAATCGAAGACGCTGCGATGCTCCACGATATCGGCATAATCCGCACGAACGCTCCGGGGATAGGCTGCTACGGCTCAGCTCCCTACCTCTGCCACGGGACAATAGGGGCGGATATGCTGCGCGAGCGCGGTGCCGACGAAAAGTTCGCCCGGGTGGCCGAGCGTCACACGGGGGCGGGATTACTCCCCGAAGAGATCGCGGCAGCGCGCCTCCCTCTTCCGAACGACCGCTCGTATATGCCGCAGACTCTTCTCGAGCAGCTCATCTGCTACGCCGACTGCTTCTACAGCAAAGGCTCCGACATGAGCCGCAAACCGCTTGCCCGCGTCCGCGCCTCAATGGCGAAGTTCGGCCCCGGGGTGGCCGCCCGCTTCGAGGAGCTCCACCGGCAGTTCGGATCGGAGGATTGCTAAAAATAGGTATTGAAGAACACCTTATCGCGCCAAATTAAGGCAAAATCATCGAATAATCGCGCCAAGTTGGCGCGATTATTGCTGCATAAAGACCATTTTTGGCGCGATCCACAAATTCAGGCCCTCACATATCTTCCAAAGTGAGGAGGCGGGTCTCTATATTATAATTTGATAAGATGCTTACGCGGATGCATTCTACTTTTTCCATAAAAGCTTTGTGGTCGTAGTTTCGCTTCTGACGTTTTACTTCCGTGACGAGAGCCTGCTTACCGTCGAGCGAAAGAGCAACGATATCAATTTCGTTGGCCTCTTTTCCTTTTTTTCGTTCCCACCAGGAGCCGATATCGCGGAAACGATGAGACTCGATCAACTTTAAGCGGAACCAACGTTCGAGGGCATGACCTGAAAAGGTAGGATAATCGGCCAAGACCAGACTACACAAATAATCGAAATTGTTCAGTTCGACCAAGGTCTGATTGCGATCAAAATAATTGAACCAGAATCTGAGGAAATTGTCATTGATCCGGTACTGAACATTCTGAGAACGGGTTTTGGACATAATCGGTCTTACACGGCTGATGAGGGAATAGTCTTCAATCAACCGCTTGAGGTGCCCAGCTACGGTAACACCACCCAACTCACTTTCTATTGCGCCCTGGGTGTTGAATCCGGCTGCTATACAGCTCAATACGGAGAAGTACATGCCATAATCTCTGCCGAATTCCTCGATGAGGAGCGAACGCCCTTCGTTGACGAAAGGCGAATTCTCTCTGACAATGTAGTGAAACATTCCTTCGATCGAGAGGTCGGTGTCTTCGCACAATAATTCAATATATTTCGGTACGCCTCCAGTAACGGTATAGAACGCAAGCAGTTCGTCATTGGTATATTGGGGTCTGAAATCGTGCATTATCTCCTTCATGGTCTCCGTACCGAAACCTTGAAGACGGATGAATGCATCTGCACGGCCGAAAAGAGGTTCGTGGTAACTCTCAAAGATTTTGTGCATCATAGAGTAGACCGATCCCATAAGGAGGAGATTGACATGGGTTTCGTTCCTGTATGTGTCCCAAATGTTCTGAATATCGCTGAACACGGAGGGATTGATGTTGAAAAATTCCTGAAATTCATCAATAATCAGGTTGAACTTCATGTTCTTACCCACCTCCATAAGGAAATAGAAAAGCTCCCTGAAGGATGTCATTCCGTGCGGAACATGAACATTTAGCGCTGAAGCTATCAGGCCGGTAAACTCTGAGCATAGAGCCGCCTCGTTTTTCCTACTGATAAACAGGTAGACCGTAGGAGCCTGTCCCTGAGTAGCTTTCAAGGCAAGCGACGTCTTGCCGATTCGGCGCCTGCCGGTTATCACTGTCATCCGCGAACGCGAGTCAAAGGCGCGGCTTTGAATTCGCCTTAACTCTTCTATTTCTTTTGTGCGATTATAGAATTTCATACTTTGTCACCGTGGTAATTATTACCGAGGTGACAAAGTTAGTGATGTTTTTTATAAATAGCAAATCTGAATGTAGGCCGGGGATAATTTTCGGTTTTTTTGCTAACTTTGCAGATTGAAAATTGTTATCATGTAGAGGGAATCCCTCGTTCGCTTCAACTATCATCTACATAAGCATATATGGCTGAAAACCACTACCGCGGCCTGAGTGCCGCCCAAGTCGATGAAAGCCGCCGTGCACACGGCAGCAATCTGCTCACACCTCCGAAGAAGGAGACGCTGCTTCAGCGATTTTTGGGTAAATTCCGCGATCCGCTCGTAATCATCCTATTGGTTGCCGGAGTGCTTTCGCTGGGTATTTCGTGCTACGAATACTGGTATCTTAAGGAAGGTGGAGGTGTGTTCTTCGAACCCGTGGGCATCTTCATAGCCATACTTTTGGCAACGGGGCTTGCGTTCTACTTCGAGCTAAAGGCCGACCGTGAGTTCGCCATCCTCAATCAGGTGAACGATGATGAGCCTGTGCAGGTGATCCGCGAGGGCGCTCCTACTCAGGTGCCGAAGAAGGATGTCGTGGTGGGGGATATCGTGATACTGAATACTGGTAATGATATTCCTGCCGACGGGCGTCTGCTCGAGGCTGTGCAGCTCAATGTGGATGAATCGACTCTCACGGGGGAGCCTCTCTGCCACAAGAGTACTGATCCGGCGCAGGCAGATCCGGATGCGACGTTCCCTACCGACCATGTGCTCCGCGGCACGAAGGTGATGGAGGGTCATGGCATAATGGAGGTGCTGGCCGTGGGAGATGCTACGGAGAACGGAAAGGTGTACACGGCCGCGCAGATCGACGACTCGGTGCGCACGCCTCTGGATGAGCAGCTCGACGGTCTGGGCAAACTTATAGCTAAATTATCGTATATCATAGGCGCACTGATCATAGCGGGGCGCCTGACGCTCTATTTCGTTCATGCCGATTTCGACTGGATATCGTTCACTACCTTCCTGCTGCAGACGCTAATGGTAGCGGTAGCGCTGATAGTGGTGTCGGTGCCGGAGGGCCTGCCAATGGCTGTGACGCTATCGCTTGCCTACTCGATGCGCCGGATGCTACGCACTAACAATCTTGTGCGCAAGCTCCACGCCTGCGAGACCATGGGTGCAACCACTGTGATATGCACCGACAAGACGGGAACGCTTACAGAGAACCAGATGCGGGTGTACAAGACCGACTTCTACGGCAATCCGCCAATGGATGTGATATTTGAGGGCATTGCGGCGAATACTACCGCACAACTCGATCTGTCGGGCGATAAAGCTACGGTGCTCGGCAATCCGACGGAGGGGGCTCTGCTACTGTGGATGCACGCGCAGGGTAAGGACTACAACGCTCTGCGCGAGGGCGTGAAGCATGTGGAAGAGCTACCGTTCACCACTGAGCGCAAGTACATGGCTACGGTTGTGGAAGATGCGTCGGGACGGAAGATTCTCTATGCCAAGGGCGCCCCGGAGATCATCTTCGGACTCTGTGCCGATACCGCAGGTGTGACAAAGGCCGAAATCGATGCTCAGCTGCTTGAATACCAGAATATGGCGATGCGTACGCTCGGCTTTGCATATCAGGTGCTTGGCGAGGGCGACGTGGCTATTTCGGACGGCAAACTGGCTGCCAAGGGGCTTGTGTTCCTCGGAATATCGGCGATTTCCGATCCTGTGCGCGCCGAGGTGCCCGATGCAGTACGCGAGGTGCTCAATGCCGGTATCGGCGTGAAGATAGTGACGGGCGATACCCCGGCGACTGCTAAGGAAATAGGCCGTCAGGTGGGGCTCTGGAACGACAGCACCGACGGTGAACGCAATATAATAACGGGCGCTGAAATCGCCGAACTTTCCGACAGTCAGCTGCGCGACCGCGTGGAGGACTTCAAGATCATCGCCCGCGCAAGGCCTATGGACAAGAAGCGTCTTGTGGAGGCTCTCCAGGCCAACAATGAGGTTGTGGCCGTGACCGGCGACGGCACAAACGATGCTCCGGCTCTGAAGGCTGCCCAGGTGGGTCTCTCGATGGGCGACGGCACTTCGGTGGCGAAGGAGGCATCGGACATTACGATAGTAGACAATTCCTTCCGCTCGATAGGGCGCGCGGTGATGTGGGGAAGGTCGCTGTATCAGAATATCCAGCGCTTCATCCTCTTCCAGATGACGGTGAATGTAGTGGCGTGTCTGATAGTGCTCTGCGGAGCGTTTATGGGTACACAATCGCCTCTCACGGTCACTCAGATGCTCTGGGTAAACCTGATTATGGACACTTTCGCGGCCATGGCACTTGCGTCGCTTCCGCCGTCGGAGTCGGTGATGCACGACAAGCCGCGCAGCCGCACTGCATTTATCATCAATCCTGCTATGTGGCGCTTTATTGTGGGCGTGGGCATTATCTTCTTCGGCCTACTGCTCGGCTTCCTCTACTATCTGCAGCACACCGAGATAACTTCGCTGACGCAGATAGGAAAAGTGCCAATGGGCGAGAATACGGGCCTGAGCACCTACGAGCTCACGGTCTTCTTCACCACCTTCGTGTTCCTGCAGTTCTGGAATATGTTCAACGCGCGCGCCTTCGAGACCGGACGGAGTGCATTCCACTTTAAGGATGCCGGTGGCTTCGTGCTGATCGCCACACTGATCATCGTGGGTCAGGTGTTTATAGTGAGCGTGGGAGGGCCCTTCTTCTCCGTTCAGTCTATCTCGCTCACCGACTGGCTTATAATCATCGGGGCTACATCGGCAGTACTTTGGATCGGCGAGCTCTGGCGCCTGATCTTCAAGTAGAGGATGAAACTCTATCTCGCTCCGATGCAGGGCTATACCGAGGCGGCATGGAGGCACTTTCATCGCTCGGTGTACGCCGGGGATTATGTGGCTTTCACGCCTTTCGTGCGTCTTGAAAGGGGCGAAGTCCGAGGTCGCGACATGCGCGACTTCACCTCGCAGCTGAACGGCGACTGTACACGGCTCATACCGCAGGTAATATTCCGCGACGTGGCCGAGCTGCGACTGCTTGTCGACGCACTCGCACAAGCCGGGGCGCGTGAGGTAAACCTCAACATGGGATGCCCTTTCGCACTCCAGACGGCCAAAGGTCGGGGGTCGGCTCTGCTGGGTCGTCCGGAGGCTCTCGAGGGACTGAGCGATGTGCGCGAGGAGTTTCCCGATATTTCTTTCTCCGTAAAAATGCGTGTAGGTCACGAAAAGGCCGACGAGTGGCGGAAGATTCTGCCCCTGCTCTCCCCTCTCGCGCCCGAATTCATTGCCGTGCATCCGCGGACGGGGCGGCAGCAATATGGAGGCGAAATCCTCCTGGGTGAATTCGAGGAAATTCTGAAAAGCTCACCCTGGCCGGTGATATACAATGGCGACATCGTCGCACCGGGAGGGATATCTGACTTTGCTGAGCGCTATCCTGACGCCGCGGGAATAATGGTAGGTCGCGGCATAGTGGGTAGGCCGTCGATGTTCGAGGAATTTTACCGCGGAAGCGAGATGACCCGCGCCGAGCGCCTCGGCAGGATGCGCACATTTCACGACAGGCTTCTGGATCACTACACCCGTTCGCTTTGCGGGGAAGCGCAGATTCTTGCTAAAATCAAGCCGTTCTGGGACTATGCCGAAGCCGAGATCGGCCACAAGAGCCATAAGGCTATCCGCAAGGGGACTAACCTGAGGCGATATATCGAGGCGGTGGAGGGTGTCAGACCAGATGCAGACGTCTGAGTATCTTTGCAATACCGCGACCTCCGCGCGAAGTGTAGGCGTAGGCGAGGCGTAAGACAGCCCTATGCGAGTCGGCTTCTGAAAGGACGCGTGCCCGCAAAGCACGTCCTTCGGGCCCGGGCGAGACAGACGCAACTATCATCCTTTTGAGATCTACCCAATGTGCGCGTTCGGGCCCGAGAGTGACTGCGATGCGTGAGAGAGCGCGGTCGAGGACGGCAATTTTCGAGGCTGTTTCATTCTGCGTCAGGGAGTCGCGCTGAACATAATTGTGCACCATTACCTCGCCTTCAAGCTTTACCGCCTGAGGATTCTGCGCGACTATGCGGGCGCCGAGTTCGATATCATCCCATACACCAACTTCAGGATCCCAACCACCGGCACGGTGGTAGAGAGCGGAGGTAATACAGTAGCGTTCGGTCGACACATATCCGTGCATGAGGTTGCCGTAGGCGATGTCGGCAAGAGAAAAGACGGCCCGGCGGAAGTGGGTGGCATCGGAATGGATAGCTATATCCCAGCCAATTAGTTCGGCCTCAGGATTTTCGGCTATCGCTTTGTGAATACGCTGCACGTGGTCGGGCGCGAGAATATCGTCGGAGTCGAAGAATCGCAGCCAAGTGGTAGTGGCGGCGTTGGCTCCGCAGGCTCTCGCGGCTGCCGCTCCCTGTCTGGGCTCCGACAGCACCCTTACCTTAAACGGCTGAGCGGCCGCCCACTCTTCCATAATGGCGAGACTGCCGTCGGTGGAATTGTTATCTACAAGTATCACCTCGAAATTACGGTCGGTCTGATCGGCAATCGACGCCAATGCTTCGGGGAGCGTCCGGGCGCGATTGTAGACGGGCATTACTATTGTGAGATCGGGAGCAGCTTTCATGAGTGCGAAATTAGGGATAATTCTTCAATTAGGCAATTAAACGCAGCGACAATTAACAAGTTGCGCCGTGGAAATATTTTCGCTAATTTTGCGCCATGTTAACTCATCCTATGCATAATGTCGCCCAAAGATTTTGAAATATACTTCAGAAGGCTGTACCTGCCTCTCGGCATGTATGCATTGCGCATTGTGGATGATGCGACCGTTGCCGAAGATCTCGTGCAGGACGCTTTTATGAAAGCCTGGGTGCACTTAGAGAACGGTGAAGAGATAGAAAATTTCACATCCTATATTTACAGGACCGTGCACAATGTGTGTCTGTCTTTTCTCAGAGACCGCATGGAGACCGTCGGCGCACATGAAATTCCCGATGTGGCCGAAGAAGATATCGACACCTCAATGAGGGATGCGCGAATATGGAGATGCATCGATCAATTGCCCGAAAAATGCAGGGAAATATTTCTGATGAGTAAGCGCGACGGCTTGAGTAACCAAGAGATCGCGGAAGAACTCGGCATATCAATCAAGACAGTAAAGAATCAGATTACCAAGGCTTTCAAGAATCTTCGGGAGAGCCTGTCGGGAGGGTACAAACCGTTCTTCCTTCCTTTCCTTTAATTTTTATCATTTCCGGATAGGACCTTTGAGGAGAAAATGAGTCTTATGTGTAAAAAAGATTCATTTATCATCATAATACGGTCGAAAAAACTATGGACAATGATGAAATAGACTTCGTTGCACGCCACTATAGGGAGAACTGCTTCAAAGCAGACCGCGGCTGGCAACGTCTCGGATTCAAATCTGTTTCTTACCCCAGAATATTCAGAGCCGCCGCAGCAGTAGCGCTCGGAGCTGTGCTTACGGCGAGCGCCGCCCTACTCTACCGGGAATTCTCCACCGACAGAGTGCAGCCCGAAAGCACTACTACGGAAATGAGCAATTCTCTTGCAACGGTGAAAGTGATAGATTTCGATAATGCGTCTCTTCCTGCGGTGATTGAAAAGATAGAGGAAGTGTACGATGTAAAGGTAGAGAATCTTCCTGAGGCTCCGGAGGGATATACACTTTCTCTGCATTACGAGGGCTCGCCAACGGATCTTATACAGACCATTAACGAGAATTTAGGAACCGGAATGACTGTGAACGAGAAATGAAAAAGACGTTGGCAGTGATAGGCATGGTGTGGATGTGCATGCTATGCCAGGCAAAGAATGTGACAATCGTTGCTGAGGGATGCCCGACTTCGGAAGTATTCAGGGATATCGTTTCTCAGACGGGAATGAACTTTGTATATCCGTCGGAGCTTCTCAGCGATATGACTGTGTCGCTGAATGTGAAAGAAATGCCGCTCAGGAAGGCTCTCGCGATGATGTTCAGAAATACTGATATCCGCTATTCAATAAAGGGGAAGAACATAATACTGACACGCAAGATAAAAACTAAAACAGCCCCGTCGGTAAAAGCGCCCCAGACGCTGAGAGACCCGAAGGACACTTTCAGGACTAATCCCAACATCCTTGAAGAGATCGTTGTGGTGTCGCGTCTCGAAGCTCCGGCAATTGAAACGGCGGAAATCGGAGCGAAAAAACTTACCGGAAGTGAAATTGAAAATACTCCGGTGATTTTCGGAGAGAGCGATATTGTGAAAGCCCTCCAGAAGCAACCCGGTGTGAGTGAAGGAACCGAGGGTATGGCGGGGATGCATGTTCATGGTGGCGAGAGCGATGAGAATCTTTTCATGCTTGATAATGTGCCGCTATATCAGGTGAACCATTTCGCAGGACTTTTCTCCGCTTTCAATGTAGATGCAATACGCTATATTGATTTTTTCAAGTCATCCATTCCGGCAAAATACGACGGCAGACTATCGTCGTATGTCGATGTAAGAACGAAGAATGGCTCCCAGGCGGGGCATCATGGTTCTTTCCGCCTCGGCCTCACCTCGGGAGCGTTCAACATCAACGGCCCTATCGGAGGCAAGACATCCTATTCGGTGGGATTGCGCCGGTCATGGTTCGATGTGCTGTCGGTGCCATTGCTTGCTATCGCCAATGCATCATCATCATCAGAGAAAATCCGCTTCCGATATGCATTTATGGATCTCAACGGCAAAGTCACGCACAGGTTCAACGACAGGGCGAGCGGATTCGTGAGTGTCTACTTCGGAGACGATGAACTGCAGACAGGAGAGAAAGATGCCGACGACGGTGCATTTGCTTGGCTGGAAGATGAAAAATTCAATCTAAAATGGGGAAATATCTTAGCTCAGACAGGCTTTAACTATAAGCTGAACACCACCCTTACCGGCGAATTCACGGCGGCCTATACGCGCTTTTTCTCAAGCATGAAGCACGACGACCACCTCGTCAACACCACGCTTGCAGACACATACACTTCGCGGGCAAAGACCCGGACGGAGAACAATATCAATGACGCTATATTCAGAGGTGATTTTGACTGGCATCCCGACAATAACAATCACGCGAGATTCGGCGCCGGATACACCCTGCACTCGTTTCTTCCTGCCCGCACCTCCCGTGAATACTCTAACGATGAAATAACAATAGCCACACGCGACTCTACAATGGCTTACTTAGCCAACGAAGTGAATCTCTACATCGAGGACGAGTGGAAATTGGATGAGCGGTTTATGGTCAATGCGGGATTGCATGCATCACTTTTCAACATAAGCGGCAAAACCCATTACGGGCTCGGGCCAAGACTCTCGCTGAGCTACAGAGCATGGAAAAACATAGCGATCAAGGCAGCTTATGCCCGCACAAACCAATATGTGCATCAGCTATGCCAAACATATCTGTCGCTACCGACAGATCAGTGGGTGCCTATAACAGGTAAATTCAAGCCTCAGACGGCAGATAAGATCTCGGCCGGTGTTTACTGGCAGAGTAAGGACCGGACGTACGCAGTTTCGGTTGAAGGATACTATAAATACATGCGAAATCTTCTGGATTACCGTGAAGAATACTACCTTCAGCCTCCTATGGAAATGTGGAACGCGAGATTGTGCGCAGGAAGGGGGACAGCCAAGGGTATCGACTTTAAGGTGGAGAAGGTCTTCGGCAAATTTACCGGGCACATCTCTTATTCCATTTCACGAGCCGACAGAACATTCGCCGACAAAAACGGCGGGAAGACCTTCCCTGCCCGTTTCGACCAACCTCACGCTATAAATATCTTACTTAACTGGAATGTAAACGACAGAGTACAGCTAAATGCCTCGTGGACCGGTCACTCTGGAAATAGATTCACACTACTGACACAGGTATGGGACTCGCAGGGATTCGATATGCCGGGATATACTTACTACGAAGATTCACCCCTCAAGGCTGCAATCAATAACTATCGTCTTCCTTTCTATCACAGGCTCGACCTTAGCTGCACAGTAAATAATAAACGCGGCTACTGGAATTTCAGCCTCTACAACGCCTATTGCCATATGAATACGGTGGCGATACGCAGAGGATACGACAATATGGGCAAACCGACATTCCAAAAAGTGAAATGGCTTCCTTTAATTCCTTCAATTTCATACACATGGCAATTCTGAAATATTTACCCATACTGATTATCCCGATACTTTCGACGGGTTGTTACGAAAATTTCACTCCCCAAACCGATGCCAAGCCGGTGCTCTGCCTCAATTCCTCAATAACTGCAGGGGAAGCGATTGAAGTGGATGTATCGCGCTCGTGGGCTTACAATGACGAGGAGGGAGAACGGGATCACAGTGTACAGGACGCAACCATAACAATCTATGCCAACGGCGAAGTGGCTGTGGAAGACTATATTCCGGCCGAAGGCGATGAAATACATATTGTTGCAGAGAGTGCTACCTACGGCATGGCCGAAGCCTATGTGACCGTCCCGAGAAGTGTGCCTATTGCTTCCGTCAAGGTTAAACCTGTGGCCCTAAGCCTTTGGAGAGACGAAGACGAACCGATGACCGGAAGCTTGAATTTCAATATGCGTGTTTCGCTGACCTTAGAGGATAACCCTGAGTGTGATGACTTCTTCCGGCTTAGCTATGACTGCACTTCACCCTACACCTATTATGATGAAGAAGATAATTCCCTCGAAGCTTCTCATGCACCCTATACCTTTTTCAATCCCGGTACAATCGACTATGAGACCGAACCTATCTTCAAGGAGCATATAGGAGTGTTCGAATCCGTTTTCGGTGACGGAGATGGCTTGAACATGTTTTTTTCGGACAAGCAGTTTTCAGGTAAAAGCTATACACTTAACCTACTTTTCAACGGTTGTTACTACCATGTTCAGGCTCCGGTTTATGATAGCGATCTATTCGATGCCTGCATAACATTCTACCTGTCTACGATTTCAAAGAGCTATTACAATCGAGCGATATACGTATGGCAGACCGTATCAGGGTCTATCAATGATATGGGAGACCTCGGATTCACCGAACCCATGTGGGCCTACAGCAATGTATCGACCGGCGCCGGTGTGGTAGCTGCAAGAACGGTTTCAAGCTATAAAATCAGCCTCAAGGATTTTCTTATGGGCGAAATATTAGGTATTTTTGCAGCGCAGAAAACAGGTGAGGAATAATGAGAAAACTGATTGCATTTGATCTTGACGATACGCTCTTCAAAGAAATGTGCTATGTGGCGTCGGGCTACATGGCTGTGGCTGAATCTGTTGCCAAGGCAACGGGAGCGAATGCTACTGTTCTCTACGATATTCTGGAGAAGAATCGGCCTTTGGGATATGAAGCTATCGCAGAGCACATCAAGGGCTTGCCCGGTTCGGAGATGGTTTCTGTGGAATCTATGACTGAGATTTACAATACACATACTCCCGATATCATGCTGAGCGAGGGTGCAGAATCTGTCCTTCCGGCTCTGAAGGAGGCCGGGCACACGCTTGCGCTGATTACCGACGGTGCGTCGCAACGCCAGCGTGCAAAAATCAAGGCCCTCGGTCTTGATAGATTCTTCGCTCCGGAAGCTATTCTGATAAGTGAAGAGACCGGCGGCGACAAATCTACGGAGATTCCATGGCGAGCGGCTGAGGCTCGTTTTGGCGCAGAGAGTTTTATCTATGTGGGCGACAATCCGGCCAAAGATTTCCGCGTACCCAACCTTCGTGGCTGGCAAACGGTGATGCTTCGCGACCGTGAGGGGAAAAACGTGCATACTCAGCATCCGGCAGATTTAAGGCCGGAATACCGGGCGAGAATATGCATCGACAGTCTCACAGACCTCACGCAAATGCTGTGATCACTGCTTGATCATAGACTGCAGCGGTTTCAGGCGCGACGCTATCACGGCGAGGAGTGCGGCAATGAGGGCAATCGCACAGAAGGTGATACCGGTTGAATGAAGCATATTGCCGATACCTACAAGCGGTGCAGCTACAGCGGCAAAGAGATATTTCACCACATTCAGTATCGCCGAAGCAGTACCGGCGTCGGCACGACCCACTTCCATAGAGAGGCTGTTTGCAGCGGCAAATACCATTCCGCTACCGAGCAGCATGGGCACCGCCATAAGTTCGAAGGGGATGATATGATGCCCGGTATACACTACCGCTCCGAGACCTATGGCGAACACACACATTATCGCGGTGCCGACAATCAGTCCTTTCTTAAGCACCTTGAAGCGCATAACCAATGTTGAACCGACGGCTATGGCGAGGGCGTTGGCACCGAAAATCATACCGAACTGCGCGGCAGTGAAGCCCATGCGGTCCTGAACGATAAATGGCGCTGAGGAAATATAGGCGTAAAGCAGACCGATAGCAATTGCCTTCAGAAGGACGTAGATCATAAAGCGGCGGTTGGAGAAGAGTGCGCCATACGCCTTTGCGTAGCCGCTCAGGCCTCGTCCGGCAATTCGCTCGCTCGGTGGAAGGCTTTCGGGCTCGTGGGTACTCCACAGGAACATGCCCACGCCAACGACGAGCAGCACAACGAATATTCCCTGCCAGCCTGTCGCGTCGGCCATGAAACCTCCGGCCAGAGGTGCCACAGCAGGAGCAAAGCCATTTATCGCACCGACGAGAGCCATAACCTTGGCAAGTTGCCTGCCGCTATAGCGGTCGGCCGGAATGGAATAGGAGAGCACCATTGCACCGCCCGCTCCGATGCCCTGAAACAGACGCATGACAATGAAGAATAGAATCGTCTTGGAAAAAATCAACACTGCCGTAGAGAGTCCGAAGATACCGAGCGACCAAAGCAAAATGGGCTTACGACCGTAGTGGTCGCTAAGCGAACCCCAAAGGGCGGAACCTATGCCGAGTCCGAGCATGGTCATCGACAGACCGAGCTGCGTCATCGACGGGGTGGTGTGAAACTGCCGCATCATAGCCGGAATTGTCGGCAGATACATATCGTTTACAAGGGAGCTGAAAGCCCCCAGTATAGCTATATATATAAGGAAAACCAGGAAAGTGTGGCGACCTTGCGCCGGTTGAGTTGAAGTCATATTGAAACGTATTTATCAATAATACTAACAATATAACGGCTCGATGAGTTTAAAAAAATCAGGCTGCCGAAGCAGCCTGGATAAGGGGTTATTCACTTGTGTCAGCGAGTTAGCGACACGTCTTTTTCTTTTACCATTCGGCGAAGGTTGAGCAGGGCGTAGCGCATACGGCCTAGAGCAGTGTTGATGCTCACACCGGTCTGTTCGGCTATTTCCTTGAAGGAGAGGTCTCCGTAGAATCGCATTGTTACCACTTCGCGCTGGTTATCGGGAAGTTGGTCGACAAGACGGCGGAGGTCTTCTTCGATCTGAAGGTCTACCATCAGGTCTTCCACTGTATCTTCGGCGAGTTCCCGGCGGTTAAGCACGTCGTAGTTCTCGTCGTCGGTCGATACGGTACCTTCGGTTTTAACGGCTCTGAAAGAGTCTACGGCGAGGTTACGCGCTATGCGGTAGAGCCATGCCGAGAATTTTCCAAGGTCGTTGTATCCCCCACGGCGGATCGTGGTGATAGCCTTCACGAAAGTTTCCTGGAAGATGTCATCAGCTAAGTCGGAGTCCCGTACAAGCTGATAAATATAGCTGAACAATCTTTGCTTATGCCTTTCGAGGAGGGTGTCAAAAGCTTTGTTATCTCCTTTGGCGTAAGCCGCTACCAACTGCTCGTCGGTAAGCTTTACTTGATTTCGCATTTTCTATTCTTTATAAGTTAGAGTAGAGATATGTCGATAGGCGAAATGCGTTTTTTAGATTATGAGTGTAATAAAAAATAGTAATTGGTTAGCTTTTAGGAAGCGTTATTAGTACAAAGGTAAGCATTTTTTCCTGCTCCCGCAAGTATTTCTTTGCCTGTTTATCGTTATTTAACACTTTCAGCACAATATTTTCGAGTCTTTATTATCAGGCAATGATAAACAATGTAGCGAATCACTATGTTAGAAGGTAAAAAGAACACATTCTCTAAACTCTTAATCCACAAGCGATATGACAACAATACTCTATTCCCACCCCTATGCAGGAAGCTTCAATCACGCAATCCTGGAGACTGTAAAGAAGAGCCTGGAAGACAAAGGCAAAAGCTATGAAGTGCTCGACCTTTATGCCGACGGCTTCAACCCCGCCTTCGAAGCCGCCGACTTGCGCCTTTACAGCCACGGAGAAACGACCGACCCGCTGGTAGAGCGATATCTGAAGACGCTCACCGAATCCGATGAGATAGTGATGATCTTCCCGATCTGGTGGGGTATGATGCCTGCCATTGTCAAAGGATTTTTCGACAAAGTAATGCTTCAGGGCACAGCATTCGTCTACGATGAGAGCGGCGCACTCGTTCCTGCCAAGATCAACATGCGCCGCACGGTGATGATAACTACTTCGCAAGCACCCACAGAATTATTCGCTCCCTTCTTCAGTGAATATCTGCCGACACGAGTTTTCGATTCGATAGGCTTCCACAATGCCGAGTGGCACAATTGCCCGCAGACGTCGCACGGACCTGCCGAGAACCGCGAGCGTTTCCTGAAAGAAGTGGCAGAGCTCTTCTGAATCAGAACTCTACCGATAGCCTGACGTTGAACTGGCGGCGTGTGA
>CAYYQS010000051.1:0-15594 GCA_964472555.1 uncultured Bacteroides sp.
GGGAGGAGGAGTTCATTTTTGTCGTCGTCGAGGAGGAGTGTCTCGCGCGACCAGATCTGATACACTTCACCGGAGATTACCTCTCCCTCGAGTTCTTTGAATTTAGAGTAAACGGCTTCTTTCTGAAGGTCGAGGATACGGCTCTGGAGAGTCTGGCGCAGATTGAGGATAGCGCGGCGGCCGAAGTTCTCGAAGATGATTTCGCGTGAGTGTTCTTCGCCCACCTCTGCTTCGGGGTCATTGTCGGCTCGAGCGTCGGAAAGTGAGATCTGAAGGTTGGGGTTCTCTACTTCACCGTCGGGAACTACGGTAAGGTTCTGGAAAATCTGAACGTCGCCTTTGTCGGGGTTGAGAATCACGTCGAGGTTTTCGTCAGTACCGAACATTTTAGCGAGGACGTTTCTGAAAGATTCCTCGAGGACGCTGATCATTGTTGTTTTGTCGATGTTCTTGAGTTCTTTAAACTCGGCGAACTGTTCGACCATATTTGGAGTTTCCTCTTTCTTTGCCATGAGATGTGTATGTGGTTAAAGCCCCGGCAGGGGCACTATCATTATTTTTATCAGAATTTGAGGTCGTAGCGAACGTATTTGCAGTCACCCGAGGAGAGCTTGATTTCTTCCTGACGGGTCACGGGGCGCTTTGCTCCGGGCTCTTTTACCTTGACGGTGGTCTCGAGTGTAAAGTCGACGGCAGTGTCGGTGGGTTCACCTTCGGCAACTGCCTTGAGGATACCGCGGAGCTTACGGCCGTCGCGTGTGAGAAGCTCGATGTCGTTGCCGATGTTTTTGGTGTACTGGGCGCGGACTTTGAAGTCGGATGTTATTCCGGCAGAGCCCACCTCGAGACTGTAGTCCTCGGCATCGCGGTCGAACACTTCTTCGATGCGGCGTGTGATAGCTGCGCATTCGTCGATATCGACGCTTGTAGGAGAGTCTACCTCCACAATTATATCGTTTGCCGGACTGACTGTGATGTCGACGATGAAAAGGTCCGTACCGGCAATAGCGTCGGCAACAGTCTGCTTCAATAGTTCTTTATCTATCATATCTTGATAATACTCTGAAATGAAGAGGAGGAAGCCGCAGCCCCCTCCTCTCTCGAAGATGTGCACAAAATTAATAAATAATGTGTAGATAGCCAAATCATTTCGAGTGTGTGTGGCGGGAATAGCTGGAATGATAACATTATTTACAATTTATTAACATAGCAATTCTCATGCGATGCGTTATTATTGATGACTCAAAAGATAAAAGGCCTATGTGCAGACAGAATGAATACAGCCACAGCTATCAGCTCACAGCGGGAGAAAGCGACGCCGAGGGGCGCATGCCACTCACACTTCTTACCGAACGGATTATAGAGGTTGCCACCGAGCATGCCAATCTGCTCGGCATAGGATATGCTGCCCTGATAAAGCAGAATATCGGGTGGGTGCTGAGCCGACTGTCTATAGAGATGCTGCGGTATCCGCTAATCAATGAGCAGTATACACTCACCACGTGGATAGAGAGCTACAATCGCCATTTCAGCGAGCGAAATTTCGCTATAACCGACAGCTCCGGTAAGATTTTAGGCCATGCGAGGACCGTGTGGGCGGCTATGGATTTTGCCTCCCGCAGCATGGCCGACCTTACGGCTCTCGACAGCGAAGCATTTCCGACAGCCGATCTCCCGTGCCCTATTGCCCGAGCCCCACGGTTTCCGCGTGTTCCGGAAGATGCTGAGACCGAAACATATCGCTTCAGGTACAAGGATCTGGATTTCAACCGGCATGTGAATACGGTGAAATATCTTGTGGTGATTCTCAACCACTGGTCGCTCGAGCACTACGACCGGTATGTGCCTTCGCGCTTCGACATCGTGTTCCACCGTGAGTGCCGCTACGATGAGACAGTCACTCTCCGTGTAGCCGAAGGACCGGAGTCGTGCCCCGGCTCGATCTGCGAAATAGTAAAGCCCGACGGCGTACGTGCTGTCACAGCACGTATTTTCTGGCAGGAGACTAAGTAATATCAGGTATAGTCTATTCTGAATTTTGAAAGGATAATTTTAAAATAATCCTGGGCGGTGAGGCATGTATTCCTTAGATATTCCTTGATTTCCGGCCAGTTCTGAAGTCCACGGTAATAAAAAAATTTCAGATCATCGGTGATGATAAATGGCACATAGCCTAACCGGAGGCACTCGCGGAACATTATCAGGCGCCCGACTCGTCCGTTGCCGTCCTGAAAGGGATGAATCGACTCGAAACGATAATGAAAATCGAGGAGATCCTCAAAAGAAGGGTGCAACATGGCATTGTATTCTTTGAGGAGTGCTTTCATCTCTTTATGTACTTTTTCTGGAGTGGTTGTTTCTTTGCCCCCTACTTCGTTGGGAAGTGACTTATATTCCCCGATGCGGAACCAATCTTTTCGCTCGTCGGAAGTTGATGTTTTTAGGAGTTTGTGAAGGTTCTTGATATACGCCTCGGTAAGCTCGGTGTCCGTTTCGTCTATAATGTAGTCGATCGCCCGAAAGTGATTTGCAGACTCGATAATATCATCGACGTTTACAGCGCTGTCGGCCAGACCAATGGTATTGGTTTCGAAAATATAGCGGGTCTGGTCGTGGGTGAGTCGGCTCCCTTCTATATGATTTGAATTGTAGGTAAGGTCGATCTGAAGGCTATGATAGATACCTCCTTTTATCCCGGCACGTTTCTGTTCACGCAGGGTGGCTAATAATGGCGCAGGGGTTGAACCACTTTGTTTATCTGAAACATCCTTCATCCGGCAAGAATCTTTTTTGAAATCCGGTACAAATATAGCGAAAACTTGCCGATGAAGACAAGTTTCCGCTATTTGAGTGTTAATTCCTGCTCGATTATTATCAGTCGATCTTTATTACGAGATAGTTGCTGAGGCTCCAGAAAGCGGCGGGATTGGTGATGCGGAGCACCTTGTGGCCGTTTCCTTCTGATATTACATAGGAGCCTGCAGGCTGGTTCGTGAGTATCTCAGCTTTGTTGGAGTTGAGGTCGATAGTGGTAAGTGTGCGCTTGTCGGCAACAGTGAAGAACGAATGGTCGAATTCGCCCTTCATGAGTTTTGTCTTGCGAAGGAAGCCGGTCTCGATAATTTTGTTATCCTTGAGTTCGCTCTTTGTACCGATGGCGTAGTAGCAGAGGTTAAGCTCGTTGGCGAGCTGAGTGTTCTGGAGATCGGTGGAGTCGCGCTGGGCAGTGACTTCAGAGACGGTAGTGTTGAGCGAGTCGACTTTTGCGTCGAGGCTGCCGATGCGCTCTTTGGCTTCTGTAAGATTGTCGCGTAGCGATGCTATCTCAGCGGTCTGGGTCTCGATCTGAGCACGGAGCGATGTGATAGTCTGCTGAAGCGCAGAGTTCTTCTGCGACGAAGAGGCAAGCTTCTTCTCGAGATCCTCGAGTTTCTCACGACGCTCCTGAAGAGTCTTCTGGATTGCGGCGATATCGGCCTGGATCTGTTCCTTCTGTCCGGGAGTTTCCTGTGTACCCGACACAGCGAGTATGTTTTCAAGCTGCTTTATCTGCTCCATGCCTGAAGATATCTCGTTGACGAGATTGAGGAGCTGGTCGCGGTCGGCAACGGCTGCTATGAGTTCGGCCTTTGAAGCTTCGGCCTGCTCGCGTGCTTGCTGTTCTTTTTCCTTGTCAGTACAGCTTCCGAAGAGGATCACTGCGGAAATCAGGGGGATGATTAATTTTCTCATGAGACTTTAGAATGTTGAAAGTGTGTAAAATATTAACTCTCCTCCTCGATTTCTTGGGGAGCAGAACAGGATTCTGGGCGGTATTTGTTTTTGTGCCTTCTCTCTTCGAGATCCGGCCGCTCTTTTCCTCCTACAATTATAACAATTTCGCCGCGCGGCTGGTTCACGGTAAAAAACTGTTGCAACTCGGCGAGAGTTCCCCGCTCGGTAGTATCATGCACTTTGCTTATCTCGCGGCTTACGGCAGCGGGGCGATCAGCACCGCATACTTCTGCGAGAGCTCCGAGTGTCTTGACAAGGCGGAGGGGAGACTCATAGATAATGAACGTGGAGGGAAGGTCGGCAAGATATGCAAGACGCGTTGCACGTCCTTTCTTCTGTGGCAGAAAACCTTCGAAGAAGAATCTGTCGCAGGGCAGACCTGAGTTGACGAGCGCCGGAACGAAGGCTGTGGGCCCGGGGAGTGTCTCCACCTTGAGTCCGCGGCGACGGCACTCGCGTGAGAGCAAGAAGCCGGGGTCGGAGATTCCGGGCGTACCGGCATCGGAAACGAGGGCTATATTCTCGCCAGCCTCAATGCGGTCGAGGATTGCCGACAGGTCGTTGTGCTCGTTGTACTTGTGGTGACTCATCATGGGAGTGCGGATACCGAAATGACGCATCAATACTGCCGATGTGCGGGTATCTTCGGCAAGAATGAGCGATGCCTCGGAGAGCACTTCGATCGCACGGGGCGACATGTCGGCAAGATTTCCCACCGGTGTGGGCACTATGTAGAGTTTACCGGCCATTGCTTATTCGGGCATGGAGCGGCAGACTATCGAGAGGAAGTCGGCCACGGCAGGATTCTCGCGGTCGAGCATCATGTCGTTGAGAAGGTAGTCGGTTGCTTCCGCTGCATTGTCCATGTCGGCAAGGACGTTGAGAGTGTCGGTAAATTCGCCTTCGCTGCCGTTGAAGATATCGCGGATGAAGCGGAATTTATCGTTGAGGGTGAAGGCCTTCAGGAGTGCGGTGTTCGGAGCGCGGTGTTCGGTCTGAGCCTGCTGCTTGATTTCACCGCGTTCGATAGCGGCAGTAGCGGCGTCGGTCTCGTCGTCTACTTCGGAGCTTTCGGCCTCCTGATCCTTGACTTCTGTGTGCTGAGCCTCCTCTTCGAGGTTGTCGGCCATTTCAGCTACTTTCTGGGTAGCCGTAGGCGCGGGCTCAGCGAGAAGTTCGGTGAACATAGCCTGATATTCGGCAAATTTCTCGGCAAGCAGAGAGTGTGCGTCGATGCTATCGCGTTCGAGAAGGACTTTGAGAAGCCCTTCTATTTCGACATTTCGTCGGATGAGTTCTTTTATGTCAGCCATATAATGTGTTTTTAGAGAGATTTAGTCGGCGGGAGCAAAGATGTCGAGAAGCAGGGTTTCGGCCGCTTCCCTCACTTGCTTGCGGGGACAGAAGAAACCGTTTACCAATATAACAATTACGTGCGACGGTTTTCCTTCGTCATCGAATTTATATCCGGCGTAGCACTGCACGGAGCTGACACTGCCGGTCTTGAGAGCGATCTTTCCGGTGAGAGGCGTTTTTGCCAGAAAGCCGCGCACAGTGCCTTCCTTTCCTACTTTGGGGAAGAAAGTGGTGTAGGTGCTTGCCAGCGGAGAAGCTGCCATCCATGCGAGGACGTCGCCGAGGAAGTGCGCGGAGAGGCGGTTTGCGCGGGTGAGACCACTGCCGTCGTTAATTATGGTATAGCGGGTGTTTATTCCGCGGGAGGCCCAGAGCTCACGTTCGCGCTTTATCGCCGCTTTGCGGGTTGCCGCGGGCTCGATACTGCGCAGCATGCCCTCGGCGAAGAGATTGTCGGAGCGCACCATGAGGCTTTTCATGATCTCGGCATAACGCGGGGAGCGATGTGTGTAGAGTGTCGATTCCTCTGCTCCGGGAGCCACAGCCTTCTTGCCCACGGTGATACCGGCGGCAGAGAGCTTCGAAGAAAGTTCGGCGGTGAAGACCGCGGCGGGGTCCGGGACGGAAACGCTGAGAGCCCACTTAGTATCGGCGGTATTGCGGGTGTAGACCATGAGGCGGTTGCTGTCTACGCCGCGAACGATGTTGTTCCCGCCCTCGGCAATCTTGTTTACGCAGATCTCAAGGCCGGGCGCCTCCGGACTCATCTTGCCGGTGTTGGGGTAGACAATCACGGAATTATCGCGATAGTTGAAGCCGTAGAGGCCTGCGCCGTAGGGCCACGCTATATCCTCTACTTCCCACTGCAGGAGCGGGCCGGGGTCTTTGAGCGACTGACGGACTACAATAGCTCCGGTTACAGTGCGGATGCCTTTGCGGCGGAGTGCGGCAGCTATTGAATCGCAGAAGCCGCGGTTCGACTTGAAATTCTCGCTTTCGAGCGTAGGGTCGGTGACTGAGTGCACCACAATATCGCCGCGGAAGGTACTGCCCTCCTTCGTTCCCCGCAGAGCCACACGCGTCGAGAAGCGGCCGTCGGCACCGTTGATCGACAGAGCCGTGGCCGTAGTGACTGCCTTCATGACTGATGCGGGAGTGAGAGCGAGCTGAGAATTGTGGTCGAGGACAACCTCGCCGCTTTTGAGATCCTTTATATAGATGCCCACGGAGGTCGATTCCTCGCCGTCGATGCCGAGAATGCCGTCGGCAACGGCAAAGGGTGCCGCGGCTATAAGTACCAGGGCGGTGAGTAGAGCTTTAATCTTCATGAGTGGAAAAACAAATTCAGACGCGAATTTAGCGATTTTTTTCGGAAAAGCCTCAATCGTCGTCGAAAAGGGGATCATCGCCCTCCGATCCGGGGAGGAGCGGAGCTGGCGTAGGCTGAGCCGCCGGTTTTGTTACCGGTCCAGGGGCGGAAGGTGCCGGAGCTGGCATAACTGGCTGAGCAGCGGGCTGCGGAGAAGGTTGGGCAGCCGGTTCAGTGGCCGGAATTGCCTCTGGTTCACTTTCGGCCGACGGTTCAAGAGCCGGGGTAGGCACGATATATTCTTCCTCTTCAGTGATAATCTCCTGCGCAGGCTCATCTTCGGGCAACTCCTCAATATCCTCGGGCATTAGCAGACCTTCCTGAGCGTCAATGTAGTCTTGCTCCTCGAGATAGCGGAAGTATTCGTCGAACGACCGTCCCTGCTCAAGAAGTATGTCGAAATTCGCCTCACTAATGGCAATAGGACGCACACCCGCGGGGAGGGAGAAATCAGGCGAGGCAGCCATTACCGAGCGGTAGTGGTTCAGTTCGCCCTGATTGGCGAAACCTCTCACGACAATCATGCCGAGACGGCCGAAATTCATAGGCTCGAGATCGAAGTCGCGCACTACGAATGCACGGAAATTGTGGCGGGCGATCTCAAAGAGCAATTCGTTTGTAGACACCTTATCGGTAGGGAATGTGAAGACAAGCAACTGCTTGGAGTCTGGATCAAGTTCAAATTCCGCAGGTCCGTTGTCACCCCCCATATCGATAGAGTCGTTGGATAACTTGAGATCCCATATCATACCGCGCATATTGCTTATCCCGGCCTGCAGTTCGCGCCCCTGAGCCATGCCTTTGAGCCAGGAAGAAGCCACGGGAGTGATATCTGTGTCGGGATATTTCTCAAGAAGCTCGCGGAGAGTGGCATTGAAGCTCTCGGAGTCTTTTTCGGTCACATAGGCGAGGGCGTCGATAAACATGAACTTCGGCATAAGCGCACTCATGGGGTAGCGGTCCTTCATCTCGGCATAAGCGCGGTGAACGTCGGTATTGCGGTTGTCGAGATATGCCTCATAAGCTGCGTCGTAGAGGCCCTGCTGGCGCGAGTCCATTTGCTTGAGATTGTCGAGATATGCGGGGTCTTTCATAGCCATGCCGAGCTGCGAATCGGGGAAGTCCGAAACTATGAGGGCACGCCAACGCTCTGCCGCGGCCACATCGCCGCGGCGCATATTCATGAGGTAGAGATTATAATATGTGTCGAGACGGTAGACGTTGTCGGGATAATCCTTAAGGAGACGGTCAAACTCAATATCTGCAGCGTTGAAGTCCTCAAGCTTATCTTTGAGGATAACGCCCATGTTGAACAGACCTTCCTGGATCACATCGTGTGCGAGCTGACGGTCTTCGGGAGTCTGGGGTATCTGAGCGAGATAGTATTCAGGCTCATGGGGATCGTCGGCAGCGGGTAGGGTATCATCGGCCGCTTCCTCTGCTTGAGATTCTTCAGCATCCTCCGAGTCCTCGTCTTTCCCCGAGTCGTCGGGAGCATCGAAATCCTGCACATTGAATGTAGCCTTGTTGCGTCGGCGCCAGTCATCTTCGAGCTTACGTGAGCCCCAGCGCTTCTGGAATTCCGTCTTTCCCGCCGCTTTGGTGGCAGTGTTGTAGAAGTACCAGGAATTGTCGGAATTGATGTTGAACGACTGGGTGTTGTCATCCTGCAATCCCCCACCCATAGCCGCCTGATTGGCAAGGTATTCCTCGCGGGCAGCCTCACGGGCCTCCTGCTCCTCTTTTTTCTTGAGGTCTTCGATAATTTTGTTGATGATCTTCAGTCGCTCGTCGGGGTCCATGTCGGCAAGACGCAGAAGAGAGTCCTGAAGGTGGACATTCTGTGAGTAAATGGCGAGTTCGTCGAGAACGTCGGAGCGCCGCTTGATAAGATCGTAGCCCGGATGGGAGGCAGGCAGCAGAGGTACGGCCTCAGAATAGGCTGGCTGAGCCTTCTCGTAGTCGCGCAGGAGGAAATAGAGCTCGCCGAGCTGCAGCTGATTGAGTGCCTTGTCAATACCGTTGCGCGTCGATTTCTCGTTTGCAAGCTCGTAATTCTCAATGGCCTTGAGCGTATCGCCGCGCGAAAGATAGAGATTGCCGATCGCATAATATACCTGATCGAGATACTCCTTGTTGCGGTCGTAGCGCGTCATGCGGCGCAGGGCTTTCACCTCCTGCTCGATATCGGCCCCGGTGAAGACCTCGCTTTGCTTGATGCGGGCATTGAACTTCGTGCGGTAGGTTGCCGACGATGATCTTCCGGCAGCGTCGAAGGCCTTGAAAGCCTTTTCATTCTGGCCAAGACGCTGATAAACCTGACCGAGAAGGAAATTGAGACGGATTTTCTGTGCCCCCTTCGCAGCTTTGGCCGCCTCTACGAGGAACGGCAGAGCCTCGGCATATTTCTCACCACTCAGGTAGTAGTCGGCGTAGGCGAAGTTATACAGGCGCCGGAGCTCGGCCGAACTTAGCTCATCCTTCTTTATACGTGCGAGTATCATCTCCGCCTCAAAACTCCAGTCGAGTGCTACATAGCACAACGCGCGCATGAGTTGAGCCTCCGTCACTACCGCAGGGAGCCATGTGAAGTGCTTGCTGATATAGAAATAAGTAGAAGCGGCGCCGAGGAAGTCGCCGTTGTAGTACTGGCCGTCGGCGAGCATCATCCACGCATTGTGGAGGAAGGGATTGTACTCGTCGCGCTTCATCCACTCCTGATAATTAGGATCGGATCGCTTGCCCGTCTTCTTGGCAGGTTTCTTCTTGATAGAGCGTAGCTGAATAGCTTTCTGAGCCTTTTCTATCGAGCGGTCGAAATTTCCGGAAGGCTGCGGGGCGGCAGGGTCGGTCTTGGCCTCCACCGGGTGCATGAAGAGCGGCCGCGAATAATCGTCCTCATACTTCGTCTCCATATCGGCGAGAGTCTCCTTGAGGTGCTTGTCGCCGTTATAGTAGATATTGTAGCGGGTGATAAATTCCTGATACTTACGGCTGGCGGCTGTGTTCTTCTTAGGTGAGCACGCCGCCAGAAGCACCGCCGCGAGCAATGCTGCAAAAAAAACACGCACAAAGTTTTTCCTATAGCCGAACATCAGGAATATAACGCCTTGACAGGTACGGTTATTGTGCCGGTTCCGCAGGTTTGGGAGCCGAGGGATAAGCAATACGCGAGTGATAAATCGTCATCAGACGCTTGATAAACGCTTCCTTGATCACAGGCACGTCGCGGAACGAGAGGGTGGATTCGTTGTGCAGCCCGTCGGAAATCTGAGAGTCGATAATCTTGTTGACCAGATCGGTAATCGCCTCCTTGGTATGTGTCTGGAGCGAGCGTGACGCCGCCTCGACGGCATCGGCCATCATGAGCACCGAGGTCTCGCGCGACTGAGGATTGGGGCCGGGATAGGTGTACGGCTCCTTGTCGATAGTCTCGTCGGGATGCGCCTTACAGTCGGTGATATAGAAGTATTTTGCCATTCCTTGCCCATGATGCTCGCGGATAAATTTGCGTATCGTTTCAGGAAGACCGGCCTTGTCGGCGAGCTGAAGTCCGTCGCGCACATGATTTATGACGATAGCGGCACTACGGGCAGGTGGAAGGGCGTCGTGAGGATTCACACCGTGCTGATTTTCTGTAAAGAAAGCGGGGTTGTTAAGCTTTCCTATATCGTGATAGAGGGCTCCGGCACGGACGAGCTGCACACCGGCGCCGATACGCTGGGCTGCGTCGCTCGCGAGGTTGCTGACGGCTATGGAGTGCTGGAAAGTACCCGGGCACTCGTTGCTGAGCCGCATCAGCACGGGGTTGTTGATGTCGGCGAGCTCGACAAGCGTTACTATCGACATGAAGCCGAAGATACGCTCCACAAGGAACATTAGGATATACGCCAGCGAGGTGAGCACGGCGTTGACAGCGAGGAAAATAGTGAATCGCCATGTAAATCCTTCGAGGGAGCCGTTCATCAGCAGGTCGAGCACTATGTAACCGGCGATGTAGGTGAGAGCCACCACTGCCGAGGTACGCAGCAGTTGCGAGCGCCGCGAGAGTTCGCGAAGGGAATAGACCACGCCCCCGGCGGCCAGGAACTGCAGGAGAAGGAATTCAAGGGCGAAAGCCGTGACCCCGGCACAAATCATGGCAAGCACGGCGGTGACATACAGAGCCGTGCGACCGTCGAAGAAAACGAGCACGAGTATAGGCACTATCATGAGCGGTGCTATGTAGATGCCTTGTGCCACAAAGTAGTTGAGACCGACGGCTACGAGGAAGAAGAGCACGATGAGCGACATCACGAATGTGAATCCGCGGAGACTGTCGTAGATAGCCGGGCAGAAGAAGTGGAGGTAGAGGATAAGGGAGGCAATAAGGAGGGCGACGTAGCCGAACTGCCCCGCTATCATGAGCCAGTGAGAGCGGTTGCGGTTGGTGTTGAGCTGCGCCATCATGGTCTCGTAGGTGCGTAGATTTGTGAAATCCTGCGAGGAAATGATAGCACCCTTGTCGATAATGGTCTGCCCCTGAAGTATTACGCCACGGTCGGCCGTGAGGGTGAGATAGTCGTACTCATAGTGGCGGCGGCACTCCTCCTCGTTGCGGGTATAGTTGGGCAGAAGGAGATTGTGGAGATTGGCACGTGTGAAATACTGGTGCAGGTCTGGATCGGTGATCACCGAGTCGAGGTAGAGATACAC
Organism: uncultured Bacteroides sp.; assembly: GCA_964472555.1. Taxonomy (GTDB): domain Bacteria; phylum Bacteroidota; class Bacteroidia; order Bacteroidales; family Muribaculaceae; genus CAG-873. The sequence goes on from CAYYQS010000051.1 coordinate 11,195, forward strand.
GTCGCGCGGAGATGTGAAGCCCGAAGTAGACATCTCGCTGAGAATGTTCTTGTCGAGAATCCTCACCTTAGGCAGGCGTCCGGCATTTATCTCATCGCGGGTGCGCATGTCGACTACTCCGGAAGCATAGATCGGACGCAGCTCCGAAGCGAGCCGTGCCTTGAGGTTAGTACCGGGACTGTCGGGGAGGCGCGACGCAATAGTGTCGATAATGAGCTGGTTAAGCTCGAAAATAGGCACGAAGCGTGCGTCGAGCGAGTCGCGCGCGGCCAGAAGAGTAGCCGAGTCGGGGTGCACGGGGATATCGAATGGAGCGATGAGCTTGGCATAGTTCCAGGGACGCCCCTGCTCGTAGTTGTACCTGTTGGCCTCGGGATGAGGGTAGAAATATACAATCACGACGATTGCCGCGAGAGCTATCAGTATTTTGTTGAGAAGTCCGTTGCGCATGTTGCAGAATTTGACTTACAATCAATGTATACGTGTGGAGAGCGTGACGCCTTCTATCCGGCGCGTGCGCTCGCATAAATCATTAACAATATCTACGTCGCTCACCCTGATCCAGAGGTCGGCGTGGAATACTTCGGCGCTTGCCTCGATATCGAGTTTACGGAGATCGATACCCATGGTGGTGGAGATGAGGTGGATTATCTCCTGTAGTATACCCATACGGTCGATACCCTCCATGCGTACGTGGGCGAGGAAGCGGTCGGTGGCATCCTTATCCCACTCTGTGGCCACGATACGTGAGCCGTAGGCAGCCTTGAGAACCTGCGCCCTCGGGCAGTCGAGGGTGTGGATTTCCACCTCACCGTCGTCGTTGACGTATCCCATTACGTCATCGCCCGGTATGGGGTTGCAGCAGGTACCGATGGTGTAGTTGGGAATACCTCCATCGGTGCGGAGATGATACACCTGCTTGGTGTTGATTTTCGGAGCCGGTGCCGCCTCCTTGGCTTCAGTGGTGGGAGTACTCCCCACCATTTTGCCGATCAGGGGGATTTTGGAGAGGAGGCCCTTGCTCTGCCCGGCTCCCTGCATGGCTTTGCGTAGTGGCTTTACGAGGAAGTCGCCGAGTGCTATTTCCTCAGCGCCAAGCTGATAGCAGAGGTCGTCGCGGTTGCCTACATGGAAAATACCCTGGAGTTTGGTGATGACGAGGTTGGAATCCTCGATGTGGTTTTCAGCCAGCCAGCGGGTGAGTATCTCGTTGCCTTTGAGCACCATTGGCTGCCGGATAGCACGCAGACCCTTGCGGAGACGCGTACGCGCCTTGGCTGTGACCATATAGTCGGCCCACTCGGGGAGGGGCATCTGATTTTTCGACGTAAGCACTTCCACCTGGTCGCCGCTCTTGAGCTCGGTCTGAAGCGGTACGAGCTTGTGGTTGACCTTAGCCGCTATGCAGTGCATGCCGATCTGGGAGTGTAGCGAGAAAGCGAGGTCGAGCACGGTGGCTCCGGCTGGAAGGGTCACGAGGTCGCCTTCGGGAGTAAACACCACTATCTCCGACGAGAAGAGGTTGAGCTTAAGCGTGTTGAGAAAATCGATAGCGCTCGGCTCGGGGTTATCGAGGATATCCTTGATAGTCTTGAGCCATGCGTTGAGTTCCGACTCCTCGTCGCCCTCGCCGATTTTGTACTTCCAGTGGGCGGCAAAGCCTTTCTCGGCAATCTCATCCATTCGACGCGAGCGTATCTGCACCTCCACCCAGTTGCCGTCGGGCCCCATCACCGTGAGGTGGAGCGCCTGATAGCCGTTGGCCTTCGGGGTGACGATCCAGTCGCGCGTACGGGTGGGATGAAGCTGATATAAGTCGGTAATAGCGGAGTAGATAGCCCAGCATATGCTCTTCTCCTTGCTCTGGTCGTCGCACTCGAAGACTATGCGCATGGCATAGAGGTCGTAGATTTCCTCAAAGGGTAAGTGCTTGGTCTCCATTTTATTATATATGGAGTAGACCGACTTGAGACGTGCCTTGGCCTCGTATTTGATGCCGAGTTCGTCGAGCTTCTCCATTATAGGCTTGGCGAAGTCGGCGAAAACCTTGTTGCGGTGTTCCTCGCTCTGCTCGATCTTATGCGAAATCTCGCGGTAGATGTCGGGGTGCTCGTGCTTGAAACTCAGGTCTTCGAGCTCTGTCTTGATAGCGAAGAGGCCGAGGCGATGAGCGAGAGGGGCGTAGATGTAGAGGGTTTCACCCGCAATCTTGTAGCGCTTGTTGGGAGCCATGGAGCCGAGTGTGCGCATATTGTGGAGGCGGTCGGCCATCTTGATGAGTACGACGCGGATATCCTCGCTCATAGTCAGCAGCAGTTTGCGGAAATTCTCGGCCTGAGCTGAAGCCTTGTCTCCGAATATGCCGCCCGAAATCTTGGTCAGCCCGCTTACGAGTTCGGCGATTTTATCGCCAAACTGCTGGCGGATATCTTCGACTGTGTATTCCGTATCCTCCACTACATCATGGAGCAGCGCAGCGCATATCGAAGTAGAGCCGAGGCCTATTTCCTGAGAAGTGATGCGGGCCACGGCTATCGGGTGGAGTATGTAAGGCTCGCCGGAGCGGCGACGGATACCTTTGTGAGCCATCTTCGCGAACCGAAACGCGCGCTCGATAATCTCCACCTTCTTGCGGTGGGGGCTGGCGAGATATCCACGGAGCACCTCGGCAAACTCGGATTCTATAAGGCGATCCTCTTCTTCGGTTATCATAGTCATCTTAGCACTCTTTGTTTCAAATGACAAACTTAATAAAATTCCTTCGGCCTACCAACGTTTTGTCCCGAAAAAAATCTATTGTCAGCAAATCCGAACCGATTTCCGAACCGATTTCGGAGATTCGAAGATTATTTTTAATCCTAATCAGCAGAGTCCGGTAAAAAACCACTATATTTGCGTGAAATTTCCGACAGGCGGGGTCATGCGGCCCCGGAGCTTGACGGATGTTACTATTGACCTGACCATGACACAATACGATTTCGACACTCCGGTAGATCGCACCGGCACTGACTGTCTGAAGTATGACAGACTGCGTGAATTCTTTGGTAAAGACAATCTTATACCCATGTGGATAGCCGATATGGATTTCTGCGTGTGCGCCGATATAACCGAAGCGCTTGCACGGCGACTCGACCATAGAGTCTATGGTTATACAGCGCCGACCGACAGCTACTGGACGTCGATCATGTCGTGGGCTTCGCGCCGCCACGGACTGAAGATCGAGCGCGAGGAGCTGGGATTTGTGCCGGGCGTGGTACGCGGTATCGGATATGCTATCAATTTCTTCTCGCGTCCGGGCGATAAGATAGTGATTCAGCCGCCGGTCTATCATCCGTTTCGTATCGTGCCGGAGGGTAACGGTCGCATAGTCATAGACAATCCTCTGATCGAACGCCGCCGGCCTGACGGAAGCATGGTCTATGAGATGGATCTCGAGGGGCTTGAGAAGATATTCCGCGATGAGCAGCCGCGCATGATGATACTCTGCAACCCTCACAATCCGGCCGGAATCCAGTGGGATGCAGAGACGCTTGCGGCTGTGGCCCGACTGGCCAAGCGATATGGCGTGATAGTAATTTCGGATGAGATTCACAGCGATTTGATGTTGTTCGGCACGCGTCATGTGCCCTTCCTTCTGTCATGCCCTGAGGCGGCTGACGTAAGTATCACGTTCGCGGCTCCGTCAAAGACGTTTAATATCGCAGGGTTGGAAAGCTCGTGGATGGTAGTGCGCAATCCTCAGTTGCGCGAGCCGTTCTTCAAGTGGATGGAGGTCAATGAGTTTTCATCGCCATCGTTTGTGGCATGGATGGGAGCTGAAGCAGCTTACACGCATGGCGAATCGTGGCTCGACCAAGTGCTTGCGTATATGGAGGCCAATATCGAAGCCGTGGAGAGTTACTGTCGGGAGCATCTTCCCGCCTTGAAGCCTATGCGGCCCGAAGCGTCATTCCTGATATGGCTCGACTGTCGCGGACTGGGATTGAATCAAGAGCAACTCGTTAAGCTTTTTGAGGAGAAAGCCGGGTTGGCACTCAATAGCGGAACGATGTTTGGCCGCGAAGGCGAAGGCTTCATGCGCTTAAATGTAGGCATGCCCCGCCGCTGCCTTATCGCCGCCCTCGACCGACTGAAAGCGGCTCTCGCCGAGTAAGCAAATCGGCACCGGGCACCAATACCCTATTTAACAGACGCTTATCTTGCGGCCGAGCTATACCTCGGCCCTACAGTAGGGCCTGACGGCCGGGGCCCGCGAGGCCCGCTATGGCGGCGGCTTTTGCGCTTTGCTGCCGAGCCGTTGCGAAGGCTCAAACCCTTGTAAGCGTTGTTGAGCATCTTAGGCCCCGACTCATAAAATATCAGCCTGCTGAGGGTCGCAGACTTGGCGCGCTTTTGGTTTT
>CAYYQS010000052.1:0-15475 GCA_964472555.1 uncultured Bacteroides sp.
CCGACCTCCACGTCCCGAACGTGGCGCGCTGCCAACTGTGCTACACCCCGATTGACTAAGCGAATGCAAAGTTACTTATTTTTTTTGGATTATCAGCATTCACACACCAAAAAATCAAAAAAGGACTGCGAAAAACTTCAAAAAATTATGGACGTGCCTCGTCACTTAACAGAGACACGTCCATAAGTTTTTGCTTCAGCCTATATTAGTTAGCCGAGAAGGTAATGTCGGAAGGTGTTTCGCCTTCAGTCCAACCGGTGATAGGATCAACTGCGGTTGTGAACATAATGGGCTTGAGGTTGGTTGCGTCACCTGTGATGCTGATAGTATAAGTGTACCAGTATCCGGTCTGCCAGGTGGGTTTCCAAGAACCACTCAGTGTACGGCCAAGGATCGTCTGGAGTTCGCCTTTGGCATCCTTAGCCTTAACTGTGATCTCGAACGATAGAGTTACTTCAGCTCCTGAGTAAGTGTAGGGAAGCACGAAGGCTGCCTCTGATTCTGCTATCTGAGCTTCAACCTTTTCTGTAGTTCCATCAACATTAGTGATTGTACCACCCTTTTGTGCTGTGATGATATTGGTTCCGTGTATCTGGACATAGGGGTCAATGTTACCCTCCATATTTTTACGTTCCTGATTGCTCCAGTCTTTACCGGGCCAATAGTCACCGATATTACGGATATTTGTAGCCCTTACATTCTTAATTTCAACGATATATTGCGGCGGGAATTCGCTGGTGAACTTTGTCTCGATTTTCGAGAGAAGATGCGAGAACTTGAACGCTACATCATCGGCACTCACGATATCGCCTTTATCGTTTGCTTCTGCTCTGATACCTGTAGCAGAAGCAAACAGGAGGTCATGCTGGTGTGATGCGTCGCAGATGTAGTCGTGAATCTTCAGAACCCTATCAGATTCTTGAGAAGCATTTACATCCATTGAGAATGTACCGTAGTCGCTGTTGAGTTTGCTTATGTTACCGCAGCTATAAGCGTAGAAGTAGTAGCTGGCGTTAGGCACCCAGTAGCGGATATCGTCGTACATCCACTTGATCTGGTTGTTTTCGTCCGTTTTCTTCTTCACAGGTACGTTGTTGAACACCAGCACTCCCTGAGTCGTAACGTTGGGATTGAGGTAGTACCCGAATACATTGAACTGCAGAAGACTTTTAGCTTCTAGATCCTCTGCCGAAGCATCGCGGCTCTGCTTGCTCACTACATTCTGGAATCTGATGGAATTAGTCTGATTACCTTCTTCCAGAAGGTTCTCGGAAGTACAGGCAGTGAGTGCGAGAGCACCGACTGCGAGATAGAAGAAACTTCTTTTCATAGTGTTGATAATTTTGTGTGATTAATTGTTTGATTTATTTATGTTTATTTATTTTCATATTATTGGGCACTCACGGGGAGTTCAATTTCAACTTTATCTCCCCACCCCTCTACATCTACCGTAAAGCCAGAGGAAACATAGCCTTGTTCTTCTTCGATTCTCAGTCCCTTTACAGTGATCACTCCTCCGCGAGGCTGCTTCTCCATTTGGTCTGAGATATCATAGTTGAACTCAACCGTCTTTCCGTTTTTGAGTTTCACCTCAAGGTTGAGAGTGAATGGGCGGTCTTTTGTCTCCGATGCAGCTCGTCCATAGTATTCGTCAGGGAAACCTGGGATACCGAAAGAGCGCACATGGGTCTCACAGCCATAGTCGGTGATATCGCAATCGAAGAGAATGATTGCTGTCTCATCAGAGGTCACACCGTCGCGGAGATATACCGACTCTGCCATGCCGCCGAGAGCTCCTCGTGCCAGAGTGACATACTCAAGACCGGCCTCAAACTCATAGCGGATCACGTAAGTGTAGACCAGCGGCTGCATCTTAACCGCAAGAGGTTTCAGTTCATGCACCGCAACCGAAGGTACCTCCTTTATAAAGGCCGAATAGAGAAGGTCGGGAGGATTGGTTGTGCGCGCGTTGGGATGCCGCTCTTCTACATTAGCTATCGAAGAACGAGAGCGCGAAGTGGCAGAAGCGCGTGCATCGGGGAGAGAAGCCATATCGGAGAGGACGATATACTCCGTGTCGCCATTATAGAGCAGGAAAGAGCGGTTTTTCTCTCCGTCGAGGATGAGCTGACCACCTTTGGGTGTGAAATATTTCTCGGAAGGATTCTGATCGTCGGAATACTTCACTAACGTTACCCATTCCGGGAGAACCGGCTTGAGTTCATGATATCCGAAACCATAGAAATCACTGTCCCAGTTCGACTCGTGAGCCATGCCGTAGTCACGCTCCCACTCCTGCTCCCACGTAAAGGAGAGATCCATTGCGGGATAGTGATTGTAGCAGAGCTCCTGTCGGCACGAGCAGAGCATCGGAAGCACAAGCACCAAAGCAATCAATATGTAATGCTTGAAGTGTCTCATATATTCCGGTTACTCCTTCCTATTTTATTCCTATCGAGGAAGTGCCACACGATAGAGAATTTCAGTTTGAGCGGCCCCCAGTAATTGAGCTGCTTTGTGCGCTGATACAGGTGGTGACCTTCATAAGGCTTATACTCCTTGTAGCGCGTATAGAGGTATCCGGCACCGATTTCGGCCTCAAAAGAAAGTGTGCGGGAAACGGGCCATGCGTACCCGAAAGAAAGACCGCCCATAATTCCTTCGCCATAGTATCCCGGCCCACCATTCTCAAAGTCATACTTGCCAACTCCTACAAGAGCACCGGCAAACATCCCGTGCCAGGGTTTACGAGGCTTTATCCACCGGCGGGCTTCAGCATCAATCACTGCCAGACGATAGCTCTTGAGATTGGAATAACGACCCCACCACGCTACATTACCTTCCACACACACCGACCAATCATCGTTAATGAGCCACTCGAGCTCAAGGTTCGGCAGCAGTGCGGCGTAGTAAAGAAGGTTGGTCTTAAGCGCAAGAATATGTCGGGGCGTGCTACCCTCTGATGCTGTTTCCAGTCCGAATTCAGAAGGAGAGGAAATATCTTCATAGGGATATTCATAGTCGGCAACTGCAGAGCTAACTGTAACAATCTCGGCAGTCTCACAATCTCCAGCGTCCTCAGAATCTCTACCCGAACGGGCAGCTGAATCGCCACAGAAGACAGAAACTGCAAGAGCATAGCGCAACTTAGGGAACAGATTGTCGATCATCCACAAGTATGGTTCGCTTTCGTCAATCGACATAAGCTCTTCCTTGCGTTTGTCTACAAGTTTACCCTGCCTGTTATAATATTGAAGGTAGGAATTGTCAAGAACTTCCAATATTTTCTCACGGGCAGGCACATCGTGGTTCTCATTCACAAGATCCCTAAGGGCATGCCATGCTATTCCTTCGGGATGCATCTTGATTAAGGAGGCTTCAACCCCTGCATGCTCTATAATATAATCCGCCAGCGACTGACAACGTCTGAGCGCGAGAGTATCATTAAGGGCTGCGGGACCGTCGGGAGAAGTAAAGCCGTATACTAAAATCGAATCAAGTTCATTAGAGTCGAGGGCAACACGAATTTCATCGATGAAAGACTTCATCGATGAAGCGTTATTGTCTATGTCCGGGTCAATATACCCTTTGTTTATGCTATAATACACTTTCACCGAATCGGACTGTATTTGTCCGATAGCAGCAAAAACGGAGCAGACCGCAAGTGCAAAAGCAATAATGGTTTTCATAAAGACGCCTCACTCTATGTAGGAGAACTAATTGTGCCCACAAAGATAAGCAAAAATTCCCTAATGTGGTGAATTTATACCTCCATTTTTAAAAGATTTTAATTACCAAAGGAGCAAATTGAATGTATTATGTGTGAATTTTAAATAAAAAGTAAATTGAATAACATTAGAAGAACCGATTTAAGTTAATTACACCTAATAGCTATCCCACCCCGCTAAACACAGAAAAGGATGCGCCGTAGGCACATCCTTTTCCATTTTATCGATAGAGTTTATTATTTTGTTTCTTCGATAGTCACTGCGCGGTCGAGAGCTACGCACTTCTCACCGAGGTCAGAGAGGTTACCGTTGTTGGTGGTAACATTGAGCTGGCTGTCAGCAACGCCGTTAGCCTTGAGGAGCTTGGCAACACCTTCTGCGCGGTTCTTGCGGAGACGGATGTTGATGTTGTCGGTACCGGTGTAGTTATCAGCCCAACCTGTAAGAGTGTACTTCTTAGAGGGGTTCTGAGTCATTACGTGAGCGATAGCCTTAACAACGCGCTGGTTTTCGCGGCTCAGACGAGAAACGCCGATAGGATAGTAGATAGTGGCAAGAGGGCCATTGTTTTCTACGATAGTCTCAACAGGACGGTTGAGGCAATCCTTAAGCTGAGCTTCGAGGTCAGCGATGCGGGCGTCAGCAGCTGCAAGACGTGCACGGAGTGCGTCGCAGTTTTCGGGTTCGGGGAACACGGGAACGATAGGAGCATTCCACTGTGTGTTGTTGAAGTTGTAGGTAAGACCAAGGAAGCCCTGAAGAACTACAGACTTACGGTTCCAGTTGATCATTTTAGCATCTTCGTTTTTGAGACAAGAAAGACCGGTTGCACGGAGGTCAATCGAAAGAGCGAAGTGCTTGCTCAGGTTGAAAGTATTGATAAGACCGGCACGAAGAGCCATGATATCATCCTGTGCATATTTGTATCCGTGAGCTTCACCCTTAGCATCGTAGTCCTTGATAAAGGTAAAGTAAGCACCGGCACCGGCATAAAGAGTTGCGTTGTAAACGCGTCCGGGACGGTAACCGCACCACCAGTTGGTAAGGTTGATCATAAGATCGAATACAGGGCCAAATTCATTGAAGCGGGTCTTTGTATATCTGTCCTTGATCAGGGGTTCGCCCTGAAGTTCGCCGATCCAGCCTTCACCGTCAGCGAGACCCTTGAGACCAAGGTAGCTGAAACCAACGCGGCCACCGAATACGGGAGAGAACCATTTGCCTACATAGAACGAAGCAGCGGGGCTGAAACGATCAGAAATCTGACGGTGAACACCGAGAGGAGCAACCCAGAAGTCTGCACCACCTTCTGCAGTGATGAACCAGTTATCCTTCATGCGGTTTACGAGGACGCCCTGAGTAGGATCACTTACGAAAGTAATCTCCTGAATGGCTTCCTGTGCGCTAAGCGACTGTGCGCCAAGGAAAAGAGCGCAAGCTGCTGCGAAAAGAGTAGCTTTTTTCATAAGAGTTTAGCTTGTTTATTGGTTGAATGAATATATTTCCGTGTTATTGAGTGCGCTAAATTACAACTTTTTTTTGACTTTATAACGATTGAAAATGAATTTTGTGCGAACAAAATGTAAATTTTAACATTTCACTCTAAAAAATTCTTTTTTTACCGTCCGATATATGTCTTTACAGCCTCATAAATGTTGGTCGGAGTGTAGCCGAATTTTTCGTCCAGCACCTTATAAGGAGCGGATGCGCCGAATCGGCTAAGTCCGTAAACCTTGCCGTTGAAGCCCCGTATCATCTCCAGAGATACCGGCAACCCGGCTGTAAGACCGAACTGAGGCACGCCATCGGGAAGCACAGACTTGCGGTAGTCCTCAGGCTGATCGTTGAAGAGACCTACCGAAGGCATCGACACGACTGACGCACGGATGCCGTCGGCTTCAAGAAGTACAGCGACTTCACAGAGAAGCGACACCTCCGAGCCATTCGCCACAAGGATCACATCGGGAGTGCCGTCAGGCCCGAAAACCGTGTATCCACCTTTCATTGTGCCGAGAGCCACATCATAGCGCGACTCCCCTTCACGCGCAGGGATATCTTTCAGATCCTGACGCGAAAGTATAAGTGCCGTAGGCGTATGGGTATTCTCCATGGCCATTTTATATGCCACAGTAGTTTCTGCCGAGTCCGCGGGCCGAAGCACAAGAACAGAAGGACGGCCGCTGAAATTGCGTATCTGCTCAAGCAGACGCATCTGAGCTTCCTGCTCGATAGGCTGGTGAGTAGGTCCGTCTTCGCCCACGCGGAATGCATCATGGCTCCACACATATTTTACGGGGAGCTCCATGAGAGCGGCCATACGGATAGCAGGCTTCATATAGTCGGAGAAGACGAAGAATGTGCCGCAAGCAGCAAAAAGTCCCCCGTGAAGCACAATACCATTCATTACCGAGGCCATGGTGAGTTCCGATACTCCCGCATGCAGGAAAGCTCCGGTGAAGTCACCGTGAACGATCGCATGAGTATGCTTGAGGAAACCGTCGGTCTTGTCGGAATTTGCAAGGTCGGCCGAAGAAACTATCATGTTGCCAACCTTCTTCGATAGCTCGGCAAGAACGTTAGACGATGCAGTGCGCGTAGCTATGTCAGCTTTATGCACAATAGCCTTGTAGTCTATCGTCGGAACGACACCCTCAAGATAAGTCTTGAGTTCGATTGCCAGACCCGGATTCTCTGCCGCCCAGCGGTCGTATTCCTTGCGGCGCTCAGCCACAATCGCCCTGAGTTCCTCACGGCGTGCAGCATAGATTTCCTCCGACTCGGGGAAGATAGCCCAGGGGTCGTCGGGATTTCCGCCAAGATTGCGCACTGTAGCAGCAAAATCGGCGCCCGACTTGCTCAAAGGCTGTCCATGAGTAGAACATTTGCCTTCGAAGTTGGCGCCTTCGGCAGTAACAGTACCTTTGCCCATTATCGTGCGACCTATAATAAGCGTCGGCTTGGCAGTCTCGGTGTCAGCCTTTGCGATAGCGTCAGCAATAGCCTGCGGATCGTTGCCGTCAATCTCAATCACATTCCAGTGCCATGCGCGGTATTTGGCTGCATAATCTTCGGTATCCACCTCATCGACCATAGTCGAGAGCTGAACACCATTGCAGTCGTAGAACATTATGAGATTTGAAAGCCCGAGGAAGCCCGCAAGACGGCCTGCGCCCTGTGAGATTTCTTCCTGTATGCCGCCGTCCGATATAAATGCGTAGGTCTTGTGGGCTACCACATCGCCAAAACGTGCCTGAAGGAATCTTTCTGCTATCGCGCAGCCAACGGCCATGGTGTGCCCTTGTCCAAGAGGACCGGAAGTATTCTCTACTCCTCGCTCAGGATCAAGCTCAGGATGCCCGGGAGTCACAGAACCCCACTGGCGGAATTGCTTGAGTTCGTCGATCGTATAGTGGCCGCACAACGCCAGAACTGCGTACAGCATAGGCGACATGTGCCCGGGATCAAGGAAGAAGCGGTCGCGCCCGAACCAAGTTGGATCATCAGGATCACTCACCAGAAAACGGGAGAAAAGAACGTTTACAAAGTCGGCACCGCCCATGGCACCGCCGGGATGTCCCGACTTGGCTTTTTCAACCATTGAAGCAGCCAAAATTCTGATATTGTCTGCTACACGTGTGAGTTTCTGAGAATCCATAAAAATTGGAGTAGGTAGGTTCTATTTTGACCGCGAAATTACGTTAATTTTTCCGCATTGCAAAATTTTTATTCGCCCGACTCATCCAAATCTTCTTCATAGGTCTGATAAAGAAGATCGTTATAGGGGAAACGTGTCAGGTGAATTTCACGAGCCATCTGATAAAGCTTCCGCTTGAGTTCATCGATATTCGTACCTTTCTTTGCGGAGATAAAGACGCAATTATCGTTCATCTTGGCCATCCACGATTCCTTCAGCTCCTCCAGAGTGATGTTGCAACGTTCCCGCGGTGTGAGGTCGTCGGCATCTTTCGGAGTGCATGTAAACGCGTCTATCTTGTTGAATACAAGAATCATCGGCTTATCCGCACCGTTGCACACCTCGCGGAGTGTCTTGTCCACCACCTCTATCTGCTCCTCGAAATTAGGATGAGAGATATCTACCACATGCACAAGTATGTCAGCCTCCCTTACTTCATCGAGCGTCGATTTGAACGAGTCGACCAGGTGAGTCGGAAGCTTGCGGATGAAACCTACGGTGTCGGTGAGAAGAAAAGGAAGGTTGTCTATCACCACCTTGCGCACCGTAGTGTCGAGCGTCGCGAAAAGTTTGTTTTCAGCAAAGACATCGCTCTTGCTCAACAGGTTCATTAGGGTCGACTTTCCCACATTAGTATATCCCACGAGGGCCACACGTGTGAGTTTTCCTCGATTCTTGCGCTGCACCGCCTTCTGCCGGTCGATTGCCTTAAGCTCGTTCTTAAGATAAGATATGCGGTCGAGGATAATACGGCGGTCCGTTTCGATCTGTGTTTCACCGGGGCCACGCATACCGATACCGCCGCGCTGACGTTCGAGGTGAGTCCACATGCGGGTAAGTCGCGGGAGAAGATACTGATACTGGGCGAGCTGAACCTGCGTCTTAGCCTCCGCCGTCTGAGCTCGCTTCGCAAATATATCAAGGATAAGATTCGTTCGGTCGAGAATCTTCACCCCGAGCTCGCGCTCTATGTTCAGCACCTGCTTGGTAGATAAATCATCGTCGAAAATCGCCATTGCAATGTCGCCGTCTTCCTCTATGAATTTCTTTATCTCCTCCAGTTTTCCTTTTCCTACAAAAGTGCGCGGATTGGGATAGTCGAGCTTCTGAGTAAAGATCTTCACTGAGTCGGCACCTGCGGTGTCGGCAAGAAAAGCGAGCTCGGAAAGATACTCCGAAGAGCGGGCTTCATCCTGAGTAGGTGTGATCAAGCCCACGAGCACAGCCCTCTCGGGGGTTGCTGATACCGATATTCTTGAATTCTTATCTATCATAATTATATTCTATCAACAATACATTGCCTCGATTTCATTCGCATATCGCGAATTGATTACGGGACGCTTAATTTTAAGTGTATTGGTCAGCTCGCCGCTCTCTATGGTAAATTCTTTCGGCAGGAGCGTGAACTTCTTGATCTTCTCAAATCCGGCAAGGCCTTTTTGGAGACGGTCGATGCGCTCGGCGATAAATTTCTTAATCTCCGAATTCTCGATCAGATCGTCAACATTGTCGAATGCTATGCCGTGTTTACGTGCATATTCCTTGAGGGCGCCGAAAGCCGGAATGATGATTGCCGTAACATATTTGCGGCGGTCGCCGATCACGGCAACCTGCTCTATATAGCGGTCCTGGCCGAGGCGGCTCTCAATAGCCTGCGGAGCGATATACTTGCCGTTGGAGGTCTTGAAGAGGTCTTTGATGCGGTCGGTAAGGACGAGCGCGCCGCTCATATCGAAGCGTCCGGCGTCGCCCGTGCGGAACCAACCGTCTTCGGTAAAGGCCTTCGCGTTTTCCTCAGGCCGGTTATAGTAGCCGCGCATCACCGTGGCACCCTTTACGAGAATCTCATTCTCCGGGCCGATTTTCACCTGAACGCCGGGCAGCGGTGTCCCGACAGTTCCTATCACATAATCGACTGCAGGATAGCAGCTGACCGTCGCGGTAGTTTCCGAGAGTCCGTAACCCACCACTATATTTATGCCGATAGCATGGAGAAATTCTACAATATCAGGAGAGATCGGAGCACCGGCCGTGGGGAAGAAACGACCGTTCTGTAGGCCGATCACACGGCGCACTTTATCGAACACGCGCTTGTCGAAGAACTGATATTGCTTTTCGAGCCACCATGGCACTTCAAGGCCCAGACGCTTGTATTCGAGGTTTCGCTTCGCGCCAACCTTTAGAGCGCGCTCCACAAGTATACGCTGCACACCCTTCATGCCTGCTATTTTATCCTGCACTGCGGCATAAACCTTCTCCCAGAAGCGTGGCACACTGCACATACACGTCGGTTTTGCAATAGGCACCGCGTCCTGAATCCGCTTCGCATCATGATTGATAGCCACACGCATACCCATTGAGAGGCAGAAATATGTCCAGGCTTTCTCGAAGATATGGCTCAGAGGAAGGAAGCACACCGAAGTATCCGAGTCGGAGAGCATCGTAAGATACCGGCGGTGAGTGTCGAGCGCTGCGTTGAAGCAGCTGTGAGTGAGCACAGCACCTTTAGGTTCTCCGGTAGTACCCGAAGTATATATCAGGGTCGCGATATCATCGGGTGTCGCTTCGGCGGCACGGAGTGTTACCGCAGCCCTGCAGGAGGGCGAGGCTACGGCGCCGAGTTCGAGAAGCTCGCTGAAGCGCATCGATGTATGGTCGGAAGCGTCAAACTCTATTTCAGGCTCGATCGTGATGATCTTTTCGAGTGTCGGACACTCGCCCGCAACGCTACGGATAGACCGGTACAGCGCCTGCGAACCCACCACGGCAAAGCGTGCTCCCGCATCGTTGATGATATATTTTATTTGCTCCGGGCTCGAGGTGGCATATATCGACACCGGCACGGCGCGGTTTGAATAGCAAGCGAAGTCGGTGATGAGGATTTCCGGACAGTTGTGCGACAGCACGGCAACCATATCCGTAGGATTCAGTCCGAGTATTTCAAAAGCATAAGCAGCGTTATCGACCATTCGGGCGAACTCGCCCCACGTAGTCGGGACACATCGTCCGGCATCGACATCGATGACGCTGAAAGCTTCGCGTTCTGAGCCGTAGGCTTTCTCTTGAAGGCGTACCAGATTGGTAAGTATATTCTGCATCTTGAGGTGTTTCTACGTGATTATTCTGCAAAGGTAAGTCCTTTGCTTCTCTTAATTAACAATCGAAGCTAAAAAAATGACCACTCTTTAACATTCGTTGCCTTAATTATGGCATATTTGTTAAAACATGTCAACAAATAGCCATTCAATCCCCCCGAATCGATTTGCTTACATAACTTTGCAGGCATGATCAACGATTTACTTTCACAATACCATATAGCGGGCCTCGTGATTGGTCTGGCAACCTTTCTC
This sequence comes from uncultured Bacteroides sp., assembly GCA_964472555.1. Lineage (GTDB taxonomy): Bacteria > Bacteroidota > Bacteroidia > Bacteroidales > Muribaculaceae > CAG-873. Next base: position 10,773 of record CAYYQS010000052.1, read on the forward strand.
ATCATCGGGCTCTTTCATCCGCTGGTAATCAAGAGCGAATACTATTTCGGCACACGCTCGAAATGGTGGTTTCTCGTTGCCGGTATAATCCTCTGCGGTGTTTCAGTTGTGCTCACCGACACCGTTCTTTCAATTCTTGCAGGAGTGGCGGCATTCTCTTCATTCTGGTCCATAAAGGAGATTGAAGAGCAGCAAGAGCGTGTGCACAAAGGGTGGTTCCCACGCAATCCTAAGCGGAAATATCCGTGGGATGATAAGTAAGTCCTGCTTATTTTTTGTGCGCTAACTCCCAGAACGCTACCGCCGACGCAGCTGCTACGTTGAGCGAGTCCACACCGTGACTCATGGGAATCTTCACAACATAATCGGAAGTTCCGATCGCCTCGTCGGCGAGACCGTCACCTTCAGTCCCGAGTACTATGGCAAGACGCGGTTCCGCCTTCAGCATGGGAGAATCAAGCTCTATCGAGTCGTTTCTGAGAGCCATTGCCACTGTTTTGAACCCCAGCGCCGCAAGTTGCGCATATCCCCCGGTGAGCCATGTCCAGGGCACAAGAAAGACCGTACCCATTGATACTCGCACCGCTCGGCGGTTGAGAGGATCGCACGACGTCGGAGTAAGCAGCACGGCATCAATGCCGAGAGCCGCGGCGGAGCGGAAGATTGCCCCGATATTTGTAGTGTCGACAACCCCGTCGATTACAGCCACCCGCTTCGCTCCCTCCAGAATTTTCTCTACCGAAGGCAAGTCGGGGCGCTTCATGGCGGCAAGCACACCGCGAGTGAGGGTATAACCGGTAATTCCTGCGAGCATCTCCCTCTTGCCGGTGTAGACGGGAATTTCCGGACATCGCGCTATGATATCAGCGGCATCGCCTGAAATATGCTTCTCTTCACACAGTATCGACATCGGTCTATAGCCTGCATCGAGAGCCACGCGTATCACCTTCGGACTCTCGGCGATAAAGAGAGAGTTTGCGGGGTCCAGACGGTTGCGGAGCTGTGCCTCAGTGAGGGAGGTATAGGGGGCTAAAGCCGGATCGTTGGGGTCTGCTACGTTGATAATCATGCGGATTGTGAAATTATGAGGGGAGTGAAGTCGGCGACAACACTCCCCTGCTCTATTATTTTTCTGTCTGCAGAAAGATTACTGAAGACCGGAAACAGATACTGAGGGATCGATCTTGGCCACCAGACCCTGAAGAACTTTGCCCGGGCCGAGTTCGATGAATTCTGTAGCACCATCGGCAATCATGTTGCGTACGGTCTGTGTCCAGCGCACGGGAGCTGTGAGCTGAGCCACGAGATTTGCCTTGATTTCGGCAGGATCGGTGTGAGGAAGAGCGTCCACGTTCTGGAAAACGGGGCAGATAGGTTCGTGGAACTTAGTGTTCTCGATAGCTTCGGCGAGTTCGGCGCGGGCGGGTTCCATGCAGGGCGAGTGGAATGCTCCGCCAACCTTGAGCTTCAGGGCGCGCTTGGCACCGGCAGCCTTGAGAGCCTCACAAGCGGCATCGATAGCTGCAACTTCGCCCGAGATTACGAGCTGACCCGGGCAGTTGTAGTTTGCACAGACAACCACGCCGTCGATTCCTGCGCAGATTTCCTCAACCTTCTCATCAGGAAGGGCAAGTACAGCAGCCATTGTGGATTCAGTGAGCTCGCAAGCCTTCTGCATTGCATTTGCGCGGGCAGCTACAAGGCGGAGACCATCCTCGAAGTCGAGGGCTCCGGCTGCTACGAGTGCGGAGAATTCACCCAAGGAATGACCCGCTACCATGTCGGGCTTGAATTCGCTGCCGAGGCTCTTGGCCAGTAGCACGGAGTGTAGGAAGATCGCGGGCTGGGTAACAGCCGTCTTGCGAAGATCTTCGTCTGTGCCTTCGAACATAAGATCGGTAATTCGGAATCCGAGTATTTCGTTTGCCTTCTCGAAGAGGGCGCGGGCTTCGGGATTGTTTTCGTAGAGGTCTTTACCCATGCCTACGAACTGGGCACCCTGACCGGGAAAAACGTATGCTTTCATATATGGTCTGTTATAAAATATCCTAAAAAACTTTGCAAAGTTAGGAATTTTTGATGAATTATCCCTAACTTTACAATCTTAATATTTACGACACACCCAATTAAAGCTATGACATCTCTCTATATCCTGCCAATTTTCATAGGCAACATGCGCGGCTGGCAGCTCATCATCATCCTTCTTGTCATTCTACTGCTTTTCGGCGGTAAGAAGATTCCCGAGCTCATGCGCGGTCTCGGCCAAGGAATACAGCACTTCAAGAAAGGCATGGCAGAGGCGAAAGAAGAACTAAACAAGACTCTCGACGAAAAGCCCTCGGAGCCTCAGGGCAAAGACCGTGACTAAAGCCCGACTGCCGTGCCTGATTCGGGTCAGACTCAGATGAGCTTCTGGGATCACCTCGACGCACTCCGGGGTGTGCTCTTCAGAATTGTGGTGGTGGTGGCAGTAGTGGCCACGGCCACTTTTGTTGCTATGCCCTGGCTTTTCGACAATGTCATCATGGCCCCTTGTTCGGGAAATTTCATCACCTACCGCTTAGTCAACGACATCGCCCGAAGCTCGGGTATGGCCGAGCTCACCACTGCGAGCACTTTTTCGGTCGACATCGTCAGTCTGGAGCTTACCTCACAGCTCTTCGTGCACTTTTCGGCAGCATGCTGGGCATCACTGCTCATCTGCTTCCCTATCATTATATATATACTGTGGGGATTTGTCGCGCCCGGCCTCTACGAGCACGAGCGCCGTGGAGCATCGAAAGCATTCATCTTCGGAAATATCATGTTCTACTTAGGCGTAGTCACGGGATATTTCCTCGTATTTCCGCTGGCAGTACGCTTTCTTGCTGAATACAGCCTCAGTAGCACTATCCGACCCATTGTATCGCTGGAGTCCTATATGGACAACTTCTTTACCATGCTTATCATGCTTGGTGCTGTATTTGAATTACCCCTGCTATCATGGATGCTCGGTAAAGCCGGACTCCTTAAGAGGCCATTCTTCCACAAATACCGCCGACACGCCATTGTGGCCATATTGATAATAGCCGCTCTTATCACACCCACAGGCGATCCGTTCACCCTCATGATCGTTTTCATACCCGTGTACGCTCTTTGGGAAATGAGCGCCCTGCTCGTCCCGAAAGAAACTCCGGCTGAAAAAGAAGAGACCGAATCAAATCCATGAAAAAGCACAGATTCCATATCGGCCTCTTAGGCCGCGTAGCAATAGCTATAGTGCTCGGCATTGCTGCCGCTTTCGTATTCCCGCAGTGGCTCGTGAGAAGTTTTGCCACCTTCGGCAGCATATTCAGCTCATTCCTCGGCTTCACCATTCCGCTCCTGATTGTAGGCTTCGTTGCTCCGGCTATCGCCGATATCGGACGTCGTGCCGGGGCCATGCTCTTGGCTACAGTGCTCATAGCCTATGCCATGACTTTCGGATCGGGAATGCTCGCCTACTGGTCGGCATCCACTATATTTCCTCATCTTATCACCCCGGGATCCTACAGTACCGCCACCGGTAGCGGAGGCGAAAGTGCAGAGCCCTTCTTCACCATTGCAATTGATCCGCTGATGACCGTTATGACAGCACTCGTGCTCGCCTTCGTCCTTGGCTTTGCCTGTGCTGCTCGCCCCGAACAGACCCGGACGCTCAAAAAATGCATCGACGAATTCCGCACCGTCATCAATCTGCTGATAATGAAGATTATCATCCCCCTCCTCCCGGTGTACATCTTCAACATTTTCCTCGACATGACCGCAACGGGAGCTGTGGCGCCCGTGCTCATGACTTTCATCAAGATCATTGCAGTCATCTTTGCCCTCCACATATTCCTCCTCGTGGCGCAGTACTGCATCGCATCTTTTTTCTCAGGCCTGAATCCCTTCAAATCCCTCAAGACGATGCTACCTGCCTACGCAACCGCCCTTGGCACACAGTCCTCGGCAGCCACAATCCCCGTAACGCTTGAGCAAACCATAAAAATGGGAGTGAGCAAAGATGTGGCCGGGTTTGTCATCCCTCTTTGCGCCACCATTCACATGTCCGGATCCACACTCAAGATCGTTTGCTGTGCCGTAGCTCTGATGATAGTCAAAGGAGTACCCCTCGATCCTATGGCATTCTTAGGGTTCATAGGCATGCTCGGCATAACCATTGTCGCCGCACCCGGAGTGCCCGGCGGCGCAATCATGGCATCCTTAGGACTTCTTTCGAGCGTCCTCGGCTTCTCCGAGACCGACAACGCTATGATGATAGCCCTCTACATTTCAATGGATTCCTTCGGCACAGCATGCAACATCACCGGCGACGGTGCAATAGCACAGATCATCGACCGCTTCTTCGGCCACCGCGAGTTGGCTGTAGCCAAGTAATTTGAAAAACAATACCATCAACGAATGGCGCCGCGAAGCGCCGCCGGTCAAATCGTAGCCCGGCCCACACCGTAGCCGCAGGCGGAGGGGTGTGCCGGGTAAAAGGCCCCAAACGCGCAAGGCGCCCGAAGGCCGCCGAACTTTTTGCTACGGTTTTACGAATCGCACACATTCCCCTTCTACGGCATATTTTCCCCACCCCCGGGATTTCCGCACATCATCGGCTCATTTCACCCCTTACCTTTGCACTCAAAAACTAACTAAAGGTAAAATGAAACCCCGCCAACGCCGAAGACTTCCCAACA
>CAYYQS010000053.1:0-1345 GCA_964472555.1 uncultured Bacteroides sp.
TTAGACTCTCCCCCCTTTTCAGTAAATGGGCCCAAGGGGCGAAGCTCCGGGTAATTTCATTACATTGTCTTTGAAAAGAATACTGTTGTCTGTTCATTCTTATCTACATATAATTAGATGCTAAATGATTTAGGGCGGTGAAATTAAACCTATATAGTATTAGCAACCAGGCATTTTCACCGCCCTTTCTATTTTATGTTTAAATTTATGTCAAGAGATTTAAGACTGTTGACGAGCGCTTTATATTCATCTTTTTTTCTCCTGCTTCTCTTAACTATTCCGTAGAGTTCAGATAAGAGGATATCAATGTCGCAGTGCATTTTGTTTCTTAAGGCTTCAAGGATCGCCGGCTTTGAGTGGGCGAGGGTGATTATATCTTCCTTGACCGACTTATGGATCTTTATCTCCCCAAACCGTTGCTTAAGCCATTCAGGATATTTCTCGTTTTCCACCTCAGTCTTCGGAACTATATCAGCCACGAAGTACTCCTTAAGAGCATTTATGAAGTTGTCGCTGTAATCTGAGGAATAGCAGACAGTATATTCTCCGCCGTCATGTTGTCTTATCCCTATCCGGCATAGCAACTGGATGAACTCCCAAAGACGGATATGAGTATGGACGATTGTAATCCCATATTGTTCCCTGATCTTATCCATCGATGGTGGAAGATTCCATACTCCCGCCAATATTATCTCCGAGTAATCCCTGAAATCGTTGGTTGATTTACTTTGGGGGCTACCGTAATAGATAACCTTATAGGAGTCTTTACCAATCTTTTTTCGTCCCAAAGTCTTTACAACCTCTTCATAATAACCTTGTGCGCTGGTGTTATACTCTTCGCCTTGATTCTTCCAGACCACCACCAGGCTTTTCTTTCCTGATTTTTCATTCTGTTTAAGTTTTGAAGTCAGCCATTTCATAAAATCTCCGAATCCTCTCTTTCCATGTTCTCGTCGTTTGATATCAAAGGGGAAGCTTTCAAATACAACTTTACAGTTGTATTTTTGCCCCACATCAAGCATTCGGTAATATTGGGAGTTGTCGAAAAGCACATTACCGGCACCTTCAAGCACAAGGAGATGTGTATTAATAACCGGGACGCAGAAATGCAGAGGTGTAAAAGAGATATTGACATCCTGAGTTGTAGCTGCAATCCACTGTGGGTAATACTGTGGAATCAGATTCAATACCACATCTCGCTTTATTGTGTTGATCTTGTTTGGAGCTTTTGGGAATGGTGAAATAGAAGAATCATAGAAGAATTTATCGTATGCGTCCTTGACTCCTTGAAGATTCATACACTCCCATTTGCCTCCATTATAATTCGAGAAGCACCCAAGCAATG
>CAYYQS010000053.1:1355-15369 GCA_964472555.1 uncultured Bacteroides sp.
TGAACGAGGCATAGAGAAGAACGGCTTGATGAAAGTTGGTGTCTCATCAAATATAACGTATCTTCTCAAATCAGACCTTCCCATTAGCTTTACAAAGTTGCCGTCAAACGCTGACACTGATTCAAGAGGACGATAGATGAGAAAGTAATTGATCAGGTCGGTCCAAAATCTGACATGCGTAATCAGGACAATCTGCTTAGTCATCAATATCTCCGGGTTGTTTTGGTACTGATGGAGCGACTCCAGATGCTCATTGTCCGTAGGGTATTTGGGTGTAGATGTTATAGGCATTTATCGAAAGGGAGATTGCTGCAGTGCCGTCGTCGACGCAGAGGGATTTGTAGATGTTGCCGTCTTGGTCGGAGGATACAACTTTTCCCCGGATAATGGTGGAGGGGTTGATTTGACGTGTATAGTTTTTGGCGGCGTCCCAATATTCTTTTTTTAAGTTGTAGATAGTAGTGGTTGCCTCCCAGGGAATCAATGCCTGGCGGTTGATTGTGATGACGGTGCTGCTTCCATGAAAGTTTTTGATGTAGATGTGGCCTACAGAGGGAGATAGAGATGATGTAGGAGATATGGTGAAAGTGATGCCCCGCTGTCGGTCGATGAGAATACCATAGTTGATGCTTTGAGGTGTAATCCAGTCGCAGTCTGTCTCAATAGAAGAGACGGGGATGAGAGATGAAGTGGTGAATGTGGCTGTCAATGTTCCTCCGTTGAAAGAAGCTGAAAACTCTGAGCTATCGAAAGTGAGGATATCGTCGGCGCCGTAGAATGGTTGTTGGTATTTAATCTGAAAGCCGGTGAGTGTGCCCATTTCGTCGGTAGCGCTGTTGCTGACGAAGAGACGGTAAAATTTGTTTTGAAGGGGAGAGTAGGCTATGTATCCGTTCCCTTTCTTTACTTTGGCCGTAGATGCCCAGCCGTCCCAAGGAATTTCGGTGACGCTGCCCAATCCTTTGATAGCACCGAGGGATGCAAACATCCAGCCATTTTCAGAGGTGAAGCTATCGGAAGCGTCGATGTATATACCGTCGATATCAGCACCTGAGTTTTTGTAAAGCGAGACTGTGACGGTTTCTTCGGGGTCGGGAAGGCTGTTGCCGGGTTTGGATTCTTCGCCGCGGGGTTCGTCGGTCGAACACGCGCCGATAATCAAGCATACTAAAAGGAAGAGGATGTGTGGTGTGACTTTCATTGAATTTGAACATCTAATAGGCAGAAGATGTGCAAATTTAGCAATTAAAATCGGAATGTCAAGGTCAGGAGGGGAGGTAAAGGGCAGAGAAAGCTCTGTCGAGGCGCGGTATGGGGTCGGAGTAGTGGTTGCCGGGGACGCTTTGGAATTCTACATTTATTCCGGTGTGTTCGAGGAGTGATATGATCTGCTGAGTGTTCTCACCTACGGCATCGAAAGCCTTGACTTTAGATTTTGATTCCTGATCGCCGAGGAGGAAGAATGCTTTGCCTGTTTTGGGAGAACTAACGCGGCTTTTCATCCAATCGAGGAATCCTTCGTACCAGAATGAACCGGAGAGTGAGGCGATGTTGGTGAAGGTGTCGCAGAGCATCCATTGCCAAAGGGTGAAGAGGCCTGACATCGATACGCCGACGAGGCTTCGCTCGGGAGGGGAACTGAGGTTGAGTCTGGATTCGACTGCGGGGATTAACTGCTGCCGTAGGAGATTAAGGAAGTCGGGCGATTCTCCGAGGAAATCGGGTGTTCCTTTCGGGACTCCCGGTGCGGGCCATGGGCTGAAAACATTCTGCCAGTCCATGCCGGTGACCACAACAATTGCGGTATTGTATCGTTCGGATGCCGCTTCCACCCACTGAGTGAGAATGTCGACGGGGTAGAGGATATATGCTATCTTATCAGAGCCTGGGTTTGCTGCACAGGTGCAAGTAAGGCCTGCTATTTCAAAATTCTGTATCATAATATATTCGAAAAGCGTATCTGTTCATACCATACAATGCTTTTACCCGCGTTGTTGTTTACGGGAGGATAGACTTCCGGAACTCTTTAGGAGTTACTCCGGTGATACGCTGAAAATATTTGGTGAAAGTAGGGGCGTCGGGGAAGTTTAGTGTAATGGCGATACTTTTGATGCTTCTGTTAAGATCGGCGAGGAGTGATTTTGCCTCGGCAATAACGACTGTCTCGATCCATTGTGAGGGAGTTGTACCGGTAAGCTGACGTATGATTGTGGAGAAATATTTAAGACTTACCCCTGAACGCTCGGCATAGAAACTAACCTCGCGGTGCTCTCTAAAATTGCCATAAAGAGAGAGTGTGAAGCGCAGGAAGATGATGTCGCGATGAGAGTGACCGCTCACTCGCATGGGCATGTTAGTGAAATAAGTGCGCAGTACGAGGGCGATGATGAGACTGCTTTTGAAATCGATTATATCGGACTGGATGCGGTTGCAGATTTCATTGTCGAACAGTTGGGAATTTTCGGTGCATTCGGTCTGATAGCTCCTGATAGCTTCGAGAATCCGAGCTGTCTGGAGGCTTGTCGTGCTGACGAGAGGATTGCTCTGGATATGGCTGAGGTTGTATGTATTTACCCAACGATTAATGAGAACGGGGACTTCTTGGATGCGAATGTAGCCTATTATTACTTCTGCCGGATCGATCACTTGGCTCACCTCAATATTTACGAATGGCATACAGGCGAGGATTGAATCGCGGCCGACGGTGTAGTGCTCGTTGAATATTCTGATTTTAAATTCACCTTTGGTGCAGATTGCGAAAGCACAGCGCCCTGCCATGTCAAATGTATGGGGACGTATGTCGTCGGGGAGATGTACGGTGGCTATCTGAAGAGGTGCGTGCATGGATGAGATTTATTTCTTACAAAATAAGTGCATTTTCGTAGAAAATCCAAATAAATCATAATATAATCGAACTATCTGACAATTTTATATACAAAGATGACATTTATAGGCCGGAGAATAAGCATTAATTTTGCACTTTAAAAAATATAACCGGAAATATCAAAGATATGAACTGTAAAATTATGAGTCGGGCGTTGTTGCTGACCGGCATACTTTTTATGATGTCCTCATGCGGGCACGAAGCAAAGGAAGATTCCGCGACACGCGGAGCAGTACGAGTCAAGACTATGACTGTGAGCGAGAGCGGAGTAGGCGAAACTTTCACGTATTCCGGAACCGTAGAGGAAGAAAATGCTACAGTGGTAAGTTTTTCGGCCGCGGGAACTATCAAGACCTTAACGGTGTCGGAAGGTGACAAGGTGACGAAGGGTCAGCTGATAGGAACTCTCGACGACGGCACACTCCGGAACGCTTATGATATTGCCAATGCCACTCTTGAGCAGGCCCGTGATGCTTACAATCGCATGAAACTTCTTCATGACTCCAATTCTCTTCCTGAGATAAAATGGGTAGATGTTCAGAGCAAGCTGAAGCAGGCCGAGAGCGCAGCCGAGATAGCAAGGATAGCTCTGGACGACGCAAAGCTTTATGCTCCCGTGACGGGTGTAGTAGCGGAGAAAATGGCTTCTGCAGGTCAGACTACCGCTCCTGGTCTTCCGGTGGTAAAGCTTGTGGATATCAAGGATGTGAAAGTGGTGATTTCTATTCCTGAAAATGATATTTCCAAGTTCTCGACAGGGGCAAAGGCAACGATACGCAGCAAGTCGACGGGCGAAGAATCGTATGCGGGAGAACTCGTTGAGAAGGGGATTGTCGCCAATCCTCTGTCGCGCTCCTACCAGGTGAAATATCTTGTGAATAATGCGGGCGGACGCCTTCTTCCCGGCATGATCTGTGAAGTGGAAGTTGAGAAGAGCAGCGATACTAAGGGTGTGATTCTTCCTACCGGAGCCGTGCTACTGTCAGCCGACAATACACAGTTTGTATGGCTTGATTCGGCAGGTACGGCTGTGAAACGAGTTGTGTGCCCCGGAGCGATGCTTCCCGAGGGAATCGCTATCGAATCCGGACTCAGTGCCGGTGAGAAGGTGATCGTGGCCGGAATGGAAAAAGTGTCGCGAGGCACTGAGGTAACATCCATAAATTGACGGTAGGCTATGGATTCATCAAAAAAGAATATTGAGGGAGGGTTGCTGTCGAAGCTGCCTCCTGTCAAGAATTCGCCCCTTGTGGTATGGGGCGTGAAGTATGCCAACGTGGTTGTGCTGATGGTGTGCATGCTGGTGATATTCGGTGTGTATGCTCTCAAGACCATGGATAAGAATGAGTTTCCGAATTTCACGATACGTGAAGGAGTGCTTGTTGCGGTATATCCCGGGGCAACCTCAGCGGAAATGGAGCAGCAGGTGATGAAGCCCCTTGAGAACTATGTGTTCAGTTTCAAGGAGGTGAACAAGGTGAAGACTACGTCGAACGCCACCGACGGAATGGTGATGATCTACGTAGAGCTTGATGACAAGATAAACGATACCGACTCGTTCTGGAATACTTTCAGCCGAGAGCTCGCAAATGTGAAGCGTCAGTTGCCACCCGGAGTACTTGCCGTGGAGGTTATATCAAATTTCGGAGATACTTCGGCTCTTCTGATAACTATGGAGAGTGAGGACAAGACTTACCGTGAGCTGAGCGACTACATGGACGATCTTCAGGATAGGCTGCGCACTGTTGAGAGTGTCGGCACGATGAATGTATTCGGGAAGCAGAACGAGCAGATCTCCATAACCGTTGATCCGGAGCGGCTTTCTCACTACGGCATCTCGGAGAAGACCTTAGCGGCGAGTCTTTTTTCAAAGGGCTTCCAGACCACCGGCGGAGAACTTCGCTCTGACAGCTATACTTCTCCTATCTATGTCGACGACCCTCTGAATTCAGTAGCCGATATCGCCGATCAGATTGTGCTTGCAACCCCTGAGGGAGATGTGGTAAGACTTAAGGATCTCGCGGAGGTGAAGCGAGAGTATCCTGAGCCGACCTCGTATATCACCAACAACGGACGGAAGTGCATACTTCTGTCGGTAGAGATGAAGCCGGGTAACAATATCGTGAAAATGGGTGAGCTCGTTGAACGGCAAATCGAGGACTTCCAGAAACAGCTACCCGAAGATGTAACTCTTTTCAAGATTACCAATCAGCCGCAGGTGGTAAATAGCAGTGTGATGGATTTTCTACGGGAACTCCTCATCGCCGTGCTTGCGGTGATAGTGGTAATCGTCTTCCTGCTGCCGATACGAGTTGCGTTGATCGCAGCAGCGACCATACCGATCACTATCTTTATCTCTCTTGGGCTTTTCGATGTGTTCGGCATAGAACTGAATACTGTGACATTCGCGTGCCTGATAGTATCGTTAGGTATGATAGTGGACAATTCGGTGGTTATCATCGACGACTATGTTGAACTGATCGGCGAAGGAATGGACAGGAAGGAAGCGTCGATACGCTCGGCGTCGGAGTTCCTGAAGTCTATTTTCTCTGCCACTCTGGCTATTTCCATTACTTTCTTCCCCTTCCTCTTTACGATGACGGGAATGTTCAGGGACTTCCTTACAGATTTCCCCTGGGCAATCACTCTGATACTTTCGGGTTCGCTTCTGATCGCCGAGCTATTGGTACCATTCCTGCAGTACCGATTTATAAAACCCGGAAAGGTAGCTGATCTGGCGGAAAATGGGGGTCAGCAGGCGCAGAAACACTTTTCGCTGATGCGGAGTATGCAGGCCGGTTATGACCGACTTATTGCGGTGTGCTTCAATCATCCGGCGGCGGTGCTGATTCTGGCAGTTGTGCTGACCGTAGGTGGCAGCTGGTTGCTTCTGTCGCGGCCGATGCAGCTGATGCCTATTGCAGAGCGAAATCAGTTTGCCGTGGAAATCTATCTGCCTACAGGTACTCCTCTGGCGCAGACCGATATAGTGGCAGACTCTCTGACCAAAATACTGGAAAAGGACGACAGGGTTGTGTCGGTGGCAAATTTTCATGGCTGCTCGTCGCCCCGCTTCCAGACAACTTATGCACCTCAGGTCGGCGGCCCCAATTTCGCCCAGTTTATAGTAAATACCGTGAGCAATGAGGCTACGATAGAGCTATTGAATGAATACACTCCGAAGTACCGCGATTACTTTCCCGAGGCTAAAGTACGGTTCAAGCAATTGTCGTATTCGAACGCCGCTTATCCTGTAGAAGTAAGAGTAAAGGGCGATGATTACAGCAAGCTTCATGCCGTGTCGGATTCGGTAATGGAAATAATGCGCTCTCTACCTGAGATAAATCTTGTAAGTACGAGCCTTAACTCACCTTTAGTGTCGGCCCGAGTGGCTCCCGATTACACTACGATGTCGCGTCTTGGCATGAGCGATATGATGCTTGAGGCAAATCTTGCCATGAGGTATACCCCGTCGGGCTTGCCTGTGGCTACGGTGTGGGACGGGACTTATGCTACTCCTGTTGTCTTGCGGACTCCTACATCGGAACGAGCTGACGTAGACGATCTTAAGGCCGCTTCCCTCCCTGTGCTGGGATTCGGAAGTGCACCGCTTCGTCAGGTTGCCGATGTGTTGCCGTCATGGAACTACGGACAGCTTTCACATCGCAACGGTATTCCTTGCGTCACCGTAAGCTCGGAAGTGGAGCGAGGAGAGTTCGCTCTTGTAGTGACCGACAAACTGATAAAGAAATTAAAGGGTCTTGAACTTCCCGAAGGCGTAACCCTTGAGTATGGCGGCGACTACAGCCAGTCGGAAGAAATGTGGCCTCCGATCATTTCGGCGTTGCTTATGGCAGTTGTAATCATTTTCTTTATTCTTCTCTGGCACTACAAGAACGTGACTACGTCGGCTCTTCTTCTGCTATGCATAGTGCTGTGTATACCTGGAGCGGGTATCGGCCTTGCCATACAGGGAGAGGTGCTTTCGCTTACGTGTACGCTCGGTTTCATATCGCTAATGGGTATCTTAGTGAGAAATGTGATAATCATGATAGATTACTCGGAAGAGCTACAGCGCTCCGAAGGAATGACGGTGAAGGAAGCTATTTTCCATAGCGCCGAGCGGCGTATGCGTCCTATCTTCCTGACTTCCGCCGCAGCGTCGATGGGTGTGCTTCCCATGGTGCTTACGGGTACACCTCTATGGCGGCCTATGGGAACTGTAATCTTCTGGGGTACAATCATTACGTTCTTCTTTATCGTGACCGTTATCCCCGTGCTTTATTGGAAAGTGATGGAGAAGAAATCTGTAAAAACTACCGAAAAATGAAAAAGATATATGGCATCATGGCAGGAGTAGCTCTTCTGAGCGCCCTGCCGCTCACTGCTCAGCAACTGACGCTGGAAGAGTGTGTGGATCTTGCTCTCGAAAACAATGCCCGGATGCGCACGGCTGAATATACTCTAAAAGCTTCGCGGGAAACCTCGCGGGAGGCTTTTACAAAATATTTCCCGTCGATAAGCGCCGCAGGGGCAGCCTTTACGGCTAATCACGGCATGCTTCAGCATCGTTTTACCTTGCCGCTGTCGATGCTCGGAATGGGTCTGGACGATATGGACTTTAATCTCCGGTTGATAAAGAAGGGATCGTTCGGTGGCATCAATCTTGTTCAGCCCGTCTTTCTCGGCGGACGCATTGTGAACGGCAATAAACTCGCGCATGTAGGTGAGGAAGTGAGCCGTCTGCAACAACGCCAGACGGCAGATGAGGTGAGACATGATGTGGAGCAGTACTATTGGCAACTCGTTTCGCTGCACTCCAAGCACAACACGCTTGAGGGTGTGATTGCTATGCTCGATACACTCACCGGGCAGGTTCAGAGTTATGTTGACGCTGGCTTAACGACCACAAACGATCTGCTTGAAGTTAAGCTAAAGAGAAACGAGATGCTCGTTGCCCGCGCTGAGCTCGACAACGGAATATCCGTGATGAGGATGCTTCTGTCGCAGTATGTCGGTAAAGGGATCACGGGCTCGGTGGATGTGGCCACTGATATCGAGGCAGGTGTCGTACCTGAGTTTCCCTATGATATCTACAGGGCTCCTGAGGATTGCCTCGACCAGACCGTGGGGCATGGACTTCTTGCACAGAATGTTAAGGCTAAGGAGCTCGAACAGCGAATAGCCGTGGGTAACAACCTACCTATGGTGGCTGCAGGCGCAGGCTACAATTACGAGCACCTTATGGAGCAGGGGCATTCGTTTGCCAACGTTTATGTGACAGTGAGTGTACCACTGACCGACTGGTGGGGTGGCTCGCACAATATCAAGAAGAAAAAGCTCGAAACACAGATAGCCCGGACTCAGCTGGAAGATAATTCGCAGCTGCTTATGATAGCAATGGCTAATGCATGGAATGATCTGACGACTTCGTACACACAGATGCAGATAGCGAAGGAGTCGATCACTCAGTCGGAGGAGAATCTGCGGCTTAATAAGAATTTCTACAATGCGGGAACCACTACTATTACAGATCTTCTCAATGCACAGACTCTCTACCTGCAGTCGCAGGATAAGTTTGTGGAGGCCTACGGACAGTTCCAGATAAAGAAGCTGGCTTATCTGCAGGCAACGGGGAGGTAGAAGCTTATTTATCTTTGCTGAACGAGTAGGGCGCGGAAGATTCTGCAGTTCCTCTTGTCATATTAGGAGCATCGGTCATCGAACAGTTGATCGTTGCTCCTTTCATAATGTCGGAGTGGTTGAGGAAGTTTTTGTCGTAAACTTTACCGTTGAGTGTCATTCTGTCGATGTAGCGGTTGGTGTCGGAGTTGTTTTTTGCAGAAATAACGACGTCGCGGCCGTTTTCGAGGTGTACAGTAGCTTTGTCGAAGAGGGGCGCTCCCAATACATACTGGTTGCTCCCCGGGCATACGGGATAGAAGCCGAGGGCAGAGAATACGTACCAGGCTGAGGTCTGGCCGTTGTCTTCATCGCCACAGTATCCGTCGGGGTTGGGGGTGTACATCCGGTCCATAACTTCGCGAAGCCAGTACTGAGCTTTCCAGGGTTCTCCTGAGTAGTTGTAGAGATAGATCATATGCTGGATAGGCTGATTGCCGTGGGCATAGTTACCCATGTTCATGATCTGCATTTCGCGGATTTCGTGGATGACGAAATTATAGTAGCTTTCATCGAAGACGGGAGGGAGGATGAAGACAGAGTCAAGCATTTCGTTGAAAGATTCTTTACCGCCCATTAGTTCGATAAGCCCCTGAGGATCGTGGAAAACCGACCACGTGTAGTGCCAACTGTTTCCTTCGGTGAAAGCGTCGCCCCATTTAAGCGGGTTGAATGGTGACTGGAAAGTGCCGTCGGCGTTCTTCCCTCTCATAAGGCGGTGGGTGGGATCGAATGTATTCTTATAGTTCATGGCCCGCTGCGCGAAGGGTGCGATTTCCGATTCGGGTTTGCCGAGCGCCCGGCCGAGGCGGTAGATGCACCAGTCGTCGTAGGCGTATTCGAGTGTGCGGGCAACGTTTTCGTTGATGTTTACGTCGTAGGGGACGTAGCCGAGAGTGTTGTAATATTCATGCCCGAGTCGGCCGGTAGAGGATACGTCGGGGTGAACTTTGTCTGTTCCGCTGACGACAGCTTCCCAGAGAGTCGCGATATCGCCGGAGTCTACGCCTTTGAGATATGCGTCGGCTACGACCGATGCGGAATTGTTGCCGACCATGCAAGCACGGTGTCCCGGACTTGCCCACTCGGGAAGGAATCCGCTCTCACGATAGGCGTTTGCCAGTCCTGCCTGCATCTTTTCGTTGACAGAAGGGTAGAGCAGGTTCAGGAGTGGGAAGAGTGAACGGAAAGTATCCCAGAAGCCGGTGTCGGTAAACATGTAGCCCGGGAGAATCTGACCATTGTAGGGACTGTAATGGATAGGGTTCCCGTCGGCATCGATTTCGTAGAAAGACCGCGGGAAGAGGACTGATCGGTAGAGGCAGGAGTAGAATGTGCGGAGACGGTCGATGTAGTCGTCGTCGATTTCGACACGTCCGAGGGTCCGGTTCCAGCGATCGCGTCCTTTCTGCTTTATACCGTCGAAGTCGGAGTCGGTGAGCTCGGAGAGATTGAGCATGGCCTGTTCCGGACTAATAAAGGATGAGGCCACGCGGGCGTTGATTTTTTCGCCACGGCGGGTGGAGAATCCGACTATCGCCCCGGCATGATTAGCGGTGACTGAAGTTGCTGATTGATTGATGTTTCCGTCGGAGACGGTAGCGACGTATGTGAAAGGCTTGTCGAATTCGATGACGAAATAGTTGCGGAAGTTGTCGGGCACTCCGCCGCTGTTTTTGGTGGTGTAGCCTATTATCGTCCGGCTGTCGGGGAGGACAGTTACGGACGATCCGCTGTCGAAAGCGTCGACGACAATATAGGCATTGTCGGTTTCCGGGAAGGTGAAGCGGAGAATGGCAGCACGGTCGGTAGGAGTAATTTCTGCTACGACATCGTAGTCGGCGAGATAAGTTCTGTAATAATAAGGAGTGGCAGTTTCGGCTTTATGTGAGAACCAACTTGCCCGCTCGTCTTCGTTGAAAACGGGTCGGCCTACCACTGGCATTATGGCGAACTGTCCGTAATCGTTGATCCACGGGCTTGGCTGGTGTGTCTGTTTGAATCCGCGGATTTTGTCGGCGTCGTAAGTATATGTCCAGCCGTCGCCCATTCTACCGGTCTGTGGTGTCCAGAAATTCATACCCCAGGGCATTGCAATTGCCGGGTAGGTATTGCCTGTGGAAAGCGAGTGTTTGGATTGTGTGCCGACGAGTGTGCTCACATAGTCGACAGGATCGAGTCCGTTAGTTCGGGAACTCAGTTCGGAAGACATTGTTGTGGCGATAGCAGCAAGGGCAACTGTGAGGCGCAGATAGTGATAAATGGCAGACATTAGCGTTGGATAGTAAATTTGTACAAAAGGATTGTGCAAAGTTACAAAAAAATCCGCGGTTACCGAGAGTGTGACCGGAAACCGCGGATATGATTATTTATTAATCGTTTTATAGATTGAGATATGGCAGGAGGATTTGCTCCATGACCGTGTAACCTGCCAAGTTGGGGTGGACAGCCGGGTTTTCATCGGCGTACTTAGGATCCATTGCCGTTTTTTCGGGATTGACCAGAGCGTTGAAGTAATCAACATAGGGAATTCCATGGGAGTCGGCAAACTCGCGGACGCGGTTGTTGAGACTAATGATTTTTGGCATAGCGTCCTTTATTTCAGGACGCCAGCTGAATCCTTCGGCAGGGAGGCACGATGCGAGTACAACCTTGATGCCGTTAGCTCTTGCAATGTCTACCATAGAGCAGACATTGGCAAAAGTAGTGTCTTCATTATAGGGGCCGGAATTTTCAGCGATATCGTTAGTGCCGTAGTTTATCACAACGATTTCGGGATTGAGGTCCACAACATCCTGCCTGAACCTTAAGAGGAACTGCCAGCTTGTCTGTCCGGCTATCCCCCGGCCGATGATGTCGGGATTGCGCTCGAACATAGCGGGAGCTCTCCCGGGCCAGAAGTCGGTGATCGAATTGCCCATGAGCACGACTCTGACTTTAGCTGAATCGCGGGCAAGAGCTGAATTGGCTTCACGATACCTCTTATAGTTGGCGTAGTCGGGTGCATCGAGAGCCATCGTCTGAGGTGCAGAGAGAAGGATTGCAGCTCCGATTGTGGAAGCCACCGTGACGGCACGGCCTGAAACGCGACGTCCGAGAGGGTAACAGAACGCAACGGCCGCCATAATCATAGCTACACCGGCCGGTATCCACGACATTGCAAGTTGGAGGCCAAGAAGAGCCTGCCCTGTCTGTACCGGAGCATTAGGCACGAGGCCGAACACGCTGAGCATGAGGATCAGTCCCCAGCCCGCCAAGGCACCTCCGAATTTCTGAGCCATAGAGCCTGAAGAGAAGATTAGTGCCGTGGATGAAGTGCCGTTCTGCTCGGCTGCATAGTCGGCAACGTCGGCGTACATTGACCAGATGAGGGGTGATATGATGCCGGTGAGTACGGAGATAGCAACCTGCAATAGGAGCATGACCATGAAACCGCTCTGGGATACAGGGACATAGAAGAAGGCCACACTTAGGACGGCGAGTGTCAGAGAGCTGACAATCATCGACATCCTTTTGCCGAGCTGTGCGCTGACCGGCACGGCGCATGCCACTCCGATCATGTTGCAAACTTCGCCGACGGCAAGGAATAAGCCTGCAAAGAACAGGAAAGAGTAGGAACCAATCTCGATGCTTGCTCCCTCACCGATATAATATTTAAAGTAGTAGGCCACAGTACCACCACGAACGGTGTTGAATAGATTTATACATAAGGCAGCCGCGGTGAGAATCCACCACGGACGGTTTGTGATGAGCGCCTTGAAGTCGGCCCATACGGATGAGGGTCGGCGGGCTTCCTTAACGGTCTCGCGTGTCCACCGGTAGCAGATCCAGAAGAGGAATATGCAGAACACTCCTAAAACCATCATCGCAGCCTGCCAGCCGGAGCGCTCGGCAGAGATGCTTGTGCCCCCTCCACTCAGCCAGTGGCACAGAGGCTCCCAGGCGAAAAGAGCGATGAAAGATCCGGTATAGGCAAAGAACATACGGTAGCTCGAGAATACAGTTTTTTCCTGAGAATCAGAAGTAATTACAGCAAGCATGGAGCTGTAGGGGACGTTGACAGCGGTGTAGACCGTCATCATGAGAATATATGTAACGTAGGCCCAGATCAGTTTTCCCGTGGCTCCAAAATCGGGAGTGGTGAAGAGGAGACACCCGGCAACTGCGAAGGGGACCGCCATCCAGAGCAGCCATGGGCGGTAGCGCCCCTGCTTTGTGGAGATGCGGTCGGCGAGTACACCCATCAAAGGATCGCTGACGGCGTCCCATATACGTGTGACAAGCATGAGCATGGCAGCCGAAGCCAGCGGCAAGCCGAAAATATCGCTGTAGAAGATAGGAAGATAGAAGCTGAAAATCTTCCAGAACATACTTGTGGACATGTCGC
Source organism: uncultured Bacteroides sp. (assembly GCA_964472555.1). Taxonomy (GTDB): domain Bacteria; phylum Bacteroidota; class Bacteroidia; order Bacteroidales; family Muribaculaceae; genus CAG-873. The sequence continues at coordinate 14,309 of CAYYQS010000053.1, forward strand.
CGAGGCCATATCCCACTTTTTCTTTAAAAGAAGCCATAATATAGTATCAGATTACAGTTCGACTTCAACGTGATGATTTCCCGGCGAGTAGGGGAGAGCATTGCCCGGGATTTCCACTCCGTCGAGGACTATCCGACGTGAGCCACGATTTTTGTTGGAAATATGGATTTCATACAGGGCATCGCGCCAACGGCGGGTTACGGTAAGATCGTCGAGTTCTGCCGGGAGTACGGGATCTATAGTCAGAGAATCGTAGTCGGGGCGGATTCCGAGGATGTACTGAGTTGCGCATAGCCAGTTCCATGCCGCGGTACCTGTAAGCCATGAATTTTTACCTTCTCCCGGCGTGGCTGCATCTCGACCGGCGAGCATCTGAGCATATACATAAGGTTCTACCCTGTGTCTCTTCTGGTCAGATACCCATGCGGGAGCGATCTGAGTGTAGTGTTTCCAGGCGTCGTCGGCACGATGTGCCATAGTCTCGGCGATGATCACCCAAGGATTGTTATGGCAGAAAATACCTGCATTTTCTTTGTAACCGGCTGGATAGGAAGATATTTCTCCCATTTCTTTATGCCAGCGGGTGAAGGCAGGCCAGTTGAGTACCATTCCGTCGGGAGTGTCGAGATAGCGTTTGCAAGAGTCAAGCGCTTTGTCGACCATTCCTTCAGATTCTCCTATGCGTGCCATTGCGCACCACCCCTGACTTTCGATGAATATTTTACCTTCATCATTGTTGTGTGAACCTATCTTATTTCCGAAGAAATCGTAAGCCCTAAGGTACCATTCACCGTCCCAGCCGTGCTCTTTTACAGCCTCCTCCATTTTCTTTACGTGCGACATTGCGCGGTCGGCCTCATCGTGGAGATTGAGATATCTGCAGAGGCGAGCGTATTCGCGTCCTTGTGTGACGAATAGCCCGGCAATCATCAGAGATTCCGCTTTGGATCCTTCCGTGCGGTTTTCCGTTGTCTGGTAGCTCTCGTCGGGATTTGTGGAGAAGCAGTTGAGGTTGAGGCAGTCGATCCAGTCGGCTCCTCCGATGAGGGGGAGACCGTGTG
>CAYYQS010000054.1:0-15134 GCA_964472555.1 uncultured Bacteroides sp.
GTGCTCGCGGATGATGTTGTTGAAGAACGATTTGGTGAAGTCGGGGTAGTCGAGGCTCCATTCTATCTTGTGGCCGTTTCTGTGTTTGCCTCCGAGCTCTCCGTTCATTTCTGCGAAATAGCGGGGCGACTCGATGCTGTCGATGCCGTCGGCCGGGTGTAGGTTGAGGGCTGTGCGGAAGCCGTTGGCGTGCATTTCGTCGAGCAGACCTTTGGCATCAGGAATGAGGTTGGTGTTCCACGACCAACCGGTCCAGCCTCCGATACCCTGCGACTGGCTGTCGGAGTTGCCGTTCCAATGCCAGTCCATGTCGAGGATCATCACGTCGGCGGGTATGTCGTTGTCCTTTATATCCTTCATTATCTGACGGAAATCGTCGGAAGAATAAGAGTCGTATTTGCTGTACCAGTAGCCGAAAACATAGTCGGGAGGCAGGGGAATGCTACCTGCAATCTTAGTGAAGTCGGAGATCGCTTTCTTATAGTCCTTGCCGTAGCCGAAGAAGTAGAGGTCGAGCGCGTTTTCGTCCTTGCGTGGCGCCCACCAGTCGAATCCTACCGTCTCGTCGGGTTCGAAGGCATAGGAGCGGCTGCCGTCGGGTCGGATGTTAGCCCACGAGTCGTCGATAACGGCCCAGCCGGAGCGGGATATGAGACCGTTTTCCATTTCGCGGCGTTTGTTGTCGCCGTTGCTGTTGTCGAGCGTGCGCGTGGTGCCTTTGAGATTGAGCGGATCTTCCTTGCCGGGATACCATTCCACAGGCTCGCCGTCGAGTGTGAGAGTTATGGAGAGGTTGGCATCCGAAGCCGGTTGTGTCATGGGATTTGTGCCCTTGCGGTACTTCAGATTCAGTTTGTCGGTGGTGATGTAGACGTACTCACCGTCGTCGGTGGTCTTGAAGGCGGGAATCTCGCCGAGGTCGCGGTTTACTACGGCAAAAGTGGCTCGGTCTTCGAATGCACCCTTGTCGCTGTACTCAATGCGTATCATCTCGGGAGTAAGGACTGTGAAGCGGGCGTTACCGGAGGTTACGGTAGCGTTGGCAGGAGCCTGCGGATTATATGCCGATGCTGAAATAGCGGCGGCGAGGAGCAGGCCCGTAAAATATTTCTTCGTCATGTATATCAGGTTTTTATTTGCAAAAATAAGGAGGATTTTTTATTGCTGCAAGGTGCTGAAGCGATATTTGCAGTAGCTCCGGTATGTTTCTCCCCGCTTAACGGTCACCGACGGCCACTGCGGCTTGTTGGGACTGTCGGGGAAGTGCTGTGTTTCCAGGCAGAGAGCGGCGCGCGGCTGATAGGTGATGCCCTTTTTGCCAGTCACTGTCCCGTCGAGGAAATTTCCGGTGTAGAACTGTATGCCCGGCTCGGTGGTGAAGACTTCCATTACTATTCCGGATACACTGTCGCACACTATTGCGGCAGGCATGGCCGCGTCACGGCCTTCGCGTAGCACCATGTTGTGGTCGTAGCCCATTCCGTTATGCAGCTGAGTGTCGTCGGCGCCGATTTCGAGTCCTATCTTCTTGGGGGTGGTGAAATCGAAGGGCGTTGAGGCCACGGGAGCAATCTCTCCCGAAGTCATGAAGGTGGAGTCGATAGGCGTGTAAGCGTCGGCATCGATCCACAGAGTTTCGCCGAGGATATCGTGGGAGGGGTCACCGCTCAGATTGAAGTATGAATGGTTGGTGAGATTGAGTATTGTGGTCTTGTCGGTCGTTGCGGTGTAGTCGAGTTCAATAGCGTTGTCGTGAGTGAGGGTGTATTTTACCTCAACGTTCACATTGCCGGGGAATCCAGCTTCTCCGTCGGGAGAGAAGAGTGTCAGCACGAGCGTGGAGTCCGATTCCTGGCGGGCATCCCATACTGAGTTGTGAAATCCTTTTGGCCCTCCATGCAGGCAGTGGCCGAAGTTGTTCCGTGGCAGTTGTACTTCCGTGCTGTCGATGTAGAAGCGGCCGTTGGCAATTCGGTTGCCGTAGCGGCCTATCAGTGCTCCGAAATTGCCGTCGATATTGATGTACTCGGCTATAGAATCGTGTCCGAGCACCACATCGCGCAGCTCACCGTCGCTCCCCGGCACCATAAGCGACACGAGGCGTCCGCCGAAATTGGTTATACAAGCCTCTGCGCCGTTGGCGTTGGTGAGGGTGTAAAGGGCGGTCGGCTTACCGTCGGCTTCCGCTACGAATTTTTCGGGATCGAGGCCCGACTTGGTGAGCGTTTTCTGCTGCTCGGTGCATCCTAAAGCAAGAAGTGCCGCCGAGAATGCCAGTAATATTTTTTTCATGGGTCGATTAGGTTTTTTATTTTTTCTGCGAAATAGGGTTGAAGTCACGGTTGAGTTTCATCACATTCTTCACCGGGCGTGTGAGGGCTTTTTTCTGAACGTAAGGAGCCTTGGCGCGAAGATCTTCCGACGAAGCTCCGAAGTACACGGTGTATTTACCGGCCTCGGTCTGCCACTGGGAGAGATCCTGATTGAAAGAAGCGAGATCGTCGGCCTTGACCTTGAACGTAAGGGTCTCGCTCTCACCGGGCTGGAGCATGGCGGTCTTCGCGAACGATTTCAGCTCGATAGCCGGTTTTTCCATATCTTTTGCCGGAGCGGCTACGTATAGCTGCACTATCTCCTTGCCCTGATGCTTTCCGGTATTTTTCACTGTTATCCGAGCTGTGAATCCGTCGGCATCTGCCTCGACCACGGGTTTGGTGTATTCAAAATCGGTGTAGGATAGTCCGTAGCCGAAGGGGTACGATGTGGGTTTGTCGAACGTTGTGAAATAGCGGTAGCCCACGTAGATATCCTCGTTGTGAAGGGTGTAGTCGATATTTCGGCGCTCATCGTAGTCGGCGTGGCGGATGCCGGTGGGGAAATCATGCACGGCGGGAATGTCGGCGATGTCGACGGGGAAGGTCATGGTGAGTTTTCCCGAGGGAGTCTGCTTGCCGGTGAGGATGTCGGCCACAGAATTGCCTCCTTCCTGCCCGGGTTGCCATGCCAGAAGAATTGCGTCGGGAAGATGTTTCCACGAAGCTGTCTCTATCACATTGCCCATGTTCAGTATGAGCACCACCTTTTTACCGACCTTATGGAATGCGTCAGTCACATTTTTTATCATAGCCTGTTCGTCGGCAGTGAGATTGAAGTCGCCGTCGATATGCCGGTCGGACGCTTCTCCGGCCTGGCGGGCGATAGTAATTACTGCCAGGTCGCTCTCTTCAGCGAGTTTATGGATGTCTTTTCCGTCTCGTTCACCGTTTACGGTAAATCCGGCATTGCGCAGGCCGTCGAGAAGATTCACCACGTAGGCTTTATTCACGTCGCCCGATCCTGTTCCTCCTGCTATGAAATTGTAGGAGCCGTCGCCGAAGACTGCCACACTGCCGATCTGCTTGAGAGGTAAGGTATTGTTGCGGTTTTCAAGAAGAACCATGCCCTCTGTTGCCGTGCTGCGTGTAAGGGCGGCGTGGGCGTTGAGGTCGGGAGTGTTGCTGAACTGATATTTCCTGAAGCTGGGCGATTTAACTACGAGTTCAAGCACTTTCTTTACCTGAAAGTCGACATCGTCGATAGAAAGACGGCCGTTTTTCACATTTTCGATGATATCCTCTTCCTGCCAGTCGTGGCCGGGTGTGAGCAGTGCGTTGCCTGCATACACGCGCTCCCACGAGGGGCGGCGTTCGTTAGTCCAGTCGGTCATCACAAGGCCGCCGTACCCCCATTCGTCGCGTAGTATGTCGGTGAGAAGCTCGCGGCTTGACTGGGTCCATGTGCCGTTGATGCGGTTGTAGCTCGACATCACGGTCCATGGGTCGGAGCTGGTCACGCATATTTCGAAAGGCTTGAGATATATCTCGCGAAGGGCTCGTGGAGAGATCACTTCGTCCACTTCTATGCGGTTGGTTTCCTGTGAGTTGGCGGCGAAGTGCTTTATGCTCGTGCCCACGCCCTGCGACTGAACTCCGTTGACGTATGCCGTGGCAATAGCTCCGGCAACAATCGGATCTTCAGAATAATACTCGAAATTTCGGCCGCACAGAGGGGTGCGGTGTATATTCATGCCCGGAGCGAGAAGCACGTCGCAGCCGTATTCGAGTACTTCCTCGCCTATAGCTGAGCCTACTTCCTGAACCAGTTCAGGATTCCATGTGCATGCCAGAGCGGTGCCCACGGGGAAGCCGGTGGCATAGTAAGTGTGATCGTCACCTTCGCGGGTGGGAGCGATCCGCACTCCGGCAGGACCGTCGGTGAGAACGATTGCAGGGATGCCGAGCCGTTCGATCTCTTGTGTCACTCCGGCGGCTCCGGGCACACCTTTGTCGCTCCGGCTGTTTTCGCGGCCGACGAGCAGACGGGCCTTCTCTTCAAGAGTCATGGCTTTGACCACTTCGTCGATGTTGTCTTTATTCAGACGAAGGTCTCCGGCAAAGGACGAGAGGGGCAAGAGAGAGCACAAGAGGAATAAGGGAAAACTTTTCATGGAAGTCGTGATTTAATTTCTGCTGCAATATTAATAATAGGTGTTGCGCGGCGGTGTGTACTCTTGTGAAAAAGATGTATACAGCACTGAATTGACAATCCTGACAAATGTGTACACTGTTTATTCAGAAGCGTACACACTTATGTATGGTATTGTTTGATAACTTTGCTGCGTAAAAGCAAAGATACTATGAGAAAACTGAGAAAGCATCATCTGATTCTGCTGGCTGCGGCAATGTCGCTAAGCATGTCGGCTTCCACTCAGGAGGCTTCGCGCCCCACGGCTTATATGGTGTCGAACGCCCACCTCGATACTCAGTGGAACTGGGATGTACAGACCACAATACGCGACTATGTATGGAACACTCTGAATCAAAATCTGATTCTGCTCGAAAAGTACCCCAACTACATTTTCAATTTTGAGGGTGGCGTGAAATACGCATGGATGAAAGAATACTATCCGCGCGAGTACGAACTCCTCAAAAAATACATCAGCGACGGACGCTGGCACGTGTGCGGTGCAAGCTGGGATGCAACCGATGCGATTGTACCCTCGGTGGAGTCGGCTATCCGAAACATACTGCTCGCACAGGACTACTACCGCAAGGAGTTCGGAATAGAAAGCACGGATATCTTCCTTCCTGATTGCTTCGGATTCGGCTGGACGCTTCCCACGGTTGCAAATCACTGCGGCCTCATAGGGTTCTCTTCACAGAAGTTAGGCTGGCGAAACAATCCCTTCTACGGCGATCGTAAATATCCCTTCACGGTCGGCCTTTGGAAAGGTGTCGACGGCTCGAAAATAATGATGACCCACGGCTTCGACTACGGCCGCCGCTGGGGCGACGAGGATCTTACTCAAAATAGACTCCTCGAAGAAAGAATAGGCGAGAGTCCCCTCGGTCTCACCTATTGTTATTATGGAACCGGCGATATCGGCGGCTCACCCACAATTACCTCGGTCAAGGCTGTCGACGACGCTGTCGGCGTGCAAGGCCCGATAAAGATTATCAGCGCGGAAAGCGACAGGCTCTATAAGGATTTCCTTCCCTACGACTCTCACCCCGAGCTACCTGAGTTCGACGGAGAGCTTACCATGGACGTGCACGGTACCGGATGCTACACCTCGCAGGCTGCGATGAAGCTCTACAATCGCCAGAACGAACTCCTTGGCGATGCGGCAGAACGAGCCGCTGTGGCAGCCGAGATGCTCGGTGCTTCCGAATATCCTTCGCAATTCATCACCGATGCGTGGCGCCGCTTTATCTATCATCAGTTCCACGACGACCTCACCGGCACAAGCATACCCCGCGCCTACGAATTCTCGTGGAACGACGAGCTGCTCTCGCTCAAGCACTTCGCAAATGTAGTAGAGAATGCATCGCAGGCTGTGGCTGCCGGGCTCGATACCCGCGTGAAAGGCATCCCTGTAGTTCTCTACAATGCACTTGGCCACGAGGTGACCGATATTGTCACATTGCGCATTCCGTCAGCTAAATATCCCGCTAAAGCCACCGTTACCGATGCCTCCGGCCGTCAGCTCATGGCGCAGATAGCAGGATATGAAGACGGAGAGGCTCTGGTGCTTGCCGAGGTGACTGTACCGTCAAACGGTTATACCGTGATTGACCTGAACCTCAGTGGCAAAGGACACGCACAGGCTTCTGCACCGGCCAATACTCTCGAAAATTCGCTCTACCGCCTCGCATTCGACGATAAAGGTGATATCACCTCACTGATAATGAAGGCCCACGGCAAGGAGCTCGTCAAGCCCGGCAAAGCTATCCGTCTGGCCATGTTCGAAGAGAATGAATCCTTCTCATGGCCAGCATGGGAGATACTTAAGGAGACACTTGAGCGCGAACCGGTGTCGTTCGGCGAAAATGCGAAGATCACCCTCATCGATAGCGGCCCCCTGCGCTCGACTATATGTATTGAAAAGGAATACGGCGGCTCTAAATTCAAGCAGTATATAAGCCTCTACGAGGGCGACCTCGCCGATAGAATCGATTTCTACAACGAAGTCGACTGGCAGGAAACCAACCGCCTCTTAAAAGCTGAATTCCCCCTTGCGGTTGAGAATCCCAATGCCGTCTACGACCTCGGCCTCGGCACTATAGAGCGTGGAAACAACATCCCTACTGCCTACGAAGTGTATTCACAGCGTTGGGCCGACCTTACCGACCGCTCCGGCGATTATGGTCTCACCGTGATGAACGACAGCAAATACGGTTGGGATAAACCCGACGAAAATACTCTCCGCCTCACCCTCCTGCATACCCCCAAGACCACTACCCACTATCCATATCAGGATCATCAGGATCAGGGCTACCACACATTCACCTACAGCCTTATGCCTCACAAAGGAGAGCTCGACACGCCCTCTGCGAGCCGTGCTGCCGACCGTCTCAACCAGCGTGTGAAAGCGTTCACCACAAGCAAGCATCCCGGCGCGCTTGGCCGCAGCTTCTCTGCCGCAAACATCGACAACCCCAACGTGGCTATCAAGGCGCTGAAGAAGGCCGAGAGCTCCGACGAATATGTTGTACGCGTCTACGAAACTTCGGGCTCCGGCTCCCAGAAGGCAACCATAGAATTCCCCTACGCGATCAAAAAAGCCGTAGAGGCCGACGGTACCGAGAAAACACTCCGCGACGCTGCATTTTCCGGCAATAAGCTCAATGTTGAAGTGGGTAAAAACGGCATAAAGACCTATAAGGTCGTGCTCGACACCCCTGCTCCCGCAGCCTCAAAAACTTTCGCATACCTACCCTTGGCTTACGACAAGAAATGCTTCAGCTGGAACGGATTCGAGAGTGATGCCGATTTCTCCGAGGGCTTCTCTTTCGCAGGCGAACTCATCCCCGACACACTCGTATTCAGCGGCATACCCTTCGATATCGAGAACCGTGCGCTCCTCAATGGCAAGGTTTGCTCAGGCGACACGCTTCGTCTTCCCGAAGGAAAATTCAACCGTGTGCACATCCTTGCAGCCACCGCCTCGGAGAAGAAACCGGCTACGGGCGAGTTCAAGGCAGGCAAATCTACAAAGGCTATCGAGGTACCCTCATACACCGGCTTTATCGGTCAGTGGGGACATACAAATCATACCGAAGGCTTCCTTAAGGCCGACGACGTGGCATACGTTGACACTCACCGCCACTCCCCCGAGGGTGACAATCCCTACGAGTTTACCTACATGTTCCACTACGTGATTGATCTGCCCAAGGATGCAAAGGAAATAATCCTGCCCGACAACCGCGACATAGTGATTTTTGCCGCCACAGCTGTAGGCGATGATACCCCTGCACTGACAAGCGCATCCGATCTCTACCGCACTTCCATAGCGGCCGCCCCGGCAGGAGCATCTTCAGCTTCCACCGGCTATGTCGAGAAGAAAAATCTGCTCGACGCAAGCAAGCAGATAGCTTGGTCGGGCTTCGTGAATGATTCCGAACGACCCGCACTTCTCCACGACGGCGATATTTCCACCAAATGGTGCGACAACTCCGGAATTCCTTCCTTTGTCGACTACGATCTCGGCGAACCTCAGACAATTTCGGAGTGGACACTCACCGGCGCAGGCCACGAGAATCCTTCGTTCATCACCTCAACCTGCCTGCTTCAGGTCAAAGACAGTCCTGAGCAGGAGTGGCGCACCGTCGACGCTCTCCTCTCGAACAAGCGCAATACCGTGTACCGCAAACTTTCCGCTCCGGTCACTGCCCGCTACCTCCGCCTTGAGGTCATTCAGCCCGAGCAGTCGCCCGAAGGCCCTGCCACGCGTATCTACGAATTTTCTGTATATTAATCTAAAACCTTAAAATATCTATGAAAAAGTTCAGAATCAGCTGTCTCGCAGCAGCCCTTGTTCTTAGCTCCGCAAGTTTCGGAGTTCAGGCCTGGACGAAGGCTGGCGATAAAATAGCGACAGAATGGTCGGAGACAATAGACGTTTCCAAGCCGTGGAACGTGTATCCCCGCCCGATGCTTAAGCGTACCGACTGGCTCAACCTCAACGGTCTGTGGCAGTATGCAATTATTCCCCAGAGCAAAGCCGCTCCCTCGGAATGGCAAGGTGAGATTCTCGTTCCCTTCGCTGTGGAATCGAGCCTCTCCGGCGTAGGAAGGCGTGTGGGCGATAATGAGGCTCTTTGGTACAGCCGCACATTCACCGTGCCTTCTGCGTGGAAAGGAAAGGACATTCTCCTCAACTTCGGGGCCGTCGACTGGGCTTGCGAAGTGTGGGTCAACGGCGTCAAAGTCGGTGGCCACAAAGGAGGGTATACGCCTTTCAGCCTAAATATCACCCCGGCTCTTAACGCCAAGGGCGATAACAAACTCGAGGTGCGCGTCGTCGATCCGACCGACGGCGGTTATCAGCCCCGCGGAAAGCAGGTGCGCCACCCCGAGCATATCTGGTATACGCCCGTCACAGGCATCTGGCAGACAGTATGGCTCGAACCTGTGGCAAAGAATCACATAGCTTCGATCCACACTGTTCCCGACATCGACCGCAATATTCTTTCGGTGGATATCAAGGCCTCTGAGCAAGGCAAATCTCTGGTGGCCGACATCAAGGTGCTCGACAACGGTACGACAGTGGCTTCAGGAAAGGCTATCGTGGGCGAAGCTGCTCAGATTGCCATGCCCGATGACGTAAAGCTCTGGTCGCCCGACGCTCCCAATCTCTACGACGTGGAAGTAACGCTCTACGACGGCGGCAAGGCTGTCGATAAGATAGAGTCCTACACAGCCATGCGTAAATTCTCTACCGCACGCGACGAAGACGGCGTGATGCGTCTACAGCTCAACAACAAAGATATCTTCCAGTACGGTCCTCTCGATCAGGGCTGGTGGCCCGACGGCCTGTATACGGCACCCTCCTACGAAGCCATGGTGTTCGACATCGACAAGACCAAGGACTGGGGCTTCAACATGATCCGCAAACACGTGAAGGTAGAACCCGCGCTGTGGTACGAATACTGCGATAAGAAAGGTATTCTCGTATGGCAGGATATGCCCAACGGCGATTACGGACCGGGTTGGGAACCGCACAAATTCTATGAGGGACAGGACAAGATCCGCACTGCCGAAAGCGAGGCCAACTACCGCCGTGAGTGGAAAGAGATTATCGACGCTCTGCGCAACTATCCCTGCATCTCGGTCTGGGTGCCCTTCAACGAATCGTGGGGTCAGTTCAAAACCAAGGAAATTGCTGAATGGACCAAACAGTACGATCCGAGCCGCCTTGTCAACCCCGCCAGCGGTGGCAACCACTATCATGTCGGCGATATCATCGACGCCCACCACTATCCTGCCCCCAATGTATCGATAGCCGACGGTGGCCGCGTGACCGTTCTCGGCGAGTTCGGAGGCATCGGCATGCCCGCTCCCGGCCATGTCTGGACTCCCGACCGCAACTGGGGATACATCGAGTTCACAAGTCCCGCGGAGGTAACCGACGAATACGAAAAATACATCGAAAAACTCATCCGCCTTGCCAAGACCGTTTACTCCGCCGGTGTCTACACTCAGACCACCGACGTGGAGAACGAAGTCAACGGCCTCATGACCTACGACCGTAAAGTGGTGAAAATCGACGAAGACCGCGTGCGCAAAATAAACAACCGGCTCTGCCACGTGCTCGACAAACCTGAGAACTAACCTAAAATCACTTATAAACAAATCATTAAAACATGAACAATTGCGTAAAAGTGCTGGCTGCGTTTGCCATGGTAGCCGGTATGACAGCACCCTGCGCATCTGCCAAGGAAAACTGGGAATATGTGAAGCCAAACCTTGGCGCCGAGGGTGAAGGAAATGTCTTTCCCGGAGTCTGCGTACCCTTCGGATTAGTGAAGCTCGGTCCGGACTGCGGCGACCTTGGCGCCAATCAGGGCTGGGGTGGCGGCCGAATCAACGGTTTCAGCCACACTCACGTGAGCGGAACCGGAGGTGGTCCGAAGTACGGCAACATCCTGCTGCAGCCCGTCACCGGCAATCTCAACCTCAGCGACTACGGTTCCGACCGCTCCAATGAGCAGTTTGAGCTCGGCCGCTATAGTGTGAATCTCACCCGCTATAATGTGGGCGTGCGTCTTACCGCCACAGCCAAGGCCGGTGTACACGAGTACACCTTCACCGCATCCGACGATGCTAAAATCCTTCTTGATGCCGGAAGCCACCTGAAGGTAGGCCACGGCGAGAGCCAGAAGCTCGTGGCCTCGGGGGTGAAAGTAATATCCGACACCGAGCTCGAGGGATATTCCACTATCCGCGGTGGCTGGAACATGGGCGATCCCTATACGGTCTATTTCTACGCCAAAACTGATACTCCTGCCGATGCCGTTACTCTCTGGCGAGGCAAGAGCACTGTAGAAGGCACCGAAGTCAGCGCAGGCGATCAGGAAAAGACCGGTGCATACTTCAGCTACAAGACTGCCGCCGGGCAGAAAATCAATGTTAAGGTAGGCATCTCGTATATCAGCACTGAGCAGGCCAAGCGTAATCTTCAGGAAGTGAACGACCTGAGCTTCGATCAGGTGCGTCAGGCCGCTATCGACAGCTGGAAGCCTATCCTCAACACAATAGACGTGGAAGGAAGCGAGAACTACAAGACAATCTTCTACTCCGCGCTCCACCACACCTACCTTCAGCCCACCGACCGCACGGGCGAGAATCCACTCTGGCAGTCGGGTGAGCCCTACTACGACGATTACTACGCTATCTGGGATACCTTTCGCGCCACCCACCCGCTCATCACGCTGGTCACACCGTCGCGTCAGGCCGATATCGTGCGGTCGCTCATCAATATATGGGACCACGAAGGCTACATGCCCGACGGCCGCAGCGGAAACTGCAACGGTCGCGTGCAGGGAGGCTCCAATGCCGACGTGATGATCGCCGACGCCTACGTGAAGGGTCTCACTGGTATCAACTACGAGAACGGCCTCAAGGCCATGATAAAGAATGCCGAGACCGAACCCGCCGATGCACGCAAGGAAGGCCGTGGCGGTGCTCTTCTCTACAATCAGCTGGGCTACGTGCCCTACGAAGTGGAGCGCTCCGGCACACGCACCTTCGAGAACTCCTATTGCGACTACGCTATCGCTACCGTAGCCAAGGGGCTCGGCCGCACCGATATGTACGAAAAATACCTCGACCGCTCAGGCAACTGGGAAAACCTCTGGAACGACAATATCTCAAGCCTCGGATTCTCCGGCTTCCTCTGGCCTAAGAAAGCCAACGGCGAATGGGTGGAGGAAAACAGCTACAACGTGATGTGGCGTCAGGACTGGGAAGGCGTATGCTACGAGTCGTTCCCTTGGGAAATGTCGTTCTACGTACCACAGAACGTGGCACGCCTCATCGAGCGCTGCGGAGGCAAAGACCGCTTCATCGAGCGCCTCGACACCTATTTCACTCACGATAAAGTGTTCAATCAGAGCTATTCTATCGGCCTCTTCCAGGTGTCCAACGAACCGGGATTCCTCGTGCCTACCCTCTACAACTACGCCAACCGTCCCGACAAGACCGCCGAGATCACCCGCAAAGTGCTCAGAACACGCTACAGCACCAACGCCAACGGTCTCCCCGGCAACGACGACTCAGGCTCTATGTCGGCATGGTTCGCATTCCAGTCTATGGGTTTATATCCCAACGCAGGCCAGGATATCTATCTGATCACAAGCCCTGTATTCACCAAGTCGAGCATCAAACTCTCCAACGGCAACGTTTTCGAGATTGTAGCTCCCGGAGCTTCCGACCAGAACATCTACATCCAGTCGGCCGAACTCAACGGACAGCCTCTCGACCGCTGCTGGCTGCGACACAGCGAGATTCTTGCCGGTGGTACTCTCACCCTCGTCATGGGCCCCACACCCTCGTCGTGGAGCCATAACGGCGAACTTGCCCCCTCGGCACCGGCCGTAAAAAAAGCTTCTCCCGAGATCGAGTCGCCTCAGGTACGCATCCACTCCTACAGCGACCAGACAAACTCCGGCGAAGGCCCCTACAACCTCCTTGCCCCGGCACTTAACTTCATCAAATGGTGCGACAACCGCACCGAGCAACCCTGGGTAGTGTTCGAACTGGCCGATCTCTACAGCCTCGACCGCTTCGTGATCCGCGACGCAAAGACCGTCGAGGGGTTCAACGGCAACATGCCTGAATTCTGGATTCTCACTTCCACCGACGGCGAGAATTGGGCCGAGACAGTACACCGCACCGACGCTGCCGGTGAAAACATCCACATCATCGACCTCGATGCGCCTGTCGATGCCCGCTTCGTGAAGCTCCTGTGCACTCTTGGCCATAACAATAACGGCGACAAGGAGAATGCCGTCCGTATCTATGGCTTCGACATCCACGGCACCCTCGCCGAAGAAGCCGACCGCGGCGGAATTGTCAGTGCAGGGCGCCCCGTGATCAGCACAAGCAACTCCAACTCGTTCTACAACAACCCCCGCCACATCTTCGACGGCGCGAAAGGCAATGAGTTTCAGTGGGAACTATTCTCTAATGCGTCTGAGCTCCAGTATGTTGTAGTAGATCTCGGTGAGACCACTACTATCAGCCGTCTTGCCGCCCACGACTCCGGCAACATCACCTCCTACGACGTTATGGTGAGCTCTCAGCTCCCCGACAGCTACGGCAACTCCGTGTGGCAGACAGCGCACTCCGGTGCAATCAAAGGCGAAATAGAGATCGCTCCCGTCATCGGCCGCTACGTGAAGGTCGCAGTCAACCCCTCGGCTATCGAAGGCTCAAAAGCCACGATCAGCGAATTTGAGATTTTCGGCGAAGACTATGTGAGCATGCCCGAAATCCTGTCGCCCAAGGTACGCATACATTCCTACAGCTCCAAGGTAAACATGGACGAAGGCCCCTTCTATCTCCTTGCCGATCCCGGGCGTCGCCTTAAGTGGTGCGAGAACCGCAACGAGACCGGTTGGGTAATCTTCGAGCTTGCCGACGTGTACGAAATCAATCGCTTCGTGTTCCGCGACGCAAAGACCGTGGAAGGCAACCAGAACGTGCCCGAATACCGAATTCTCGTCAGCACCGACGGTGTGGCCGACGACGACTGGACCGAAGTGGTGAATCAGACGGGCGTAGGCGGCGTCAATATCAAGGATGTCAACATTCCTCCCGTCAAGGCCCGCTGGGTGAAGTTTATCGCTAAGCGTGGTGCTGAAGATCATCCCGCTCTCCGTATCTACGGCTTCGATATGTTCGGCAAACTTGTCGAAAAAGTCGACCGCGGCGAGCTCCTCAGCGTCGGTGCCGACCTCATCGCCAACTCCGATTTCTCTCCCTTCTTCAACAATCCTCTCCACGTTCTCGACGGCGACACCGATCCCGCCACGGAATACAAATGGGAGGTGAAGACCGACGGCCCTTCTCTCAACTATATCATCTTCGACCTCGGCGAAAAGCACGATATCGAGAAATTCAAGGTCTACGATGCCAACACTATCAAGTCATATAAGGTATATCTCTCCGACACTGCTCCCGAAGGCGTAAACGATGCTGACTGGCGCAAGGTGATCGACGGCGAACTCAGCAACACATCAAAAGAAGCAACTATCGCTCCTGTCAGCGCCCGCTACGTGAAACTCGAAGTTGCGAAGGCCGATCTTCTTGGTCGCTGTGAGCCTATCTACGAATTCGAAGTCTACGCAAAGTCGGCAAGTTCAGCCGTTGAAATGCCTGAAATAAGCCTTGACGATCGTAGCATAGTAGCCAAGTCGTACTACGACTTCACCGGCCGTCTCCTCCCTGCCCGTCCGGCCTCTCCATGCATCGAAGAAGTAAGATTCTCCGACGGCACAAGAGCCTTTAATAAGCTCATGAAGTGATACTAATTCATCTAAATACCCTATGAAACTCAATTTCAAGCACGTGGCTATAGCTATAGCCATGTGCTTCTTTGCGACGGCCGACGTATGGGCCAATTCGGCGATATATGCCTGCGGGCACATCCGCCGCGACCGTGAGAAAGCGATCCCGGCTCTCAAGAACTCGGGCTACACCACGGCGATAATCTTCAACGTCACTGTCGAGAAGGACGGTACCCTCACCACTGACTACGACTGGGGCAATCAGCGCCCAGCCGAGGCTGGAGGCATCATCTGCAAGGACGGCAAATATGTTTTCGGCGAATATCAGCCCCATTTTGCCGACGACGTAAAGTCGCTCCTGCAGGCACCCACATCTATCTCACGCATAGAATTCTGTATCGGTGGCTGGGGCAACGGCTCCTACGGCAACGTGCGAAATCTCGTCAATAATCTTGGTACAGGCGAGGGTTCCATTCTCTACCGCAATTTCAAGGCTCTCAAGGAAGCCATTCCCGAGGTCGTGGCCATAAACAACGACCAGGAGCAGGACTACGACGTGGCCTCGGTCACTGCATTCCACAAGATGCTCGCCGCAATAGGCTATAAGACCACCATTGCCCCTTATACTCAGAAAGCTTTCTGGCAGCAGCTCGTTGCCAACCTCAACGCCGAATCTCAGATATGCGACCTCGTATATCTCCAGACCTACGGCGGTGGTGCGGGTAACAATCCCAACGCCTGGAAGGTGTTCGGCAACCTCCCCATGTATGTAGGCTACGACAACGAGAGCAACAACGATATCGC
>CAYYQS010000055.1:0-15128 GCA_964472555.1 uncultured Bacteroides sp.
GCAAGCTTGACACCATTGCCCGGGAATTCATCCTGGACAATGGAGGCAAGCCCGCCTGCCTCGGTTATGAAGGATTCCCCGGTACCCTCTGTATCGAAGTCAACGAAACAGTGGTTCACGGATTTCCCTCCGACCGCGTTCTCGTTGACGGCGACATCGTCGGAATCGACACTGTAGTCGAAAAAGACGGCTTTATGGGCGACTCCTGCTACACCTTCGCAGTAGGAACAATCTCTCCCGAAAAGAAAGCCTTCTGTCTCACCACCCGCGAAGCACTCTACGAAGGTATAAAAGCTGCCAAAGTAGGAGCTCGCATCGGCGACATCGCAAACACAATCCAGACCTACTGCGAGCGCCGCAACTACTCCCTCGTCCGCGAAATGTGCGGACACGGAATAGGGCGCAGCATGCACGAAGAGCCTAACGTCCCCAACTACGGCCGTCGTGGCACCGGACCCAGACTCCAGAACGGAATGTGCATTTGCATCGAACCAATGGTGAATATGGGTAGCCGCAACATAGTGATCGAAGCAAACGGCTGGGAATGCCGCACACGCGACAGAAAACCCTCCGCCCACTACGAACACACCCTCGCAATAATCGGCGACCGCACAGAAGTGCTCACTACATTCGACTACATCCACGAGGCAATAACAGATAAATTTATTTAACCAATCATCTATGGCTAAACAATCAGCAATCGAACAGGACGGAACCATTATCGAAGCACTTTCTAACGCAATGTTCCGCGTTGAGCTCGAGAACGGTCACGAAATCACCGCCCACATCTCCGGAAAAATGCGCATGCACTACATCCGCATCCTCCCCGGCGACAAAGTGCGCGTTGAAATGTCCCCCTACGACCTTTCTAAAGGACGGATTGCTTTCCGCTATAAATAATCGATAAAACTAAAAGATATGAAAGTTAGAGCTTCCGTTAAAAAACGCACCCCGGACAGCAAGATCGTCCGTCGCAAAGGACGTCTGTACGTCATCAACAAAAAGAATCCAAAGTACAAACAACGTCAAGGATAATTCTATTATTTTTGAAGAAATAATAAGCTGACTCATAGAATATGGCAGTACGTATAGTGGGAGTTGACCTCCCCCAGAACAAAAGAGGTGAAATCGCCTTGACATACATCTTCGGCATCGGCCGGAGCGCCGCAAAGTCGATCCTTCAGAAAGCCGGAATCGACGTTAACATCAAAGTTCAGGACTGGACCGACGACCAGGCAGCTAAAGTCCGCGAAGTCATCGGATCTGACTACAAAGTAGAAGGCGACCTCCGCAGCGAAATCCAGCTCAACATCAAGCGCCTCATGGACATCGGTTGCTACCGTGGCATCCGTCACCGTAACGGACTTCCCGTCCGCGGCCAGAGCACAAAGAACAACGCACGTACCCGTAAGGGACGCAAGAAAACCGTTGCTAACAAGAAGAAAGCTACTAAATAATAAATCAACATGGCAAAAAAAACAGTCGCAGCTAAGAAGCGAAACGTCAAAGTGGGCGCAGAAGGCCAGCTTCACGTTCATTCGTCTTTCAACAATATCATCGTTTGCCTGGCCAACAGCGAAGGCCAGGTTATCTCCTGGTCATCTGCAGGCAAGATGGGCTTCCGCGGTTCGAAGAAAAACACTCCCTACGCTGCTCAGATGGCAGCTCAGGACTGTGCCAAGATCGCCTATGATCTCGGTCTCCGCAAAGTAAAGGCATACCTCAAAGGCCCGGGTAACGGTCGCGAAAGTGCTGTCCGCACCATCGACGGAGCAGGTATCAAAGTAACCGAAATTATCGACGTTACACCACTGCCCCACAACGGTTGCCGTCCTCCCAAACGCAGAAGAGTATAATCAGTATCGAGGGCTCACGCTGCTTAAGCAGCATGCCCCCGACCTCTGCTTTCACTTTTAGTAACAATATCTTTTCAACAAAGAGGGAGCCTCTTGCGGCAAGCCAGTGCCGCTAAAACGAGACACCGACACACCTCCGGAGCCTCATCCGAGGCAGCGTGACAAAGGCGAATAGACCATATTTTCATCACCTCTCTATGGTCGCGGCTGCGCCCGCTTCATGCAGCAATATCACGGATACGGTCCTCTTAGCTCCCGAATTAACTGATTTTACTACAATGGCAAGATACACAGGTCCTAAGACCAAAATAGCCCGCAAATTCGGCGAACCCATTTTCGGCGAAGACAAGGTACTCGCCCGTCGCAACTTCCCCCCGGGCCAGCACGGTGCCAACAAGCGCCGCAAAACTTCCGAATACGGCGTACAGCTTCGCGAAAAGCAGAAAGCTAAATACACCTACGGCGTTCTCGAACGTCAGTTCCGCAATCTCTTCGAGAAAGCATCTTCACTCAAGGGTATCACCGGTGAAATCCTCCTTCAGCTTCTCGAAGGCCGTCTCGACAACGTAGTTTACCGTCTCGGCATCGCTCCCACCCGTGCAGCTGCCCGTCAGCTCGTGCTCCACAAGCACATCACAGTAAACGGTGCTGTAGTAAACATCCCCTCTTACGCTGTTAAACCCGGCGATATAGTTGGCGTGCGCGAACGCAGCAAATCTCTCGAAGTGATCGCCGACTGCCTCGCAGGATTCAACCACAGCAAGTATCCCTGGATTGAATGGGACGAAGCCACCAAGAGCGGTAAGTTCCTCCACGTACCTGCACGCGAAGATATCCCCGAGAACATCAAGGAGCAGCTGATCGTCGAGCTCTACTCCAAGTAATAAATTCTAATCAAAAGATCCATGGCTATATTAGCATTCCAAAAACCTGAAGAGGTAGTTATGGTAGAAGCCAGCAACTTCTACGGCAAATTCGAATTCAAGCCTTTGGAACCCGGCTATGGCATCACCGTAGGCAACGCACTCCGTCGCGTACTCCTCTCATCCCTTGAAGGATATGCGATATCGTCGATTAAGATCGACGGCGTTAAGAACGAATTCGATGCCGTCCCCGGCGTTAAGGAAGATGTAACGAACATCATCCTTAACCTAAAGCAGGTCGACCTGAAGCAGAAGGTCGAGGACACCGAATTTGAACGCGTCACTATAACCGTTTCAGGCAAAGAAGTGTTCACAGCCGGCGACATCGCCAACGCCCTGACAGGCTTCGAGGTTATGAACCCCGAACTGGTGATCTGTCATTTGGATCCCGACGCAAGTTTCACTATCGTACTGACCGTAAACAAAGGTCGTGGATGGGTTCCCGCAGAGGAAAATGTTACTCCGCAGGACGATATCAATACTATTGCTATCGACTCTATCTACACACCTATCAAAAACGTCAAATACACCGTCGAAAACTACCGCGTAGACCAGAAAACCGACTACGACAAACTTACCCTCGAAATCAGCACTAACGGCTCTATCCTGCCCAAGGATGCCGTTAAAGAAGCTGCTAAAATCCTCATTTACCACTTCATGCTCTTCTCCGACGAGAAGATCACTCTCGAAACTTCCGAGCCCGATCCCGGAGAAGAATTCGATGAAGAGGTACTCCACATGCGTCAGCTTCTCAAATCGAAGCTCGTCGACATGCAGCTTTCTGTGCGCGCCCTCAACTGCTTGAAGAGCGCCGAGGTGGAAACTCTCGCCGAACTCGTGGTATTCAACAAGACAGACTTGCTCAAATTCCGTAATTTCGGCAAAAAGTCTCTCGTCGAACTCGAAAGCCTCCTCACGAGCCTAAACCTTTCGTTCGGCATGGACATCTCCAAGTACAAACTCGATAAAGAATAATCACCGATGAGACACAATAAAAAATTCAATCACCTCGGCCGCAAGACAGCTCACCGCGCTTCTCTGCTCGCCAACATGACGGTGTCGCTCATCTTCCACAAGCGCATCAACACAACCCTCGCTAAGGCCAAGGCCCTCCGGGTGTACGCTGAGCCCCTGATCAACCGCGCCAAGGAAGACACAATGGCTAACCGCCGCCTCGTCTTCAGCTATCTCCAGAACAAGGAAGCCGTGAAGATCCTTTTCCAGGAAATCGCTGAAAAGATCGCTAACCGCCCCGGTGGATACACTCGTATCCTCAAGACCGGTTACCGTCTTGGCGATAACGCCCAGACTTGCTTCATCGAGCTCGTTGACTACAACGAAGCAATGCTTAAAGAAACCAAGGAAGCTAAGGCTAAGACACGCCGTAGCCGCCGTGGCAACAAGAGCAACGCTACTCCCGAAAATCCCGTAGCCGAAGCAGCCGCTCAGGAACCCGAACTTCCCGCTGCTGAATAATCCGACTCCGATGCATATCATGCGAAGCCTGCCCCTACTGAGGCGGGCTTCGTTGCAAATATACCTCTCACTTATGAAAAACGCAATCCCCGACTGGGCTTTCCGCCTCAACTGCGCCATTACAGTCTCCGACGTCCACTGCAACATTATTTACATGAACGAACGCTCCCGCCAGACTTTCGCAACCCGAGGCGGAGCCGACCTCATCGGCCACAACCTTATGGATTATCACAACGAGCGTTCCCAGGCGATAATCCGCCGCCTCCTTAGCGAAGGTGGCACAAACGCCTACACAATCCAGAAAGCAGGCCAGCGCAAAATGATCTACCAGACGGCCTGGCGTGACGAAAGCGGAGCGGTTGCCGGACTTGTAGAGATTTCCATGGTCATTCCCGACGAAATGCCTCATTACATCCGCGACTGATGCCGACAATCCCTATCTTCTGCAATATTCCCGGGGTAAGGGCCGGGATAGCACCTGACGCAACTTTGGTCGAGGGGAGGGTAGTGCTCCCCAAGCAAACACACTCCTGCCGTGTTGCAATCGTTCCCGACGAACAGTGTCTTGATGACACCGACGCGCTCATCACCCGCTCTGCGCACCTACCTATAGGAGTCCGAACCGCCGACTGTGTCCCGGTTCTGCTCCATGCTCCAGATATTCGTGCTGTGGGCGCTGTTCATGCAGGGTGGAAGGGAAGCTTAGGTGGTATCGTCAGCGAAGCTGTAGAGCAGTTAAAGCGCCTTGGCGCCGATCCTGCACTGATGCTTGCGGCTTTCGGGCCGAGTATATGCGGAGAGTGCTACGAAGTTTCTCACGAACTCGCCGACAAATTCCGCTCTGCGGGTTTCTCCGAGTGCATCATTGGAGACCGGAACCTCGATCTGGAAGCCGTAAACCGAGCGCGCCTGATTCGGGCAGGACTATCTAAGGGAAATATCCAACCTAAGCCCTGCTGTACATTTCAGACACCATTTCTCCCCTCATGGCGCCGTGCCCATACCGACAGTCGCCTCGTCACTTGGATAGAAATACTGTAGAGAAGTTACAATTGAAGAGTCGGCCCCGTTTCAGAGCCGACTCTCATCATACTTATATGTTACCTGAATTACTTCACAGCAATCTTTATAGCTTTGCCTTCGCTCACAGCTACATAGACACCGGCTGCAGGAAGGGTGATGCTTCCGCCCGCAGTTGCGGCGATCTTGCGCCCCATGGCGTCGAATACCTCAACGGCACTGTCTGCCTGTAGTGTGCGGCCGTTTACGCTTATTACTGCTCCTTCAGCTGAAATGCTTTCGATGCCTGTAGGAATATTGTTCTTTGCCACAGTGATATGCTTGTCGTCGCCGAAAGTATAGGCTGTGATAGTGTAGTTGCCCTGCTGGGGAATCATAAATTTATTGTCATCGGCCCCGATAGTGGCAAGAGTGTACGAGCCGTTGTCTACATTCTGGTCTGCCTCTGTTGCACCTAAAGCAGGATTCCATTTAGTGGGGTTCAGCACGAATTTGAATTGACCGGGATAGCACTGTGCGCTATACACAAATTCTCCGGGATTACTTGTCGCGTCCATTTCTTGAACGAAATCTGCCATAGGATTCCAGGTTGATCCTTTACCATTGGTAGCATCGCCCACAATGTAGAGTTTTGCGATATAAACTGTAAGAGTAGGCTGTTCTCCGGTCACATTGAGATAGAGTGTATAATAACCGGGCGCTGCAAACTTCATGGAAGGCGGCTCACCAGCGCTCCACTGAAGGTCGTATGTACCTCCGGTGACTGCCACAGGAGTATTGCCGTCGCTTGCATTGTTCATCACGAAGCTCGGCCACCAGTCGCCTTTAGCGTTGATTCGGAACTCTTCTGCATTGACTTGACCGGTATATGTATAATTGCCGTCATCGACAATTTCCATTGAGGGAGCCTTACCAAGATCCCAACCCTCTGTAGCCGGACCAACAACCGTGAGAGGAGCATATTGGAGCGTCATCGTACCAGTCTCACCATCCTCGCTGAGAGTGACGTTAACCTCATATACGCCTGCGTGCTTAAGTCCGAAACCTGCGCCGTCGCGGTTTACTGTATCGTTCTCATCAATGGGATATTTTCGTATTCCATATTCCACTCCTACTTCAGTGCCCTCGAATTTGCTTGTTCCTGCAGTGTCCGAGAGGAAGCGGGGCCAGTATTTACCATACTCAGCGAGGAACACAAATCGTGTGTCTGAAGCAAGATAGATGATCTTGGAGTAGGTCCTTCCCTCCTTCTTCATTTTTGCCGCTTTCTCGTTTGGGGAAGGATTCCAGCTTGCAGGCGTTCCATCTCCAACTATATACAGATCGGGATACACCACCACGTCTTCGTTGAGATGACAGATCATTGTATTGTCGTTGAGGTTCACGGTTACGGTGTAGTTTCCCGTTTCGGCCATTACGAATTTATCGTCGTTTCCGCCCTCCCGGTATTCCACGGCATAACTCGTGTTCTTATTCACAAGCTCATTAGATGTACCGGTGCAGGTATAGCGCAGGTACCATTCGCCATCGATAGTAGGGAATTTGAAGTCATCGCCTTGGCTGAAGTCTCCCGTCCATGTGTACACATTTTCCGAGGTCTCAGTCATCTGCTGGAATTTCCAGTCGTTCATATTGCCCACGATATAAAGCTCTGCGTTCATACCGAACACAGCGGCGATCATGGCAATAAGAGATAGAGTAAATTTTTTCATGATAAAGTTTGTCGTTAATTATTCGCTTCAATGCTTTTGCAAAATTATACCACTCGCAAAACACCGCCAATAATGTAAGCGAAAAAAGTAGTAGCTTAAATTAACGATAATGCTGATTTACTTATCATAAGCTAAAATTCAGCGCCGGATTTAAGTAGTACCCTAAAAACACCATTGGGTAAAAACAAGTGGCCGATCCTCACGGACAGGCCACCCTAGACTTATATAAAAAAACCTATTAATAGAGTGCTTAACGAATGATCAGCTTCTCGGCGTATGCCACACCGTCGACAACGAACGATGCAGTGTACATTCCGGGCACAAAGCCGTGTGTCGACACATGGTCGGTGTTGCTTTGGGCTGCTATGAGCTGACCGGCGATATTATAGACATTCACGCTCGAGGCTGTGCCTGCTGTGATTGCTATAGGTTCCCCGGTCTTAACGACGTTAGGGCGAAGGCCGGGCACCTTAGGGGCGGCGGTGATTTCTTTCACCCCCGCATTATAGTTGATGTTGATCTTCCCGCTCTGGCGGATGTCGCGCGACGATACGCCGAGCTCGATATTATAAGTGCCGTTGTCTACCACGAAGTCCTTCACGCCTTCTGTCACGTCGAAGTAAGAGAATGCGCCCTTGTCGAGAGTCATCGTCACGGTCTTTTCCTCACCCGGCTCAAGATAGATCTTTTCGTAGTTCTTGAGCTCGCGGATAGGACGTTCTACGGGCGAACCGCCGTCCTTGCCTACATAGAGCTGTACCACTTCAGCACCGGCAACCTTACCGGTATTCTTGATGTTGAAGGTAACTTCGGCAAGAATATCACCGTCTTCAATGGCAGAAGCCTTCATGTTGGAGATTTCGAAAGTTGTGTACGAGAGACCGTAGCCGAAGGGATACTGAACTGTAGTCTTGTTCTTGTCGTAGCCGCGGTAGCCAACGAAGATACCTTCGGTAAACTTCACGTGCTTGTCGTTGTCGTCGTCATAGTAGCTGTTGTATACAGGGTTGTCGGACCATTTCTTTTCGAAGGTCACGGGGAGCTTACCCGAGGGATTCACGTCGCCGAGAAGGATTTCAGCCATTGCCTGACCGCCTTCCTGACCGCCGTACCAACCCCAGAGAAGAGCGTTCATGCGAGGCTCGAGATCCCAGAGATAGATATTGCCACCGGCATTTGCTATCGTTACGAGAGGCTTGTTGGTGGCTTTCTGTACGGCTGTGAGGAGTTCACGTGCCACAGAGGGAAGATCGGCCGAGCGGTCGCTGCCTTCGCCTTCCGATGCCGAGTTGTGGCCAACGAAAGCCACGATAACGTCGGCTTCATTGAGTTTGTCGGCAAAGCGGTTTTCATCGCCTTTGCGTTCCCAAGCGAGATCGATCACGGCGCCGCCACCGGCCTGGAAGTATTCCAGACGGATAGGATACTCACGGCCTGCGGTCATGTTCATTGTGTAAGTGTTGGTGCGGGTAGATCCCTGACGGTATTCGTCGATGACCGTGCGGTTGTCGATGATGAGACGGAAGCCGTCATCGCCGGTTACGCGGAAAGTGTATTCACCCGATACTTCGGGGCGGATGACGCCACTCCAGCGCACGGAGAAATGATCTTTGTTCACACCCTTCACTCCGGTTCCCTGAGCCCAGTCGTAGCCGATGCGAGTATTGACCGATGTTGCTACTGGCTGACCCGAGAGATTCTCGTTGTTGAAATATTCACCCTTGAGACCGGCAACCTTTGAGCCTGCTGCGTTGAAGAGCACGTCGCTGAGGTGGTCGTACTGGTCGATATAGGTCACTTCGAAGCCCTTTTCTTCACCGAGTTTCTTAAGACCGTCGTAGTAAGAGATGTAGCGGATAGGAGGTACAAGACCGCTGCCGCCGCCTGCAGCAAAGATAAGTGCGTTGTTGCCTACCACTGCGATTTTCTTATGGGTATCCTTGTTGAGAGGCAGGATGTTGTCGGTATTCTTAAGGAGCACAACGCCGTCGCGCGACACCTCGAGAGCAGTCTGCATGGATTCGGGGAAGTCGGTGGTGGGAGTGATGCCGTCCCAGGGAGTCTTGTCCATGATGCCGAAAGCGATAAGGGTCTGGAGAATGTGCTTCACCTTGAGGTCGATGTCGGCCATCGATACTTCGCCCGCTGCGATTGCCTTGCGGAGATCGTCTTCATTTTCAATCTGGTTGTAAGCCATTTCAAGGTCAAGACCGCCGGTAGCTGCGGGAACGCAGTTGTGAGTCGAACCCCAGTCGGACATAACAAGACCGTTGAATCCCCACATGTCGCGGAGCACGTCCTTGAGAAGAGTGGGATCTTCAGTTGTCCACACGCCGTTGAGGAGGTTGTAGCTCGTCATGATAGCGCCGGTCTCGGCTACCTGAACAGCAGCCTTGAAGGCGGGGAAATAGATTTCGTGGCGTGTGCGCTCGTCGATATCGGAGCTGATGTAGTTGCGGTCGTAGTCCTGAAAGTTGGCTGTAAAGTGCTTGATAACGGCCATTACGCCATGATCCTGAAGACCCTTGATGTAGCCGGTCGAAGTCTGGGCAGCGAGATAGGGGTCTTCGCCCATATACTCGAAGTTACGGCCGCACATAGGAGCACGGTGGATGTTTACGGCCGGACCGAGAAGAATATCCACGCCGCGTGCTTTGCTGTCGCGAGCGAGAGAAGTACCGTAGTCGTAGGCAAGGTCGCGGTTGAAAGTCGATGCGAGCATCAGTGCGCAAGGATATGCCGTAGACTCGCCCCATTCAACAACGCCCTGAGGGCCGTCGGACATTTTTGCCTTGGGAATGCCTAAGCGGGGAATCTCTTTGGTGTAGAGCCAGTCGGTACCGCCGATATACTGGAGTTTTTCCTTAACGGTCATGTGCTTGAGCAGGTCTTCGGCACACTTCTCGACCTCAGGAGTAAACCAAGCCTGAGCCGATGCTGCTGCCGACGAGAGAATCATCGCTGCTGCAAGTGTATGTTTGATTGATTTAAGTATCATGTAGATTTTTATTCTTTTGGAGTTATCACTTCACTATCACTTTGGCGGTGGTGTTGAACCGGCCGTTGCTTACGTTCACGAGGTAGAGACCTGCCGGAACGTCTACGTAGCTGTCGCTTCCTTTGAGCTGCTTGTTGCAGAGAACCGCACCGGCTAAGTTCATCACGGTGCATGTGGCTGCGTCTTCGCCGTTGTTGAGGATGCGGATGCTGCCATAGCCTCCGAGAACCTTGCAGGGCTCCTCTGCGACAGCTACCGATTCCACGCCGGAGGTGTCGGCGGTGCCGAAGAGCTGCCATTTGAGTATCTGGCTGTAGGCGCTGCCGCTGTTGTCTTCCACGTCGAGAAGGAAGGCGGTGTAAACACCCTTGTCGGCGATATTGAAGCGCATTGTTGCATAACCGCAGGGGAAGGAATAGTCGGCCTGACGGTCGAGTTCCACCCAACCTTCGGTGTCGTTGTAGCCGTTGAGAGTCCATTTCTTGGGGTTGCGGTCGGGGTCGACATCGACGCTCGTGAGAGTGTAGTAGTCGAGCTCATAAGGCTGGGGAAGTTGAAGTTCTACCTGATAGGCCTTTGTGTCGGCCATGCAGTATTTTGAAGTGAGTTTGCGGTCGAAGAGATTGTCGAACTGTTCCGACCAGCCCTCGCCTGCATTGCCTTCGGGCCATGCCGATACGCAGCTGCGAATGTCGAGACCCTCG
This sequence comes from uncultured Bacteroides sp., assembly GCA_964472555.1. Taxonomy (GTDB): domain Bacteria; phylum Bacteroidota; class Bacteroidia; order Bacteroidales; family Muribaculaceae; genus CAG-873. Next base: position 10,690 of record CAYYQS010000055.1, read on the forward strand.
GTGATGTCGGCGGGGAAGCAGCGTCCGTCGGTATTGTCGAGACAGGGAGAGCCGAAGAGCTGCCATTCGGCGATTTCAACATCGCTTTCGCCGGTTGCTGTCAGGCGATAGAATTTTGCGCGGGTCTTAAGGGCCGATGCCGACTGGCGGGAGATCTCGAAGAGATATGCGCCGGAGAGGTCGGTGGTCTTGTTCGGTGTGATCGCTGTCCATGTGTTGCCGTCTACCGAGCTTTCGAGTGTCCAGCGGGTGAGATCGGCATCACTGTTGATTCCTGCCGAGAGGAGATAGCCGGTGAGGAGAACGGGATATTCGCATTCAGCAGTGATTGTGGCTGAAGTCTTGCCGGGAACGGTGTAGAGAGTGTATTCGTCGTTATCGGTGAGATTAGCGAGAGACTCGTTGTCGTACTGTGCGGTGATCACGGCATCGTCGGTATAGTCATGTCCGTAAGACATGAGGCGTATTTCCGGACGTGCTATCTGCTCGTCGCTCTTGTAGAACTTGAAGCAGTCGATGTTCGGGCCGTCGTCGTTGTGCGATTTGAATACTATGCGGTTCACGCCCTTGTCGAGGTAGATCAGAGTCGAGAATACCGATGCGGGAGCATTGTTCCAGTCGGGAGAGTCGAGCGTGCGGATTATAGTCGGTTCATATTGGTTCACCTTGATAGAGAGCGCGCGGCTCGTACCCATTGAGTGAATGTCGAGGCGATATGTTCCGGCCTCAGGCATCTCTACCTTGGGGAGGATGAGGTAGGAGTTTGAGCGCTGGTTGAAGTCGCCGATATACTGTCCGCCCGAAAGTCCGCTGATCTTGGAGCCGTCGGTAGGTTTTACTTTGAGATCACCGAAGAGCTGGGCATCCTCTGCCTCATAAACTTTGGGGAACTCGTCGATTTCGGGAAGTACAACTTCCTTGGTGGTATAGATGTCGAAATAGTCGATGTTGGGGCCTGCGTTGGGGTAGGGAGTTACGCGCACCGTATTCTCGCCTTCGTCCATATAGACACTAACGCTCATCACGCCCGAGGGGGGCATGTTCCAGTCGGGAGTGGTGGAAGGCACCTTGCAGATCATTTCATGATAGTTCTGCACCTTTACTGCAATACCTCGTGAATCATCGCCGCACATATAGTGAGTGCGGAATTCGTAAGTGCCCGCTTTGGGCATATTAACCTTGAATTCAATCACCGAGCCGGGATCGTTGTCGCCGACATACTTTCCGCCTGAATGCTCGGAAGAAATCTCTTTTACCTTTACCGGGGGAGTAAGAGTAGCGCTTTCAGCCTCGATTTTGCACACGAAATCCTGAGCCATGAGAGAAGCTGCGCCAGAGATCATCATGGCGCATAAAGCTGCTGTTCTTGCTGCGTTGAGGTTTTTCATTGAGTGGGTATTATCGATTTTCAGATATACTGCGGGCACTCAGGAGGCACCGAGTGCCCGCAGGTAGTTGTTATAGCAGATATTTACTTTGACTTACTTTACAGCAATCTTGATAGCTTTGTTGCCCGAAACAGCCACATAGATACCGGCTGCGGGGAGTGTGATGCTGCCGTCTGCGATAGCGCCAATCTTGCGGCCCATAGTATCGTAGATTTCAGCGGTACCGGTGATAGTGCGACCGTTGATGCTGAATGCGGCTGCATTGTCTGCAACATTCTCCACTCCGGTGGGAATGCCGCCGTTAGCAACGGTGATGTGCTTGTCGTCGCCGAAGGTGTAGGCAGTAATGGTGTAGGTGCCTTCTTCGGGTATTACGAACTTGTGGTCGCCGTTAGCAGTAGAGGTGAGGGGATAGGAACCGCCGTCGGCAACTTCCTGATTTGCCACTGTAGCGCCGAGACCAGGATTCCAGTCGCCGTATTTCTCAAGGAACTTGAACTGACCGGGATAGAAGTGCTGGCAGTAGATGAATTCGCCGGGGTTCTCGCCAGCGTCCATAGCCTTGCGATACTGGTCGTTGAGGCTCCAAGCGCCTGCGATGCCGTTGAGAGCGTTGCCTACGATGTAGAGCTCGGTGAGGGGCTGCTCTTCGGAGTTACCGTTACGGATTACGGTAAGAACGGGAGCGTCGCCGTTAACACTGAGGTTGAAGGTATAGTTGCCATCTTCAGCAAGATTCATGGAGGGAGGTTCGCCTGCGCTCCATGCGAGGTTGTAGGAGCCTCCGTCGGCTGCGATAGGAGTATTGCCGTTGCTTGCGTTCTCCATTACGAAGCTGGGCCACCAGTCACCTTTGGCGTTGATTCGGAATTCGCCTGCAAGAAGGTCGCCTGTATAGGTGTAGTTACCGTCCTCGAGAATATCCATAGCAGGAGCCGGACCGAGATTCCAGCCTACAGTGACGGGACCTACAATAGAGAGGGGAGCGTATTCGAGTGACATTGTACCAGTCTCAGCGTCATCGTTAAGGTGAATGGTTATCTTATATACACCAGCCTGCTTAAGACCGAAGCCTGCGCTGTCCATACCGCCGGTGAATTTCTTGATAGTGTACTGCTGGCCGGGTTCTGCTCCGTCGAATTTGGCATCTCCTGCAGTGTCGGAGAGGAAACGGGGCCACCAAGCGCCGCTCTGAGCGAGGAATACGAAACGTGCATCTGCTGTAAGGTAGATAGTCTTGGTGTAGGTGTGAGTGTCATTATTCACAGCCATTCGCCATTTGTTTCCGGGAGTCATGCTCCAACCGGCGGGAGTGCCCTGGCCTACAATATAGAGATCGGGGAATACTACGACGTCGGCGTTGAGTTTTGCCGTCATCGTTTTATTGTTGAGGTCGACTGTTACGGTGTAGTTGCCACTTTCTGTCATTTTGAATTTCCAGTCGGGACCTTCGTTTTTCTCTCTATATATTACATCATAGGTCTCGCCGGAGGTCACGTCCTGGAGGTTTGTGCCTTTTCCGTCCATGTTAGGAATCCAGCAGGGCGCCCAGTTGCGGCTTGTGAGGAATTTGAAATCATCGTTGGCAGAGATTTTGCCAGTCCAGGTGTACACGCCCGTGGGATTCTCTGTCATCTGCTGTGCTTTGCCGGTTTCCCAGCCTGTCATCTGGCCTACGATATAGAGATCGTCGGCATTCATGGCGAATACGGCGCAGATCGTAGCGATGAGGGTTAAAGCGAATTTTTTCATGATAATGTTAATTTAGTGCTATTGAAGCGGAGTAAAAGTTTTTCAGAATGATTAGCTGTTTGGTTTAGTATTAACGACGTCCCAAAATTACCCCTTATCAAATAGCGCATATGTATACGCTACTGACAAAAATATATACTGCAATGCACAAAATGGCGGATTTTTACACGAATTACAGGATTGTAGACATTTGTGGCAGAAAAGCATCCACGCGAGCAGAGAGTGGACCCGTTGCGGGGCTTAATAAAATTTCGTAGCTTTGCGCATCCAATCTTTCTGCCATGAGAATTCCTCAAATGCTAAATCCGACAAAGGCCGATCTGGTCGACTATTTCTTCATCATCATCGGCATGGCCATGTATGCCGTCGGCTTCACCGTTTTCATACTCCCGCACGATATAGTGGTGGGCGGTATGGCGGGATTCAGCACACTTGTCTACTTCGCGAGCGGGCAGACGATTCCTGTAGCTTTCACGATGTATGTGGTGAACATTTTCATGCTCGTGTGCTGGCACCGGCTTCTTGGCCGGAAATTCGTGGTGGGGACGGTATTCGGAGCATCGATTCTCTCGCTGATGATCGGCTCAATCGAAGGCTACTTCACTTCGCGGCCACCGATAGTTACCGACACCACGATGAGCGTTCTCCTCGGGGCCGTGATCTGCGGTTGCGGTATCGGAGTATATTATGTGCACAAAGGTTCTGCCGGAGGCACGGATATCGTGGCCGCCATATTCGAGAAGAAATCCAACATGAGCATAGGCAGGACGATGATGGTGATCGACATGACTATAGTTGCCTGTTCATTCTTTCTTCCCTTCGACGGCGACCTCGACGCCCGCATTCAGAGCCGAGTGCAGACGATAGTGTACGGCCTGGTTTCGATAGTGATCTACTCATTCCTTGCCAACTACATAGTCAACGCCGACAAGCAGACCATTCAGTTCCTCATTCTCTCGCCGCGGTGGCGCGAGATTGCCGACAATATCACCCACCGCTCCGGGCGAGGTGTGACGGCCTTCGACGGTCGCGGCTTCTGGACCGGTGAGGAGCGGACAATGCTCGTGGTATGGTGCCGCCAGTACGATGCCGAACGCATCTACGATATTGTCCGCGAAATAGACGAGGGCGCCTACATAATCCAGTCGGAAGCCCGCAGTGTGTACGGCAACGGCTTCGACCCCCTCAGCCATAAACGGCGCAAAACTCCCGGGTCCTCGATAAAGGGCTAAGTGTTTTAGTTTCCCACGATGTCAAAGTTCTCTTCGCTGCGGGGCGTGAGAGTCAGGCTCTCATCGT
>CAYYQS010000056.1:0-5593 GCA_964472555.1 uncultured Bacteroides sp.
TCCGCGACGGAGGGAAGCTCGCAGTGCTCGCTATCGACCCTTCGAGCGAACGCACCAAGGGTTCGATTCTCGGCGACAAGACGCGTATGGAAAAGCTCTCACAGCATCACGGCGCATTCATCCGCCCTTCCCCCTCGGCTGGATCTCTCGGCGGCGTGGCCCGCAAGACGCGTGAGACTATCGTTCTCTGCGAGGCCGCAGGATACAACAATATCTTCGTTGAGACCGTCGGAGTAGGCCAGAGCGAAACGGCAGTTCACTCAATGGTCGACTTCTTCCTCCTCATCCAGATAGCCGGGGCGGGCGACGAGCTCCAGGGCATCAAGCGCGGAATCATGGAAATGGCCGACGGTATAGTGATAAACAAGGCCGACGGCGACAACGTAGGTCCCGCTACCCTCGCCCAGGCTCAGTACCGCTCGGCACTCCACCTCTTCCCGCCCACGGCCTCGGGCTGGCGTCCGGAAGTCCTCACATATTCCGGCTACTACGAGCTCGGCATTCCCGAAGTGTGGGAGATGATCGACCGCTACTTCGAATTTGTAAAGGCCAACGGATATTTCGAGGCCAAGCGCAAGGAGCAGGCCCGCTGGTGGATGTACGAGACTATCGACGAACAGCTCCGCAAAAATTTCTACGATAATCCTGAAATACAGAACCTTCTCACCGCCTGCGAGAACGAAGTGCTCACCAACCGCCGTTCGAGTTTTGCGGCCGCATCGACAGTCCTCGACCGCTACTTCGCTCTCATGAAAGCCGGAGAACTTAAATAAGACATAGCAATGAAGAAAATAATATTAATGATTCTAATGGCCTTTGTGGCCGTTTCAGCCTTTGCCGAGCGCCGCGTGCCCGGAGAAAAGGTTGGGGTAAGCATCGACACACTCGTCTACGATTTCGGCACCATAAAAGCCAACGGCCCGGCTGTGACACACATCTACCGCATGACAGTCACCGGAAAGCAGCCGGTGTCGATCATTCAGGCCGTGCCTTCGTGCGGATGCACCACTCCCGACTATCCCCGCCGTCCTCTCAAACCCGGAGAGACTGCGGAAATCAAAGTGGTCTACACACCACACGGACAGAAAGGTGAGCAGGACAAGGACGTGCGACTGCGCGTGAAGAACGCCGACGGCAAAGCGGAGAATATCTCTCTCCGCCTCACCGGCATGGTGCTTCCAAAATAACAGCCGGAGACTTACGGAGTGATAGCCGCGAGCATATTCAATACGGTTGAGTTCTACATCATCACCGCATTTATAGCTGCCGCTGTGGTAGCAGCCGCATCCATGCCTTCGCGGCGTGGAGCCGCACGCACATTCCTCTTCGCCTGCACACTCCGCGACGATGCCGCTCCTTCCGACCCCGGAATCGTAGCCTTGGTGCGCGACAACGGCGAACTCGAGATTCACCGTTTCGGTCTCACAGGCGTGGATATGGCAACCGGAGCCTGCAGCCTGGCAGTGACTATCATAGGCTTTGATGTGACTATTGAGGAGAGGATAGTGCCGGGACGGGGCGGACTCGCCGACGCCACGGCTGCTTTCTGCACTCTCGACTGCTTCGGGCAGGAGCGCTATCACTTCAACTACCGGAGCGAGGCCACCGGACGCAGTGCAGCTTTCACTCTCAATATCAAACCCGGCAACCGGATCGAGCGCCGACTTATCTGATCCTCCGTGGGAATCCTCGACCTTGCAATCCGGGAAGCACGTCTGTGGCGCGACACCTGCCTGGTGCCACGCACCTGTGCAGTGTGCGGGAGCCTTCTCTCAGAGAAAGAGGGCGATGTATGTTTTCAATGCCTGACATCCTTGCCGCGCCACCGTATATCGGGGCCTGAACTGCTGGAGAACTCCTCGCCACTAACCAACGCACCATTCCCGATAGGCGTGATCAGGGCATGGTACTCCTACAACCCCTCCGACCCCTACGCCGCAATCATCCGTAAAGGAAAGTATAACGACCGCCCTGCGATGCTCCGGCAAATGGGAGCACTCTTTGCGCGCGATCTACTTCTCAGCGCCGACTCTTCAGCCGTCCGTAGCATCGACGTCCTCCTACCCATGCCCATGTTCTGGCTCAAGCGCATGCACCGCGGCTACAATCAGAGTGCCGAAATAGCCCGTGGCATGGCCGACGTCCTCGGAATTCCCGTTGGCGACAATCTCGTTGCTACCCGAGGACACTCCACCCAGACTCGACTCAGCTTCCGTCAGCGCTCAGTCAACATCCGCGGATGCTACGCCTGCATCCACCCTGCCGAGCTCGACGGCCTCAACGTCGCCGTAGTCGACGACGTGATCACCACCGGGGCATCTATGACAGAAGCAATGTTTGCCCTCGCATGGAGCGGTGCCACCCCCGCCTCCCTCTCTTTCCTCGCGCTCGGTGCAACGGTGTAAAAAATTTTTGCGTAATTTCGTAAAGTAATATGCATAGCACATCTGCTTATGGCTCAACAGGATTTTGAATATTCAGCTTTTATAAGCTATAGCTCTGCCGACACCGCGTGGGCCAAGCGCCTGCATCGACGTTTGGAACACTATAAGATGCCATCGAAGATGTGCTCCGACCGCGGCTGGAAGCGCAAACCTCTGAATCCAATATTTTTTGCTCCATTCGAAATTCAGCCTGGAGGACTGAGCGACGAACTCAAAAAGCATCTCCGGGAATCAAAAAATCTCATCGTAATCTGCTCGCCAAACTCGGCAAAGTCGACATGGGTAGGCAAGGAAATAGAATACTTCCACTCACTCGGGCGTGACGAAAATATATTTTTCTTCATCATCGAAGGAATTCCACACAGTGGAGATCCGGCAACAGAATGCTTCAATAAGGTTGTCGACGAAATAGGGTTGCCTGAAAATCTCGGCGCCAACATTCACGAAACGGTATTCAAATATCCGTGGCTCAACCGCGAGCGTGCCTTTATCCAGATTATCTCAAAGCTCCTCAATGTGCGCTTCGATACCATGTGGAAAAGGCATAAGCGGCAGCTTATTGCCAAGACAATAAGCTGGTCTGTGGGAATAATCGCTGTGGTGGCTGCTATGACTCTCATCTGGGCTAAAAACCAGCCTTTCGACACCCGGATAGAGCTTAACGAAGTGTCGGTTCACAACACGTCCCTTCCGCCTCTGAGCAACGCAGTGCTCACTATGTATCTCGACCGTGAAACTATTTCCGACACAATCTGCCACGAGGGTGAAAATGGAAATTTCATCGACATTCCACACAAATTCTTAGGCAAAGAAGTACGCATCACCTTCGCCTGCCGCGACTTCTTTCCGCTGGATACTATAGTAACCCTGACCCGAAATATCTCCCTCAACATTTCGCGAGATCCTTCTGTGTATGGCAACATCCGTAAACTTCTGTGGCTCTGGAGAACTGAAGAGGGCGCAGCCAATACAACTACCTACATCGATGACTACGAAGTGACATCCGACTCGGAGGGTATGGTATCGCTGTCGCTTCCGCTTGCCGAACAAAAGGAGTTCTACATCATCGAAGTGCCGGAATGGTCGCTGTCCGATACAATTTTCATGCCCTGCTCCGACGGCCAGATAATCGATTTGGAGAAGTAATCCTTCGCAAGTTATAAGGTTTCAAATGCCACACGGATTTGTTTTCTCAAATCAGGACCAATGGATTTAATGCTCAGCATCATACCTATTTGGTTCTCAAAATGATGCCGGAATATCTTACCGTCTTTATAGAGTGTGAGATCCTTGGGTAACCCCTTTAGTTCAAAGTTTTTTTCAAATATATTGTTCAGGCTATCTAAACGCCAGTCTCCGAATTCAAGAACGATGTATTCTCCTTCCAGCCCCAGTTTTCCAGCAGGTGTATCTTCTCCTGTAATAGTTCCAATCACCGCTTTGTCCGACATAAACCTGTCAAAAGCGTCCTTACCACCTGATTTACAGTAAGTGTTATACATTAAATTATAACAATTCACTATGTCGGGGTGATTTTCTGCGAAAATACCCTGCCGGATTTCGAGCGCCTTTTCATAATTTTCCAATGCCTTGGTATAATCTTCCAAGTCATCGTAAGTCAATCCGATATTACTGTAACACGTAGCAATATATGGATGGTTTTCCTCTAAAACATTGAGGCTTATTTCCAGAGCTTTTTGGTAATAATCCTGCGCTTGAGAATATTCTCCTAAGGAATTATAGGAATGTCCAATCATATTTGATGCTATGGATATGTGAGGATATTTTTCTCCATAAACCTCACTCCATATCTTTATGGCTTTTTGAAGACACTCCACCGAATTTTTGAACTCACCAGTATTTTGATATATCTTACCAAGTTCAAACATTGTGGAGGCAACTTCAGGATGAAATTCCCCTAACAATCCAAGTTTGATTTTCAAAACCTTTTCATAGTTCTCCAAAGCCTTGGTATAATCTCCCATTGAAGAAGATACTCCAGCGATATTATTATAGGACTTGGCTACATCAGGATGATTTTCACCAAATATATCAACCAATATTTTCAAAGCCTTATGATAATATTCTAATGCAGTTGAAAACTCTTCCTGATAAGCGTAATTAGTTCCTATATTATTATAGGACGTGGCTGCATTAGGATGATTTTCACCAAAAGTTTCAAGTCTTATTTTCAAAGCCTTTTCATATTTCTCCAATGCCTTGGTATAATCTCCTAAATCATCATAAATTGCCCCAATATTATTGTAAATGGTGGCTACATCAGGATGATTTTCACCAAATATATCAACCAATATTTTCAAAGCCTTTTCATAGTTCTCCAAAGCCTTTGTATAATCTCCTACTGAATAGTATACAAAACCGATATTATTGTAAGCATTAGCTACAGCTGGGTGATTCTCATCAACTGTTCCCAATCTTATTTTTAATGCTTTATTATAATTCTCCAATGCTTTTGTATAATCTCCCATTGAAGAGTATACAGAGCCGATATTATTGTAAGAATTGGCTACATCAGGGTGATTCTCATCAAATGTCTCAAGTCTTATTTTCAATGCTTTTTGGTGGGTCTCCAATGCCTTTGTATAATCACCCAAGTCATCGTAGATTGAACCGATATTATTGTAGGAATTAGCTACAGCTGGATGATTCTCCCCAAATGTTTCAAGCTGGATTGTCAATGCCTTTCCGTAGTTCTCCAACGCCTTGGTATAATCTCCCATTGAAGAGTAAAATGAGCCGATATTATTGTAAGAATTAGCTACATCAGGGTGATTCTCGCCAAATGTTTCAAGCCGGATTGTCAATGCCTTTCCGTAGTTCTCCAACACCTTGGTATAATCTCCCACTGAAGAGTATACAGAACCGATATTACTGAAAGAAGAGGCAACATCAGGATGATTTTCACCAAAAGTTTCAAGTCTTATTTTCAAAGCCTTTTCATAGTTCTCCAAAGCCTTGGTATAATCTCCCAAGTCATTATAAATCGAACCGATATTATTGTACGAAGTGGCTACATCTGGGTGAGTCTCACCAAATGTTTCAAGTTTTATTTTCAATGCGTTTTGATGGTTCTCCAAAGCCTTGGTATAATCTCCCAAGTCATTATAAATCGAACCGATATTATTGTA
>CAYYQS010000056.1:5693-15083 GCA_964472555.1 uncultured Bacteroides sp.
CCGATATTATTGTAAGAATTGGCTACATCAGGGTGATTCTCATCAAATGTCTCAAGTCTTATTTTCAATGCTTTTTGGTGGGTCTCCAATGCCTTTGTATAATCACCCAAGTCATCATAAATTGAACCGATATTATTGTAAGAGGCAGCTACATTAGGATGATTTTCACCAAATATATCAAACAATATTTTCAAAGCCTTTTCATAGTTCTCCAAAGCCTTAGAATACTCTCCCAAACTGTGATAAATTGAGCCGATATTATTATAAAAGATGGCGACATAAGGATGGTTCTCACCATATTGATTGATATTAACGCTAAGACCTTTGTCGTAGTATTTCAGTGCGGTAGTATAATCTGACTTAAAGTCGGAGATGAATTTTCCGGCATCAAGTTGCCATTCAGCGTTCTCAGGGTCGATGTCGGCACGGCGGCGAATCCAGTAGGCTGCGGAGTCGTTGTCGAACTTGAGCTTACAGATTTCGAAGTGGTTGTAGCAGTCGGCGGCGAAGTCGGTGAGGAGATGAGTCGCGGCAGACTCGCTGACAGCCAGATTTTCTTCGCGGCGGTCGAGTTCGGCGCGCTCTTCGGCATTTGCTTTGCGAATACGATTCAGCTCTGCTTCGCGCTCGTCCATGCTTCCTTTTGACCGCAGCAGGGAGTCGGCGCGTGCGAGCTCTCCGGCCTGAATAAATGCCGCTACTCGGGTCTGCATTTCATCCATCTGGTCGAAATCCATCATGGAATATCTTTGAGCCATCTGAGCAATGAATTTCTCATTGCTTTCCTGATCGGCATAAAGTTTCTGCAGAGCCTCGCGGTATTGCTCCTGTGTGATTCTGTTTTGCTCCTTAAGGTCTTCGAGTTCATCCTCGCGCTGCTGGAGCTGCCGCTGTAGATTGCGTCGCAGCTTCCTTTCACTTGCAAGCTTGTCGTCCTCCAGGACTGAAGGTTCGTCGAGGACAAGAATCAAAGGATTGGCGCTGTAGACGTATTGCTTTGACAGGATTTCGGGATCGGCTACGGTATATCCGGCTTTCTTCACGTTTTTTAGGTAGAACTTGTTCTCGGGGAGTGAAAGGCCGAAATCTCCCGAGGAATTGGACACCACGGAGCTTCCGTTGAGGAGAATTATGGTAGCTGCCTCGAGCCTTTTGCCGGGGATTACCTTCCCGTCGGCGCCGAGGCGTCCGCGCGTCTTGACATATCCGTTCTGAGTGACTGTGGCATCAGCACACAATATAGTAGCAAGCAATAAGATGATTGAAAGTATTCTTTTCATCGTTTTCCTGAGTGTTATTTTGATTCACTGCTCATGCAAAGGTACATAAAAAAACACGAATTTTTGTGTACCTTTGCCGAGTGAAGGAAGATGATACCATAATCTCGGGGTTTGAAGCCGAAAGGGGCGTCGAAGCGCCGTTTGCTATAGACTTTACCACTGCCACGCGATTGCATTGCAGCGGATCGACTTCCGATGCATACTTGTGCACGGTACAACGGCGGCAAGTTTTTGTAAAACGCCTTAAGGAGGAGTTTCGCGACAATCCGCTCTACCGAGCTGCATTTGACAAGGAATTTGACCTCGGAGTATCCCTCTGGCATCCGTCGCTCCCTCACTATCTCGCATTCGGAGTGGATTATATAGTAATGGATTATATCGAGGGAAACACCCTCGCCGATCTGATAAAGAGTGGTGACCAGCGAATAAAAAACAAACGGAATATCAGGAAAATATTGGAGGAGCTGATAGATGTTGTGGAATATCTCCACAATCGAAATGTGGTGCACTGCGACATCAAGCCGGACAATATCCTAATTTCTCCCTATCCCGATCGTCCCCTGATGCTTATCGACCTCGACAAAGCTTATACTTCATGGCTTGACACAACTCATGGCGATCCGCAGAAATATGGCTGCAATACGTGTGAGGACGGTCAGATAGACTTCAAGGCGATCGGACTGATTGCCGAACAGCTCGGCTTGAAGCGATTCGGGAAGAAATGCTTCAAAGCCGATGCTACAGCCGATTATCTCAGAGCACGGCTTCACAACAGGCATCATAGAGTGATGAAATGGGGACTGATTGCGTTTGGGGCTGCGGCTTGTGCCGTCGTGCTTTTATTGCAACCTCGGCAAAAGAATGATATTGTTTCCCCGGAAATAATCCCCGCCGACAGTGCAGCAAAAGTCAATGAAGTGACAGCCATTCAACCGCCGAAACCCCCACAACCCAAAGTCACTCAACCCCCGAGGATAGATACGGAGTGGATTTCAGCATTGATTGCCGAAAAAAATGGCCTTATAGAAGGATATCGCAATCATCTATGGGCAATACTTGATTGCGACACTATTCCGATAGGAGCCAAAAGGGATGCAATCGTTGATTACACCGGTGCTTACGGCTTGGCATATACAGGAATTATGCATTCCGCCGTAAGACACTTCTGGAATATATCGGAATTAGATGTTCAAATGGCTGTACGGACGCATCCTGCATGGATTAGGCTGGAGAAGGAAGAGGCCGAAAACCGGGCGCGCGTTCTGAAATGGGATGCTAAAGTATCTCAACGTCGGTCAGACCGCCAAGCTTCGCAGCCTGATACGGTCCAAGGTGATACCCTCCCCGCTCCACGTCGCTGACCAACAATTCAAATCCGATGTAGAAACCGGCAATAATCAGTCTGTCGCCCTTTAGCAACTTGCTCCTGCACGACTCTTCAACCACATACTTGTTATCGCCAAGGTACCTCATTACTACCACACGGTTGGGGTGATAGGTAATCCGAACTTTCTCTCCGCTCTCAAGATCTGCCGAGTCGATACTCTCCACTACTCTGAAATCCGAGATATCGCTATCCTCTCCTAATTCCTTGGCCAAAAGCGTATAGCTGGGATAGCCCAGATATTGCGCCACAATATCAAGCGATGACATTCGTGGAGTTGCCGCTCCTCCGATAAAACCGAACATACGTTTGAGCGTGGTAGTACCCAGCGTTTGCCCTGTCGATTCCTGTATGGCTAAGGCGAGGGCTTCGCACTGCTGCGGATACTGAAGGGGAGAATTAAACTTCTCCCGGATCATCTGCAGGATTTTATCGTTGAGCATTGCTTGTTTTTTATACAAAAGTAAGCAATTTCTTCCGAAGAATAGTTAACAGTCTCTCGAATAATAAAAGCCTTTCCTACACGTCTACGTCCATATACCGCCACAAACTTATAGTTTAGATGCCCCTCCCCCCTCAGGAGATTTGCCTGAAACGTGGAAATTGAGTATTTTTGCGCGGTCAATCATTATCACGTTTCAAAGGTAAAGGCTATGAGAAGAATTGTTTTTCTGGATTATGTGAGGGTGTTCGCTTGTTTTCTTGTGATGCTTGTGCATGCGAGTGAGAATTACTACGGAGCCCCCGGTTCGACCGATATGGTAGGTCCTCAATCGTTCTTGCTCAATGATACGGACCGCTTCTGGGTTTCGGTCTACGACGGCTTTTCGCGTATGGCAGTGCCTCTTTTCATGATAGTGTCGGCATTTCTTCTTGTGCCGATGAAAGAGGGGCAGAGTGCGCGGGAGTTCTACCGCCGCCTCACCGTAGGTTCGGTACTGACGATTGTGGGTGCCGTGTGGACGATTCTCTCTTTCTACATTCAGGCTGTTCCCGGAAAGATCATCGCCACGCCCGAGCTTGAGATAGGCTGGTCGTTCTGCACCATCAACTGCCTTATGCTCACTGCCGGAGCGTTCCTTCTCTTCACATGTATCCGTAGGGAGCGCACCCCGCGTGTCATCCTGCAGCTCTCCGATCTGAGCTACGGAATGTATCTGATGCACATCTTCTGGTTAGGTCTCTGGGTGTGGGTGTTCAAGACTCGCCTTGAACTCGCCACGGGCATCTCGATACCCGCTATCGCCGTCGTCACGTTCCTTAGTTGCTGGGCGAGCTGCCTTATCATTTCCTACTTGCCCGGTGGCAAGTGGGTGGTGGGCACATCGGCTTTCAACCGCAAGGTGATATCTTAACAGAGCAAGCGGAGGAAGAGGGTCGAGATCTGAACGTAGATGATCAGGCCGAGAATGTCGTTGGAGATCTGAATGAACGGGCCCGTGGCAAGTGCCGGGTTGATTTTCAGTTTCTCGAGCGTGAGCGGCACCACAGTGCCGAGCATCGAAGCGAAAATCACTACAATAAATAGCGATGCGGCCACTGAAAGCGTCACGGCAAACTGTCCCGGAATCATTATGAGGTTATATATAAACACCACCGTGCTGATTACCGTGGCATTGAGCAGACCAATAAGTATTTCCTTGCCCAGCTGAGCAGCAAAGTGCTTGATGTCAAGCGAACCGTTGGCAAGGCCCTGAACGACGATTGCCGAGGCCTGTACGCCTACATTACCGCCCGTACCGCCGATGATAGGGATGAAGAGGGCAAGAGTAGTCACGGCCTGAAGCTGAGCCTCGAAGGTGCTGAGGATGACTGATGCAAGAAGGCCCGACGCTATACCGATGAGGAGCCAGGGAATGCGTGCCTTGGTCTGGGCGAGAATAGAGTCGTCGGTATCCACGTCCGACGAGATACCTGCGGCGAGCTGATAGTCGCGTTCGCTTGATTCGCGCACCTGATCCATGACGTCGTCGACAGTAATCTAACCGAGCAGGCGCCCTATCGAGTCGACTACAGGCATTGCCACAAGGTCGTATTTCTCAAAGTCGAGAGCCACGTCGTCGATAGGTGTATCCACCTTCACGCTCACCGGATCTATCTCCATAACGTGTTTTATCTTCGATACCGAAGGGTGGGTGAGCATCATCTTCAGCGGGAGGGTGCCTCGGAGCTTGTTGTCGTTATCCACTACGTAGACATAGTAGATTTCGTCCATTTCCTCAGCCTGGGCGCGCATCTGGCGGATACACTCGGGCATCGACCAGTTCTCGTTCACCACAATCATCTCCTTGCCCATGAGGCCACCGGCGGTGTCCTCGTCGTACTTCAGAAGGTCGATGATGTCTCCGGCCTGCTCCACGTCGTCGATGTGCGAGAGGATTTCGTCGCGCTCCTCCTCGTCGAGCTGCTGGATAAGGTCTACGGCGTCGTCGGTGTCGAGGTGGTCGATCTGCTTGGCGATTTCCTCAGCGGGCATATCGCTGATGAGCTTGAGACGGTCGTCCTCGTCGAGCTCCATGAGCACATCGGCCGCCGTCTCCTCGTCGAGAAGATTATAGAGATACTCAGCCTCCTTAAGGTCGAGATTCTGGTATAGCTCCGCGATGTCGGCAGGGTGGAGCGAGGCCAGTTCCTCGCGCGCCTTGTCGTCATCCTTGTCAGCGATTATCTGCTTTATCTGATCGAGATATTCGTCGGTGTACTCTTTCATGGCTTTCGGAGTGCTGCTACCTTGTTGGTCAGTTCTATAAATTCATCTACCGATAGTTGCTCGGGGCGCTTTCCTCCCATAGGGTCGTCTTCGGGGAGATTGCTGCCTGCGGGAAGAAGAGCCCGAACGCTGTTGCGTAGAGTCTTGCGCCTCTGGCCGAATGTAGTCTTTACAACAGTCTTGAAGAGAGCTTCATCGCAGCCGAGGTCGGTCACGCCGTTGCGTACCATTTTTATTACCCCCGACTTAACCTTAGGGGGCGGATTGAACACATGCTCCGACACCGTGAAGAGATACTCCACATCGTACCACGCCTGCAGCAGCACGCTGAGGATTCCGCGGGCTTTGGTGCCCGGACCGGCTGCCAGACGCTCGGCAACTTCGCGCTGGAGCATACCCGAGCAGCACTCTACACGATCTTTATAGTCGAGGACCTTGAAGAAGATCTGCGACGATATATTGTAAGGATAATTGCCGATCACACAGAATTTTTCATCGCCGGGGAAAAGCTCTGCAAGATTCATCTGCAGAAAGTCGCCCTCGATGATGCGTGGCTGAGGCTCAGGCAAGTGTGTGTGGAGCCACTCGATACTCTCGGTATCTATTTCGGCCACCGACACCTTCTGGGCAGGATGCTTTTCGAGCAGGAAGCGGGTGAGCACACCCATACCGGGCCCGACTTCAAGCACCGGAGAATCGGGATAAGTGTCGAGTGTAGAGGCTATTCGCTCTGCCACTCCCAGGTCGGTTAGGAAATGCTGCCCGAGGGCCTTCTTGGGTTTTACTCCTGCCATAGCTCTGCTTTTTCGGGTTTAACATGCAAAAGTAACAATTTTTTTCCGCCCGACAGCCTGGCTACGTAAAATTTATCGCGCCCTCGCTTTGCGATGCCTGAAAAGCAAAGCCTCTTACCAGCCTCCCGAGGCACCGCCGCCGCCGGTCATGCCTCCTCCGAAGCCGCCACCACCTCCGAAGCCGCTGCCACCTCCGCGGCTGCTGAGCGCGCTTCCTGCGATAATGACGGGAGCGACATCAAGCTTGGGTAGCTCAAACTGGTCGGAGTGGTCTTTGTGGCAATGCAGACAGGTGTATTCATTCACTCCGTAACCTTTGGTCGACGTGGTGGGCTGGCGCAGGATACGGCGGCGCACCAGCCGCGAAGCGTAGGTATGGCAGTTGGGGCACTGCGTGTAGCCCGACGAAGGCGTAACGTATTGCTCGATATCAGTCTCCCCACATTTGGGGCACAGCCACACATCATAGTCTACCGACCCGATGCGCTCCTCAAGGTCCTGGGCCGAAGTAAGATATTCATTGTCGTGCACCTCGTCGATTTTCTTCATCGCCGTACCGCAGTTGGGGCACTTGTGAGGACTGTTGCGCAGGCGGTAGAGAATGATCATGAGCGGCAGGGATGCGATAATTGGCATACCCAACCCGAGGAACGTCAGGGCAAGGTAGATTGGCTTGAGCTTGACGAGAGCCATATAGCGGTCGTGATGATTCTTACCTTTCGTATTGATGAGAGTGATGACGAGTATAATCAGCAGTACGAGTGCCATTATCCCCATCAGCACGAGGTAGACCTGAAAGAAATCGGGATCTTCATCCCCGCCGTTATAGTCGGGATCTTCGAGGCGCGAGCGTATCTCCGCGGCAGCCTCGGGGTCGGTGAGCACCGTGGAGATTGTCTGCGCGGCGGCAGCGAGGCCTCCGTCGTAGTCCCCCTCCTTGAATTGGGGGAACATATCCTCGCGCAGTATGGCTGCGCACATTATATCGGGCAACACACCTTCCAGACCGTAGCCCGGTCGGATTGCAGCGCGACGCAGATCTTTGGCCACGAGAATGAGCAGACCGTTGTCCACATCCTTCTTGCCAAGACCCCATGAAGTGAAGAGTTCCGTTGCGAATCCGTCGATATCCTCACCCTCGATATTGTCGACAATCACCACCGCGGGTTCAGCCGTCGTAGTCCGGCGGATAGAGCGCAGCGTGTTGTTGATCATAGCTTTGCCTTCAGGCGTGAGGATGCCGTCGGGGTCGGAGACAAACTGTGTGCTGTCGCTGATATGTACGTTGGGGATATCGGCAACTTTCCAGGTGCGGCCGATAACCGGTAGAGTGAGAAGAAAGAGGAATAATATCGAAAGGGTGCGTCGTATCATTGTCTGAGTGTTGAGTGGTTATACCGCAGGGAGCGACATACCGTTGAGCTTGCGGTAGAGGTCGAGGGCGTAGACGTCGGTCATGGCCGACACGTGGTCGAGCACGGCCTGAATTTTCCCGAACTGAGTGGGCGACTGCGTATCGTACTGCTGGGGGAACTTGGCGAGCAACAGGTGGGAGTAGTGCAGCTCAGGCTCAAGCACGGCGCTCACCAGTCGTTCAAGAAGGAAAGTGATGATACGGTTACCGGCAAGCTCGATATCCACAACTTCTCCGGCGCGGTAAATTTTGTCGTACGACACCTTGCAGCAGCGTTTGTAGGCATCCCCCTCGAGCTCCCTGATATGGCTCAGCAGCGAGCCCTCGAAGCGACCCTCGAGAATGGCCTCTTCATTGTCGATAAAAGTCTGTGCGCATTGCTCCACAAGAGCACCGACCACGCACGACCGCAGATAGGCAATTTTCTCATTAGGATCGTCGACACTCTCCATTACCTCGAGCATGTGCGGCTTCCGCGAGTCATCGAAGAATCCTAAGAGGAGCGTGGTGACTTCATCTGTCGACAGGATCTTGAGCTTGTGTGCGTCTTCGAGGTCCATCACCTCGTAGCATATATCGTCGGCCGCCTCCACTATGTAGACAAGCGGATGCCGGGCGTAGCGCAGCGGCTCATCGTCGGCCGATAGCCGGAGCATGCCGAGCTCGTCGGCGATCTTGCGGAAATCCTCCTTCTCCGTAGTGAAGAAACCGAACTTTCCCTTCGGGGAAATGATCGATTCGAAAGGATACTTCACTATCGAGGCAAGCATCGAATAAGTCATCGCGAAGCCACCGCGACGACGCCCGTTGAACTGATGCGTCAGTAGCCGGAAAGCATTTGCGTTACCCTCGAAATTCGTAAGATCGGCCCACTGCGAGCGGGTAAACATCGGCTTAAGCTTAAGACCCTCACCCTCGCTGAAAAATGTGCCGATAGCCTTCTCGCCCGAATGCCCGAAGGGCGGATTACCAAGATCATGGGCGAGACACGCCGCCGCCACAATGTCACCGAGGTGATCGAAATGCTCAGTAGGCGCGCCTGCCTTTCCGTAGCGCTCCTTCAGAGTCACTGCCACATTGTCGGCCATCGACTTTCCCACACAGGCCACCTCCATAGAGTGCGTAAGGCGGTTATGGACGAAGATACTCCCCGGAAGCGGAAACACCTGCGTCTTGTTCTGCAGCCGTCGGAAAGGCGACGAGAATACAAGGCGGTCGTAGTCGCGCCGGAAATCCGTTCGTGTAAGATTCTTCTTCGGATCGTGATAGTCTTCAAGGCCGAACCGCTTGTCGTTGATCAGCCTTTCCCAGTTCATTCGGGCCATAGGGGTGTTGGGGGATTAATATTCTTCTGCAAAATTAGCCAAAAATACCGATATGTCAAGATTGAGCACTATATTTACAGATAATCGCATCATGAATAAATCCAACAATGTAATGATATAACAATTTATGGTTGTCGCATTGTATGGTAGAAAATGCAACAAGATAACGGTTGGCATTGAAGCGTTTGGTATACCTTTCGCCTCCGTTTTCACGGCTGAAATTGAGAATTTTTGACTTGTCAATCGATTTTATCACCTGACCATAGAGCGGTTGTCCGCGAAAATGACTACCTTTGGTCATGGTTTTCTAAGTTTTGTTTGGCGACAACAAAGATAACCCATAAGGGCAGACTCTTGCAATGGGTCGATCCTAAATTTTTACTCCTTCAAAATTTTTATCGGACAGCAATAATATCATAAGAACTTTAATTGTCGAAACTGCGGCAGCTTGTCACAGTTTTTTCATAAAAGATATGTCTAATT
>CAYYQS010000057.1:0-14794 GCA_964472555.1 uncultured Bacteroides sp.
TCGGTTCGGCAGTAGCCGCCGGTGTTCTTCTCGGCTTCCTGGCCTGATAGTCCCCTCCCCTAAATATTCAATCGCCGACTCACGGAAAGTGTGGTCGGCGATTTTTTATGGATAAAACTAAGGGCGTTGAAGGACAGGTAAATTATTTTTTGTTATCTTTGTGGCATGAAGCTCATCGAAATGAATATTGAACAGATTGTAGCCTTGTGCAAAAAGTATAAGGTTGCAAAGCTATGGGTCTTCGGATCTATTCTAACACCACATTTCAATGATAAAAGTGATGTAGATTTTTCGGTGATTTTCAAATACGAGGATATCCAGGACATATTCGTTGCTTTTTTTGATTTAGTTGATGAACTCCAACTGTTGTTAGGACGCCCTGTAGACTTGGTTGATGAAACGGCTATAAAGAATCAATATTTCCGCAATGAACTGAACAGAACTAAACAGTTGATATATGGATGAGCGAGTACTAAAATGCCTAAGCGACATGTTGCGCTCTATCAACAACATCGAATCGTTTTGTTCAACCCGACCTAAGAGATTTGAGACATTTTGCGAAGATATTTGTTTTCGGAGTGCAGTTCAATGGGAAATAGCGATTATTGGAGAAGCCATGAACCGTCTCCTAAAGCTTCATCCAAATATTGCCATAACCTCTGCCCGTCGAATTGTGAACACCCGCAACTATCTAATTCATGGATACGATAGTCTGAGAGAAGACTTAATATGGGCTATCGTTGTAAGGCATATACCTATTCTTAAGGAAGAAATTTTGGCTTTAACAAGCAGTGAGGAATAGATTCAAAAAGAATATTCCATACTAATTAATAAATATGATGCGAGAATTAGTAAGAATGGTGTTGTTGGTTGCTTTTGCCGGGTTGCCGACAAGAGGGCTTGCAGTGGAAATGTCGCTTAATATTGCGAGATTCCTTGAGGAGAAATCATCGGATGCAGACGCATGGGGAAGTCGCTATGACTTCGAGAAGGATGGCATATTGTACCTCATAGAACGTGACGATAGAGATGTGGTGAGAGTCGTAGATTCCAAGTGGCAATTTTACGGAATTGAAGGTAATTTTATGATGGACTGCAGATCTTACTGGTGTGATGTTGAACACGGAGAAGATTATGCAGGGGATTTAGTTATCCCTGAGACTGTAGAATATGAGGGCAAAACATATACGGTCGGTGGTATAGGTTGGGGAGCTTTCAATCACTGCAAAGATCTGATAAGTGTAGAAATTCCAAATACCGTTAAGTGGATGTGGGATGGTACGTTTTATCACTGTCAAAATCTTGAATGGGTAAAACTGTCAGAAAATATCACATATATTCCTTCGGAGGCTTTCGCGAAATGTACTTCACTTAAGTCATTAGATTTAACGTACGTAGAAATGTTAGGAGTCGAAATTGTATTGGATAATCCCAGCCTCGAGGAAGTGATTCTACCTTGCATATATACACCCGGCAATTACTGGTTCAATCATTTTCCCGGACTGGATAATGTAAAGCGCTTTTATGCTACAAGTGCTGAACCACTCGAAATACTCGATCCTCGGGACGGTTTCCGCGATAATAATTACCTTAAAGCTACTTTATACGTTCCGAAGGGATCGGGCGAAGCGTACCGACAGGCGCCAGTGTGGGAATTGTTTGAAAACATTGTTGAAATGGATTCAAATTCGGGAGTAATACAAAGTGATATGCCGGAGGTATTCACATTATCCGGTCGAACTCTAAGTGCCCACGGAAGTGATGTGAACGTTTACACTCCTGGAGGAAGCCTTGTAAAATCAGTTCATGACGGAGAAAATGTGAGGCTCGGGCACGGGATATATGTGGCTAAGAGCGGCGCTGTGGTTAAAAAGCTGTATGTAAAGTAATTTCAGAGGTGACGGATGATGCGGGCGGGATTGCCTGCGACAACGACATCGGAGGGGATGTCGCGGGTGACGACTGAGCCTGCGCCGACGACGACGCGGTCGCCGATTGTGACGCCAGGGAGGATTGTGGTGGAGCCTCCTATCCATACGCTATCGCCTATAGTGACGGGGGCGGCCCACTCGATGAGCTGATTGCGTCGGTCGGCTTCGAGGGGATGACAGGCGGTGTAAATGCTGACGTTAGGGCCGATGAAGGCGTTGCTGCCGATGCGGACCTCGGCTTCGTCGAGAATGGTGAGGTTGAAGTTGGCGAAGAAGTTTTCGCCGATGAAAATATTTGTGCCGTAGTCGCAGCGGAATGGCTGGTTGAACTGAAAGCGGCTTCCATGCGCACCTAAGAGTGCATGGATGATCTGCTGCATTCTCCCGGAGTCGGAGGGGCGGAGAGAATTATACTCCCACAGCAACTCCCTTGTGACAAGGAGGCGCTGCAGGAGTGCGGGATGAGAGGCATCGTATTCTCTGCCTCGGACCATTTCGGTCCATATTTCATCATCTGTCATATGTTATTGATAGAGATAGCGTTTGATAGAGCGCTTCGGGGTCTTCTCGAATTCTTCGTTGAGGATCTTGAAGTCGGCGAGCTGGCTGTAGGAGGGAAGGTCTTTGTTCAGAGCTGTGATATTATCTTTCATCAGGGCTTCGATCTGCTCGTGTGATAGTCCTTCGCGTGTTGTGAGGTCGATGTCGGGGTAGATGAGAGCGATGAGCTTGCCGTCTTTCTCTACGATGAGCGACTCGGCGACGTAGGGCATGTTATTGAGCTGCTGCTCGATTTCTTCGGGGTAGATGTTCTGACCGGAGGGGCCGAGAATCATACTCTTATCGCGGCCGCGGATATATATGTAGCCATCGGAGTCGATAGTGCCTATGTCGCCGGTATTCATCCAGCCGTCGGGGTTGAGGCAAGATTTTGTAGCGTCGTCGTTGTGGTAATATCCCTGCATTACGTTGTCGCCCTTTACCCAAAGCACACCCGGGGTGTTGACAGGGTCGGGAGAGTCGACTTTAATCTCCATGCGGTCGACGATTTTTCCGCAAGATGATGCCCGCTGAGAGTCCCAAGGGCAATATGCGATAAGGGGACCGCACTCGGTCATGCCGTAGCCTACGGTATAGGGGAAGCGGATACGGCGGAGGAATGTCTCGACGTCTTTGTTCAACCCGGCTCCACCTATGATCAGCTCGCGGAGGTTTCCGCCGAACGCTCCTTCGAGGCGCTCCTTAATCTTGGCGAGGAGATGATCGTCGACGAAAGGAACGTGCATGAGGAGCTTCATCATTGGCTTGTCGAGGAGAGGGAATATCTTGGTCTTGACAATCTTCTCGATGATGAGGGGCACGGCAACGATGAGCTTAGGACGGATCTCGGCGAAAGCGTCCATGATTACTTTGGGGGATGGTGTACGTGTGAGGAAGGAGATGTGGCACCCTTTGACAAATGGGTGGAGTGTCTCTACGGTGAATCCGAACATGTGAGCGAGGGGAAGCATGCTGACCATGCCGTCGCCGGGATGCAGGAAGTCGAGGCCGTCGATGCAATACTGGATGTTGCTCCAGAGATTGTGGTAGCTAAGCATGACGCCTTTAGAGAATCCTGTTGAGCCGGAGGTGTAGTTGATGAGGGCGGTAGCCTGAGGATCTTCCTTCCGATATTTTACATCTTCGGGGATGAAGCGCTCGGGGTATTTCTCACCGAATAGAAGGTTGAGGTTCTCGCGGGCTGATGTAAGTTTTTTATTACGCGAAAAGAGGAGTGAGTAGTCGTTGATGAGTATTGCACCTTCAAGCTCGGGCATGCTGTCGTGGTCGAGGTTCTCCCAAGTGTGGGCATCGACGAAGAAGAGCCTCGCGCCGCAGTGGCATACGAGGTGATGCACGTTGTCGGGCTTGAAATCGTGCAGAATGGGTACCGTAACGGTGCCGTAGGTGAGCGAAGCTATAGCAGCTATGGCCCAATGGGCGGAATTTCGGCCGCAAAGGGCGATACGGTCGCCCGGCTTTAGGCCTGCGTTTTCGAAGAGGAGGTGGAGCTTAGCAACCTTACGGGCAACGTCGCGGTACTGAAATGACTGACCTTTGAAATCGGTGAGAGCGAGGCGCTCCCAATTGTCGCGCAAGGTCTGTTCGATATATGGTATAAGAGTCTTGTAGTATTCCATAGGATAAAATAGCTAAAACATTCTGCAAATCTAACAATTTTAGATGATAAATTGTGCGCAAAGGGTATAAAAAAGCATGTCGTCGATGCTCGGAAGACGAACATGACGACATGCAGTTCAAACACTTTTCTTGCGACCCAAATTATCGGATAAAGATCTTGCTAACCTTAGATCCTTTGCGGCAGATATAAAAGCCGGAGTTCGGATTGGAAACCTTAATACCCTGTGTGTTGAAGAATTCAGCGGGGGCGGCGTCGTCGGAGCTTCCGACAGCTACATTTCCGACACCAGCACCCGAGAGAGTGTACTCGACGGTGATAGTTTCGATATACGCACCAGATTCAGCGTCGAGATAGCAAACCGCTCCGAGAGTTTTGGGAGTCCAAGTGAGGAACTTGTTTTCTTCGTCGTATACGATTTCGCCTTCGCTATTTGTGGTCATCTGGTCGAGGAGACATCCTGACGAGGCTTTACGATTACCCTGGACCTTAACTTCGAACACAGCAGAAGTTTCGGCAGTGCCTTTGATAGTCATGCACGCGCTACCTCCGAGCTGAAGATTCTGCTGCTTGGTTGTAGTTGTACCTCGGACATTACCATGGCCCCCTGTACCGTCGTAGTTGAAGTTGATCTCAGTGCCTTCGCAGTAGATAGTGAGGGGCTTGAACTGAGTGCCCGAGCCATAGCTTGTGTCGGGATTTGTGGTCCACCAAGTGCCTACGAGGATGTCGGGGAATCCGGCTATGCACTGATTGTCGGTGCCTTCGATGTCGGCGAATTCGGTAAAGTTGTAGAATGCGGTGAGCTGACCCTGCCGCTTGACGGTGAGGATGTAGGCTGCCTCACCCCAGTCGTAGGATGAATTGGCGTCGCATCCAGCGATTATCTTAGTGGTACCGGGAGCGTGGAGGGTGATGACTCCGGTCGAGGCATCGATAGTTGCTACTTCCTCATTATCGGAGGTGTAGTCGATCGGAGCATCGGATGCCTTGGAGAGTGTCGGGTATGCGTTATCCTCATTCATGAAGGCGGTGAACTCTTTAGCCGACCAGCTGAGTCCGGCTTCCTTGAGGGAAGTAGCCTCGTAGGTTACTTCTATCTTAGTGACGGCGTTGGTGGTGTTGGTAGGATTGTAGAAGCTGACAGGACCTGCGGTATTGCAGTAAGCGAGGCGATAGACTTCGTCGATATGTACGCCGGAGGAAGTGTGGTTCCAGCCGTCGCCGTAAGTTGGTTCTTCTTCTCCGAGTTCTGTCTCGCCATCTTTTACAACGAGGTCGGCACATTTAGCCGTTCCGCCGTAGAAGGTAATCTCGGTCATTTTGTATCCATCGGCAGTTTTGAAAGATACGGAAGTATCCTGATAGAAAAGGAGACAGACAGTGCCACCGAGAGCCTGCTGAGCGAGGCGTCGGAATTTACCGTCGATAGTCATGGTGACCGGCGCCTCAACACAATTAACGGGTACTGCAGAGGGATCTATGATTCCGGAAGAGTTTTTGGGGAGACTGTTCCAATCCCATGGATTTTCGAGATTGAAGTCGAACGTGACCGTTTCGGCCAAAGCAGAGCCGCAAGCGAGAGTAGCCGCAGCTGCAAGGAGTAAAAATTTTCTCATGTTACTGTTCTTAGTTTTAAGGTTCAGTACATAAGGAAATCGCAGGGAGATTGAAGTACGTAATCTCCCTGCGAATTTTCCGAATCAAAACTTTGCTTCTTTACCTAATCAAAACTTTTTCGGAGAGATTTCCTTTGCGACGTATGAAGAGACCCTGTGCGGGGTTTTCTACGCGGATTCCCTGGAGGTTGTAGTAAACCACGGGGGTATCGCTATCAGAAGTGAGTGTGCTTACTCCCGACTGTATGGGGGTCTTGAGATAGTCAATGGTAATGGATTCGAGGTAAGCACCTTCGAGAGCTTTAAGCACGCAGTCGGCCGAGCGGTCGGCTGGAGTCCAGGTGAGAATCTTAGTGTCGGGATCGTACACGGCAGTGCCGGATTCGGCGGGAGAAGTAACGGTAGACATGCGATTTTCGGCAACTTTTGTATTACCGAGGATCTGAACGCTTACAAGTGAATAATTGTCGGCAGTAGAAATTGTCATGACCGACCCTGCACCGAGCTGTAGATTGATCTGCTTAGTGGACTGGGCCATACGGACGTTGCCGTGACCTCCTTCGGCAGTGAACGTGATCTTAGTCTTATCTTTCTCGATCGTGAGGGGTGTGAAGTGGTTGCCGGATGAGTAGGAGGCTTTGTCTTCGTCGGGGTTAGTCGTCCACCAGCTGTTGGTGATTTCGGGGAATTCTGCGCTTACGGGTTTGCTTGCTTCGCCGGTGTATTTGGTGAAGTCGTAGACTGTGGTGAAGTTACCTTCGGGCATTACGGTGAGTGTGAACGATGCTTCACCCCAGTCGAATGTAGCATTAGCAGCGCAATACGCTGTAATTTTAGTCGTGCCGGGAGCGAGGACAGAGATTTCTCCGAGTGTATTCACAGTGGCGATTTCTTCGTTGGAAGACGAATAATTTACCGGAGCATCGGTTGCACGCGAGAGAGTCGGGAAGTTATATTCCTCTCCGAGAACGACAGTGCACTCGAGTTCACTCCATGCGAGCTCGGCGGGTTTCAGTTCAGTTTTATCGAGGGTGAGGGTTATTGACTCGATATAAGCTCCTGCCGTGGCATCGATGATACATTCAGCGCCGGGAGCGGCAGCTGTCCAAGTTGTGGTCTTGGTTGCGGCATCGTATACGAGAGTGCCGGAAGTCTCGGGTGTTGTAAGGTCTTCCACGAGGCAACTTGGAGATGCGGTGCGGTTGCCCTGAATAACGGCCTGTGTGATTATATAGTTTTCCTCGGTGGGAGTGATGGTGAACATCATAGACTTACCGAGCTGGAGGTTGTTGGTACCTTTTGTGACGCTTGCGCGGAACTGGCCAGCACTTGTACCACCGTTGTAAGCGAATGTGATTGAGGTGTTTGCGTTTGTGATTGTGCGCGGTTCGCCACCCTTAGCAGGATTACATGGAACCCAGTCGGGACCTATTTCGGGCCACTGGGCCATTGCCGTTGCACCGGACTGGAAATTGGTGAAGTCGTAGACAACAGTTTCTGAGAACGCCGACCCGCACGCGAGGAAGGCAGAAGCAGCAAGAAGTAGAATTTTCTTCATGGTCTAATGTTAGTTTTATAAGGTAATTTCTGACTATAAGACAATGCACGGGAGCAAAACTACGTAATGCCCCCGTGCAAAATTATTACTTAATGAAAACTTTCGAGGTGTGGCAGCCTTTGCGGACAAGGTAAATGCCCGTGGTGGGATTTTCGACTCTTATGCCCTGAAGATTGTAGTAGACAGCGGGAGCGTCGGAATCAACAAGCGAGACAGCATCCATGCCAGCAGCGGGGTCGTCGGCCGACCATTCGTAGGCGCCGATACATGCGCTGTTGGTGAGGCTACGGGCCATACCGCGCTGGTCGACAGCGAGAACGGCCTTCTGAATCTGACGGTCGGCATCGAGGTCGGCCACGACTTTATCTTCGGCGAGGTTCGTCCTCTTGATGCAGTTGATTGCTTTCCCGGCGAAGGAGGGGTATTTTAGGCGGACTGTAGGTGTGGTGCCACCATTCAGAGCAAGTGAAGGATAGAATCGACCGTCGGTAACGGTTCCGTCGAGCGCCATGGCGAGAGCTGCCGCTGTAGAAGTTGCATCTGTGCCCTGAAGGTCGTAGTACTCTTTTGAGTAGGAAATTGACTGGGGCGAAGTGAAGAGGTTGTAGCGGCTCTGTCCTTTTACGAGAGCATCGGGCTGCTGGATGTAGACGTCGGCATTCGGGGCTACTGAATAGTTTCCGGCGATGATGTTGTGGTTGAGGTAGAGCTTCATGACGTTGGTTGTCTGCACTGCGGCGCCACGGAATCCTGTTACTGGAGCTACACCTTCGGCGTAGAGGCATTCGTTGTTGACAATGGTGTTGTTGATTATAGCGACAGTGGCGGCGGGATCGGCGTCGCTGACTTCGGTCTTCATGTCGAGGATGAGGATTGCCGAACCTCCGACGGCATTTGAGCTGTTGGTAATCTCCACTTTGTTGTTTACGAATGTATTGTTGCAAACGGTGACAGCAGTAGCAATCTTGTCGCCTCCGATAGTAAGGGTGCCCCTTGAAGTGGCCGTGTTGCCCGAGAATGTATTACCCATTACATTGACCCAGAGTGAACCGGCGATGTATGCCGCAGACCCTCCGAGCGCTTTGTTGTCGATAAACTGACAGTCGGTGATGTGGTGGAACCACCATATTTTTCCGTTGTTATAGTTTGTGTAAATGGCACCTCCGTTGCCGGTAGTTTCGTTTCGCTCGAAAGTGCAATCGCGGGCAATTAGCTGAGCGTAGGCATATACACCGGCTCCGAGTGCGCGAGAGATGTTATCTCTTACGGTTACGCGGTCGAGGATGACACGGGGACCTTCGCAGAAAATACCGGCACCATTAGTGCCTTTGGAGTATCCGTGGCAAACGACGGCATCGGAAAGTTCGAAGGCTTCGGTCTTGCTTATGGCAAAGACGTGTGTTGCGTCGCCTTCATCGGTGATGCCGTTGCCGTTGAGATCGCCGGAGAATACAGATTTACCGGTGACAGCTGTGAAATCGTGGTTGAAGCCGCCTTCGATAGTCACGGAGTTGGTGACGTTGAAGTATGTGAGCGGGAACTTTCCTCCTGTGGAATAGGTGGGATAGAAGGTGCCTTCGGTGACACGGATTGTATCGCCTTTCACGCAGCAGTCGAGAGCGTCCTGGAGGTTGGCGAATGGAGCAGAGATTGATCCGTCGCCACCTGCGGGTGCTCGTTCGGCAACGTATTTCACACGGGTCTTAAGGGGTTCTTCAAGAGTGACGTTGAGGACAATGGGAAGGTGGTCGGAAGGATTGAAGGGGAGGTCGTATTTCTCGTTGAAAGTAGCGTAGGAATGTATCTTGGCTCCTCTCACCCAAACGTGGTCGAGTCGGCTCCAGTTGGCACTTCCCTGATTCCATACGTTGCATGTTCCGACGGTGCCGGATACGGTTTCGGCATTCTTACGACTATCGAGGAAGTAAGCGCTGCATAGGTCGTACATGGGGAAACGGCTCTCGTAGGAGTTGTGGTCTCCGGCGATGAACACCGGGTAGCCTCCGGAGAGGCGACGTGCATACTCAACGTTGATGCGAGCTCCTTCGTTTCGGCCCATGTTGCCGGTATGATGAAGGTGAGTCTCGAAGAAATAGAAAATCTCGCCGGTTTCCTTAACACGGAATTTTACCCAGAGCGACATTCGTGCTTTGTTGCCGTAATCGTAGACGTTTTCGTTGTACTTCTCGGGAGTGGGCGAATGCCAGAAGCTTCCATGCTCTATCTCTTCCACCACGTCGGTGCGGTAGAGAACGCAGTGGACCGTGCTGAGGCTGCGGATATCGGTATTGTTAGCCTCGACGAATGCCCACTCAGTAGCGGGGAAGTTGCGGTACATGTCCTGCATCATGGTATGGCCGTCGACACGGTCGTCGTCGGTGAGTTCGTTGAGAGCTACAATCTGGAATCCGCAGTCCTTGATAGTGCGAGCGACGTAGTCGGCACGGACATCCCAGTATTTGTTAGTTGCAGGATCGTCGGTTTTGTCGGAGAGGGTGCGCAGACGCACGTTATAAGTTCCGAGAGTGAGGTTAGCGCCTGCCCATGCTACGGAGGCCAGGGTAATGGCTACTAAGGAGAGGAGTGATCGGATTTTAATCATAATTCTGACTGGTCAAAAAGTTTTTCAAGATAGGAGCGGTAGGCCCAGTTGTAGGCTGAAGTCATTTCACCATACACCTGTACTTCCTTGGGTTTGATTTCGTAGAGCCAGGGGTCTGTATAGCCGACTTCGTAAAGAGCAGCGATGATTTCGGGCCAGTTGTTGGTACCGCGGCCGGGGAGGAAGTGGCAGTCGTGTGTCTGATCGCTGTCGGAGACGTGGAGGCTCTTGATTCTGCTGCCGAGGGCACGGATGAGGATTTCGGGATTTTCGATATGGTTGAGGTCGACGGCGGCGTAGATGTCGGAGGGGAGGGCGTTCATCAGGGCAGTCATTTCATCGACGGTCCGTCCGAGTCCTCGCTCGTTTCCGTCGGGACGCAGGAGATTTGGACCGCGGAGGTTCTCGACCACTATCTGCGCGCCGATACGCTTAACATCTTTATTGAGATTGGAAATTGTCTTAACAGCCTGACGGATATGATCTTCGCGCTTGCCGGGTGATGTAGAAGAGGCAGAAGGGTGGAAAAGGATGTATTCGGGTTCGAGGACGGAGACGATGTCGATGTAGCGGCGGTATTTCGCTTCTGAGGCGCGACGGAGTTTTTCGTCAATTGCTGAAGGATCGCAGTCTTCTCCGTAGGGCATGTGGATTGACCAGATGTTGATTCCAGCGGAGTCGGCATCGATCTTGAGCTGACGCAGGCGGTCTCTCAGTTCTTTTTCGGACATGGGATCGGAGCCGTTGACGAGCCCTGTGAGGGATAGCTCTATGTGACGGATGTCGCTGTTGCGGAGGTTGCGAAGGTTCTTGTAGTCGAGTTTCTTAAGACCTCCGAGCGGTGCGACGGTCGTGCCTATTTCGAGACGCTGAGGGATGCTGTCGCCAAAATAAGCTATGAGGGGATCGGAGCCGAAAGCGCTCATATCGGTCACCTGATATGGATTTTGCATAGCAAGGTGAGCAGCAATCTGACACAGTGTGGCCTGATAGGGCGAAAGTTCTTTGGGGCGGTAAGGATTGCCGAGAGGCGAACGGCCGGTGAGAGCCTCGTACCATACACATGCTACGGTATAGCGGCCGTGGTCGAGATTCATGTGGTACCCGTCGCGGTTCATGCGGTCGCCGAAGGCTTTGGTAGTGCGGAGGTTCTGGATCGCAGTTCCGGCAGGGATGAGGATGTCGATGTCGGTGTTCTCCATTACGTAGGGAGCGGCGTCGGCGATCATAGAGTACATAAGGGCCTGGTCGTTGTTGTACTTCGGGAAGTGCTTGTGCTTCGAGTCCTTATCGTAGGCCCAGGTCATGTAGAGCCCCCAGCGTATGCTGTCGGGATGAGCAAGGTGAGCGCGAAGAGAGTCGCGCAGCACTTCGATATAAGGGAAATATTCCTCCTTGAAACCGCTTGCGCCGCTGTAATTTGTCTGAAGTATAACCCACTCCCAATCGTCGTCGGCGATAGCCTGCTTCATGGTAGAGCCGGGGCGGTAAGGCATGGGTCCTGAGGGGGTAGCCTTGCGGTAGTTGTATATGGTGCTATCGGCCCGGAAATACTGGACGTGCTGCTTGAGGCTGGTGCCTCCCTTGTAGGGATAACCGATGATGAGGTCGATGCTGTCGGCGGCTGCGAGGGGCACGAGATCGTCCTGCACGGCATCGACCGTGAAACTATTTCCTATTGCCAGAATTTTCATCTGGCGCCTGTCGGCCGA
Source organism: uncultured Bacteroides sp. (assembly GCA_964472555.1). GTDB lineage: Bacteria > Bacteroidota > Bacteroidia > Bacteroidales > Muribaculaceae > CAG-873. The sequence continues at coordinate 11,602 of CAYYQS010000057.1, forward strand.
AGCAGACATTGATAGGAGCAGGGACATAGAGGCTGCAATAGCCTTGAGTGATTGGCTTATTCTCATGATATCTTATATTCAATATTAGAGTTTTATTCCCACCCGGGGTTCTGAATGAGATTACCTCCGGATAGCTGAATATCGTCGGTAGGAAGGGGGAAGAGGTAGTCGCGCTCTTCGTTGAAGGCGTGTGTGATGCCATAAACACCGAGGACGTATCCACGTGCGTTGTCGCCGTCGGTAAGATAAATGTCGGTGCCTATTTTCTTGGGAGTTACACCGGTGACACGTACGGGTCGGTCTTTGTAGATCGCGAAGTCCTGCTTTCCGTCGCCGTCGAGGTCGTAGGCGCCAGTGCCCTTGAAGTAGGCACCTGTAAATTCGTGGGTAAGCCTCTGGCCTTCGCGCCAACGCATGAGGTCGGGCCAACGGAAACCTTCCTTAACGAGCTCGATGGTGCGCTCGCGACGAATCTCAAGGATTACACCCTTATTCTCACCGGTAACGTTGACATAACCGTATTCGGGTGAGCACATGAATGGATCGGGATTGGCGTTTGCGGCTTTCATGTCCAAGCCAGGCATATCGACACGCTTACGTATAAGGGCAATAGTTTTGTCGAGGTCTTCCTGAGTGAGTGTACCTAACTCCGCTTTAGCCTCGGCATAGTTTAGAAGGACTTCGGCATAGCGGATGATAGGCATATCCTGAGTAGCAGATTTCTGATTCGCCGGACCCTGAACACATTTTACGAGGGGGTAACAAGTTTCAGAATACACGACTTTGTAGTCGAACTTCTCACCCGTAAACCATTTCTTGAATCCAGGACCTGCGATAGTCTGGGTGAGTCGGGGATCGCGATTCTTGAACTCTGCTGGAATCTCCATTGTCTCCCAACCCTCAAGGTCGGAGAATCGGGATCCGTCGCTCATGAGGTAGCTTGCGACGAGAGCTTTTGTGGCACCGGATTTGTTGCCTCCACCGGAGAATGTGACGAGGTTGACATCAGATGTGATAGTGCCTCCGTAGCTGCGGGCGAAAATATATTCCGACGTGTTGGCGTCTTCGGCAACGAAAAGGGAATAGTACGGGCTTTCGCCAGTCTTAACTATGGAGTATCTGCGAAGATTCATGATCTGTTCTGCGGCGTCGGCTGCTTCCTGAAGGAGATCTCGCCAAGGAAGATTATCGGGATTGAAAACATCTCCGGCATGGTATTTACGAAATGTGCCCTCGAAGAGGCACACGCGGGAGCGGAATGCAACGGCGATGTCGCGGTTAAGATGGAAGCCGTCGGACTTCTCAGGGAGGAAGCGCGCGGCAAAATCGAGGTCGGCAAGAATACTGTCGACAACAAGGGCACGGCTATCGCGCGGTTTGTTGAGAAATTCGGTCTCGGAAGAGCCAAGAGCACGGTTGTGCCAGGGCACATCGCCATAGCGCTTTACCTTGTTGAAGTAGAACCAAGCTCTCCAGAAGCGGGCCACGGCATCGTACTGATTACGAGCGTCGATATCGTCGCAGTTCGACGAGTGCTCGAGGTAGTAGTTGATATGGCGCAGATCGCCCCAGCTCCACCCTCCTCCATTGCCGGGCACCGGGCGCATGTTGGAGTAATATAGAGAATTGGAAGCACTTTTGTCGACGACAAGGTCGGAAGGCTCGGAGGCAATATCGTCGAAACTCTGCTCGAGGAGATAGAAGCGATTTGTGGCCAGCTCGAGGTCGGCGGGTTTTCGGAAGTATGTTTCCGGACTGAGGGAAGACTCGGGAGTCAGGTCGAGGTCGCAGGAAGCGAATAGTCCGGAGAGCACTACTGCCGCGCAGGTTAAATATGCTGATTGGAGTATTTTCATGACTTGATGAGAGATTTAAAAGGTGATATCGACACCGATGGAATATGTCTTGCTGAAGTTGTAGACTTCGCCTGAGTTCGAATACTGAGCGGAGCCGGAGATAGCACCTTCGGGGTCGATGTACTTACAGTGCTTCTTCAGAGGCGACCAGTAAGCGAGATTTTCGCCGGTAACATAAATTCGGATCTGCTGGATGTATTTCTTGAGCCACGGGAGAGTGTAGCCGATGCTCACGTTCTTAAGGCGGAGATAGGCAACGTTCTGCAGGTAGCGAGTGTTGGGCGAAGTAAGAGTGTAGTGGGAATTGGAGTTGTCGTAATTGGAATTTGAGTTGGCTGAGTAAGCCTCACCGCCGCGAGGGAAGGGGAAATATGCATCGGGGTTCTCAGGACTCCAGACCTGGTCGAGGAGCTGCTGAGAAACGAAGGTCGAGTGAGGGCGGCAGTAAAGACCCCAGAAAAGATTTGAATAGCCTCCGCCCGGATACCAGTCGCGCTTGCCGACACCCTGAAAGAGGATAGAGAAGTCGATACCGCGCCATGTGGCATCTGCTCCGAATGTGTAGGAGTATCGCGGGAGAGTGTTGCCGATAACTTTGCGGTCGCCGGGATCTTCGACGGTATTCTTACCACGGTTCACCACTCCGTCGCCGTTAGTGTCGATGTAGCGCAGGTCACCTCCGACGAGTCGCTTGTACTCGGGCGCGCCTTTACTCATGATACGTGTAGTGAAGTAAGATACATCGACAGCTTCCTGATAGGCAGCAGCTTCTTCGTCGGAAGCAAAAAGTCCGTCGACAGTATACCCCCAGATCTCACCCACGTGCTCGCCTTTGTAGTGGGAGCCGATGATGCGGGTTTCGTTGTTGACGCGGGTAACGACGCTCTTGTAGTCACCTACCGATGCGTTCACGCCATAATTGAAGGTGTGGGATCCGAGCTTGAAGCGGTCGTGCCAGCGGAGGACAAGTTCCCAGCCGTTGGTGCGCATGTCGCCTGAATTCTGCTTTGGAGCAGCCACGCCATAGACACCCGGAAGAGTAGCGCCAGGCATCATCATATCGGTAGTTTTACGCACGTAATAATCGGCGCTTGCCGTGAGACGGTTGTTGAGAAAAGCGAGATCGACACCGACATCGTAAGTAGTTACTTTTTCCCAAGTGAGGTCGGTAGCCACAGGATTGGATTCGGCAGCATACTGAAGCGGGTCCATGCCGTTGAATGTAAAGCCGCTCTCGAAGTTACCGGTAGTGATTTTGTCGTAGAAAAGGAAATCGGCAACCTGCTGGTTTCCGAGTGAGCCCACGGAGAGACGTAGCTTGGCATTGTTCCACCACG
>CAYYQS010000058.1:0-14722 GCA_964472555.1 uncultured Bacteroides sp.
CCAGGACAACAATACCCCAAAGATAGCTCTCGACACGGTGCGCACAGCTATTGAAAAAGCAGGCGTGGCACTGGCTACCAATCAATTCCAGCACGACAGGCTCTCGGTTGAGGCACTTCCCCGACTTGAGGCTTCGGCACTGGTAATCCTCTCTTAATATCTTACAATGAACAGTGACGTAATCAGACTGTTGCCCGACTCTGTCGCTAATCAGATTGCCGCGGGAGAAGTGATACAGCGTCCGGCATCGGTCATCAAGGAGCTGGTGGAGAACGCAGTAGACGCAGGCGCGACAGCTATCCAGATAATACTCAAGGATGCCGGGCGCACACTCATACAGGTGGTAGACAACGGCTGCGGAATGTCTCCGACAGACGCCCGCATGGCTTTTGAGCGGCATGCCACGAGCAAAATTTCGTCGGCGACGGATCTCTACAGCCTCCATACCATGGGTTTCCGCGGCGAGGCCTTACCCTCTGTAGCGGCAGTGGCTCAGATCGACCTCCGCACAATGCGCCACGACGACACCATAGGCACTCGGCTGCTCATCTCGGAGTCGAAGTTTGAGAGTCAGGAACCGGCATCGTGTGTGCCCGGAACTAATCTCATGGTGAAGAACATCTTCTTCCACATGCCTGCCAGACGAAAGTTCCTCAAGAAAGACAGCGTGGAACTCAGCCATATCCTTCGCGAATTCGAACGTCTTGCTCTGGTGAACACAAACATCGATTTCACGCTGATACACAACGATGTGACGCTGCACCAGTTCCGTGCAGGCACATTGAAGCAGCGCATAGGTGCTCTTTTCGGCAAGAATCTCGAGAGCCAGATAGCCCCCGTTTCGACAGAGACTTCGCTTGTGAAAATCGACGGTTTCATAGGTCTCCCGCGCTTTGCGAAGAAACGCGGTGCGCAGCAGTTCCTCTTTGTCAACGGGCGGAATATGCGCCACCCCTTCTTTCACAAGGCTATCATGAAATGCTTCGAGCAGCTCGTAGCGCCCGATGCCCAACCTTCGTATTTCATTAATTTCGAGGTTGATCCGTCGACTATCGACGTTAACATTCATCCTCAGAAACATGAAATCAAGTTTGAACACGAGCAGGCGATCTGGCAGATTCTCGAAGCAGCTGTACGCGAGACCCTGGGCAAGACTCAGGCAGCCGGAGCTCTTGACTTCGACTTCAACGATGCACCTGAAATTCCCGTTTTCGATCCCGAAACCGAGGCAGGAGTACCAAAAATGGAAATCGACGAGGACTTCAATCCTTTCAAGACTGAAAGTTCATATAGCAGCAACAGCGGCAACCGGCGCAGCGCTTCCGACAATGGCGGCATCAGCTGGCGCCCTTCAGCAATGAACCGCCCTACGCAGGACTGGGGCAAGCTTTACGAGAGCTTCAGCACCCGCCGCGAGAGCGCTTACAATCAGGCTGCTAATGCAGCAATTTCCGACGACAGCCTTTTTGCCCCGGAAGTAAATGCCCCCACATGCATGCAGTTTCACAATAGCTACATCGTGACCGGCTCACATTCAGGACTTATGGTGATATCGCAGCGCCGTGCGCATATAAGGATTCTTTTCGAACGCTATTCAGCCATGCTTGCCGACGGCCAAATGGCATCGCAGACGCTGATTTTCCCTGAGAATCTCGAGATTTCATCATCTCAGAGCGCGTTGCTCTCCGGTCTGCTTCCTTCATTAGAGAAAATGGGCTTCGGACTTACTCCCGATTCTCCCACTCAATGGAGCATAAAAGCGGTTCCGGCCCCTCTCGAAGGCGTAAATCCGGCAGAGCTGCTCGTTTCTCTCATCGCCGAAGCGGAGAACACTCACGATGCCGGGCTTGCTCTCGCCCGTCCTCTCGCCGCTGCAATGGCCCGTGGAGCCGCTGTGAAAGCCTCACAAACCCTATCAGCAAAAGAGACGGAGACCATAGTTGCCGACCTTTTCCGCTGTGCGGAACCTTCGTACACTCCCGACGGACTCCCGGTGATGACAGTCTTCTCCACCGAGGATATACTCACCCGACTTAATCCGGTTCAATAGTACAGCATGATATACCGCCTTCTCCTTATATTATTAGCATTGATTGCTGCCATAGATGCCCAATCGGCAGAAAAGGATGTGAAAGCCACTCTTCACAGGCTCGATCACATGCTCGATGACAGGCATCATTACATTGAAGCGAGGCAGTCTAACATCGACAGCCTTGTGGAAATCGGCAGGAGTGAGGCGTTTTCGCCCGAACTTCTCATGAAGATAGGGGATGCATACACTTCCTTCAACAATGATTCGGCAATTTATTATCTCAGAAAAGGTATAGACACTACAACAGGCCCCGTCCGCGACCGCTTCCACTGGAAACTTGCCGCACTCCTCCCACTTGCAGGATTCAGCGATCTCGCCATAAAGGAGTACAACTCAGTAAACGCCGACAGCATACCGCACGAGCTATTACCCTCGTACTACGATGCCGGCCGACAGATGCACAGCTTTATAGCGGCTTTCTTCGGTGAATACCCTCAGGTGAGTGTTCCGCATCAGCAGGAGGCGATGCGCCTTCAGAAACAGCTGATCGACATTCTACCTACCGATTCTCCTGCATACAAATACAATCTCGGCGAATACAATCTGCTCACCGGCAATAAGGAAGCTGCGCGCGTATTCCTCGAGGAAGTGATCGACTCCGAACCCGAAAACAGTAATCTGAGGGCCCGCGCCGCCTATCACCTCTACACCATAGCCAAAGCAGAAGGCGATGACTCGCTAAGCGCTTACTACCTCGGACTGTCGGCTATTTCCGACGTCATTTCGGCTACTCGAGAAGTGACATCACTCCAGGAACTCGGCAATCTCCTCTACTCTCACGGCAAGGTCAGCGAAGCTCACAGATGCATATCGTCGGCACTGGCAAATGCTGTGGAATGCGGTGCTCCTCTACGAATGGTCGATACCGCCCGCTCCCTTCCCATTATTGAAAGCGCCCACGCCGGTGGCATAGCACGCTGGCGATCGACCATATATTGGATTCTTGCAGTAATCTCCTGTCTTACATTAGGCCTCATTGCAACACTGATAATACTTCACCACGAGATGAAGAAAATGGAGCGGCTGCAGGCAAGTCTTAAAAAGGCCAACACCGCCAAGGAAATCTACATAAGCCAGTTTCTTCAGTTGTGCTCGATCTATATGGACAAACTCAATCAGTTCTGCAAAATCGCCACACGAAAACTTGCAGCCGGTCAGTCGGATGAGCTGTATCGCATGACAAAGTCCGGCAAATTTGTCGAAGAGCAGAGCCGGGAGTTTTATGAGGTTTTCGACAATGCGTTCCTCCACATATATCCCGATTTTATCAAGGAAGTTAATCAGCTTTTTGAGCCTGACAAGCAGATTGTCGTCAAAGAAGGCGAGCTTCTCAATACCGACCTCCGCATACTCGCCTTCATGCGTCTCGGCATACAGGAGAGCGCCAGAATAGCTCAGATACTCAATTTTTCCCTCAACACAATCTATGCCTACCGCAACCGGCTCAAGACTCGGGCTATCGACAGGGAAAATTTCGAGCAGAACGTAATGAAGATAGCATCCGTATACTGATTTATATTTTCAGCAGGCACAAGATTTTTTATTTTGCTGAATGTCAGCATTTAATCAGTTTAAACTCTTATATATTGTTTATATTGCACTTATACATGAGTTTAAACCGGCATTTTCGATTGTAATTTTGCACTGCAGAAAGAAAGATACATTTTTTATATTCAGTTTTAGGGTTAGTATAGATTGTTAGTACTTAATGTAATCCCCGACCTTCGTTGACATCCTTACCACCGACTAAAGAGCCGGAAGTATGTCATCGGGTCAATCCAGCAATCAAAAAAATTAAAAATGTGTTTTATGTTAGTTATGTAATTGTTTTAAGTCAATTAAAACGCAGCAGGACGTCCTCGTGAGAAGACGTCCTGTTTTTTTGCATGCCATTATACATCTGGTGTGAACAATCTAACGAATAATTTGTTAAAATTATTAATTAAGAATCTAACACTACAACGACTCTGCATATGGCAAGCATGTTTGAACTCCTCATGGAGCTACCGCTTTTCCGCGGCGTATCACATCAGCGCCTTTCCAAGACGGTGGGAGAATCGAAATTCCACTTTTTAAAATATCCGGCCGGAGAAACCATAATCCGTGCCGGAGATCCGTGCACACACATCACATTCGTTATTTCAGGCTCCGTACGCTCTACTATAGAGAATGAGAACGGGCGCTTTGCTGTATCGCAGACGCTTAAGGCTCCGTCGATGATAACTCCCGAATTTCTTTTCGGACGGAGCACACTCTATCCATGCACCGTAGAAGCCCGCGAAAGTACCGGAATCCTCCAGATCGACAAGCGCGACTACCTCACTATCCTCTACAGCGATCAGGTGTTTATGTTCAATTACCTCAACACCCTCGCCGCCAATGCCCAGAAATCGATGCAAGGTATACTCTCCCTCACCACCGGAGATATCGACGAGCGCATAGCTTTCTGGATTTCAGCCCTGTCGCAGCCCGACGGAACAGATATATCCCTCACATGCAGCAAGCGCGACCTGTGCTCGCTTTTCGGTGTTCAGCGCGCAACTTTCGAGAATGCCATAGAGCGCCTTAAGGAAGCGGGGATAGTAAGTTTCAGCGACAACAAGGAGTTGCGTATTGCCGACCGCAACGCCTTGATTCAGCTTCTGCGGCATAATCACGAAGAACCTGCTACACCTTCGGAAGATCAATACGGAAAGTAGTGCCGACTCCCGGTGCGGAATGCTTCACATAGATTCTGCCCCGGTGATACTGCTCCACAATTCTCTTAGCCAGAGTTAAGCCGAGGCCCCAGCCGCGGCTCTTAGTGGTATAGCCCGGATTGAAAACGGCCTTATGATTCTTTCGGCTGATGCCCTTGCCGGTATCCTTCACTTCGATAAAGTCGGCCACAGGAGTAGAGCCGAGAGTTACGTCGATCGACCCCGAACCCTCCATTGCGTCCACGGCATTCTTGATAAGATTTTCTATAACCCACTCAAGCAGAGGAGGACAAGCAAGCACGGGCATCGGAGCGGGCCACAAAGAGCACGAGAGCGTCACTCTGCCCGATATACGGGTCTTCATATAGTCGACAGCTTCGGCCACTACTTCGTTGAGATCCACATTATCCATTCTTGGCTCGGAACCAATCTTTGAGAAACGCGAGGCTATAGTACTCAGGCGGTTCACATCCTTATTCATCTCGGCAAGCGTATCGGCATCCACCCCCATTTCCGGCAGGAGCTCCATCCACGCCATTAACGATGATATAGGAGTGCCGAGCTGATGAGCCGTTTCTTTCGAGAGACCCACCCACACCTTGTTCTGCTCAGCCTTCTTGGTGGAAAGTACGGCGAAATATACCACCGCGATAAATGCCAGCATCACAAGAAGCTGGATATAGGGAAAGATGCTTATTCGCTTCAGCAGCGTGGAATCTTCATAATAGAGATATTGCACGATCCCCTCGCCTATCTCAATTTCTATCAGATTATTACCGGCCTTCATTTCATCGAGCCGCTTGTTGAGGAACTCGACATTTCTCGGATCGGCCGGAATACCGAATTCGGCGTCTTCTTCCTCAACCGGCAGTGTAAAGTTTCGCTGATTCAGAATATTCCCTTCCGCATCGGTTAGCATAACGGGTATTGTGGTGTTACTCTGAATGATTCCGAGAAGGAAGTCTATGTCGGTCATCTCGCCGTCGCCCATCGACACAGCGGCTAATTCACGTGTGGCATCGGCCCACAGCTGCATACGTTCACGCTCTACCTTCGAGAGGTCGCGGATGAGACCGTCGGAAAAATAAAGGAAGAGCGCGACCACCGAGGCCGAGGCTACAAGAAAGGCTACTTTGCCGTAGCGGCGTATATCGTAGATATCCGACATTTTCAGTATTTTAGACTTTTAGAGCTGCAAATTTAAGCATTTCACTCCTTATATGCAAGGAGCTGCACACTCACTGTATATCAATCCTATAGCTGCAAAAAACAATATCAGCCGACAAATTGTTATATTATAAAACAAGAAAATTAAACTTTTTATGTTAATTTTGCAACGCGAATTAACATGAGTCTTTACAAAAAGAGAATATTGTCTAACTTAATAAACATTCAACAATGAACACTGAAAAAATCGGCACAGACGCCGGCACTGTTTGGGTAGCACTCAACGGTGCAGATGCTCTCGGCATCAAGCAGCTCAAGAAAATCACCAAACTGAAAGACAAAGAAGTTTTCGCAGCTCTCGGCTGGCTCGCCCGCGAAGGCAAGATTACTATCAACCAGGATCCCGAGGACGAAAAAGAACTTATCATCGCTCTCGTTCAGGAATAATACATAATCCTGTCCACTATATTCAGGCGCCCGCGTTCCGTCAAATACGGAGTGCGGGCGCCTGATTCACTACATTGTGAGGATAGAATTTTTTTCGTAAATTTGCAAGTTCAAAGCAGAATTGCAGATGACTACCCTCGACATCATCATATTGGCAACGATCCTCGTGGCAGCCGTAGCCGGAGCCATGAAAGGATTTATCGGTCAAGCCGGTACCATAGTCGGCGTGATTCTCGGCATAATATGCTGCCGCGTCTTCGGCTCCACCCTCTGCGCACGCCTGATCGACCCGGCCGGAGCACATGCCGAAACCTACCGCGTTGCTCTTTATGTGTTGCTCTTTATCGGCGTCGTTCTCCTCGTAAGGCTTCTTGCAGGAGCTGTCATCAAATTATTCGGAGCTATGCGGATCAGGGTTGTCGACCGTGTGGCAGGTGCGATATTTTCGGCAGGTATCTGGCTGCTGATAGCGAGTATAGCTGTCAACCTCTATCTGCTTGCCGTTCCCGCCGACAGAACTCATTTCTCCGATCCCGAAAAACCATGGCGCACCACAGTGGCACGCATGGCGCCCAACGTAATGGGTTATATCGCAACCGAAATGGGCAAATGATTGTTTTGAACATTACTAAGACAAAAAACACTAATCTCAAACAGTGAACGAAAATATAGAACAAACTAAGCCGGAGTCGGACAGCGAGCTGATATCGAAAGCCACTTCCGGTGATTATAAATACGGATTCACCTCGGATATCGACACCGATGTAATCCCGGCCGGATTGAACGAGGATGTGATCCGCCTTATCTCGGCAAAGAAAGGTGAGCCCGAGTGGCTGCTCGATTTCAGACTCAAGGCATACCGCTACTGGCTTACCCTCACCCCTCCCACCTGGGCGCATCTCGATATTCCTGAGATAGATTTTCAGGCAATAAGCTACTACGCAGCACCAAAAAAGAAGAGCACACCCAAGAGCCTCGACGAAGTAGATCCGGCCCTTATAGATACTTTCAACCGCCTCGGTATTCCTATCGAGGAACAGAAGGCACTTTCGGGCATGGCTGTCGACGCCGTTATGGACTCCGTTTCGGTCAAGACCACTCACAAAGAGCGTCTTGCCGAACTCGGCATCATTTTCTGCTCCTTCAGCGAAGCCGTCAAGGAATATCCCGATCTCGTGCGCAAATATCTGGGCAAGGTAGTGAGCTACCGCGACAACTTTTACGCCGCCCTCAATTCGGCCGTGTTCTCCGACGGCTCATTCGTGTATATTCCCAAGGGCGTACGCTGCCCGATGGAACTTTCCACATATTTCCGCATAAACGCTTCTGGCACCGGCCAGTTCGAACGCACCCTCATCGTTGCCGACGATGATGCCTATGTGAGCTATCTGGAAGGATGTACAGCGCCTATGCGCGACGAGAACCAGCTTCACGCCGCCATTGTGGAGATTATAGTCGAAGACCGTGCCGAGGTGAAATATTCTACCGTGCAGAACTGGTATGCGGGCGATGCCGAAGGCCGTGGCGGAGTGTACAACTTCGTTACCAAACGCGGGCTATGCCGGGGAGACTACTCCAAACTCTCGTGGACGCAGGTAGAGACCGGCTCGGCCATCACCTGGAAATATCCCTCCTGCATCCTCGCCGGAGAAGGTTCGACCGGCGAATTCTACTCGGTGGCAGTCACAAACAACCGCCAGCAGGCCGACACCGGCACAAAAATGATACACACCGGCTCAAATACCCGCTCTACAATAGTCTCTAAAGGTATCTCGGCCGGACACAGCCAGAACAGTTACCGCGGATTGGTGAAGGTTGCCAAAGACGCTTCGGGCGTGCGTAACTACACACAGTGCGACTCCCTGCTGCTGAGCGATACCTGCGGCGCGCACACATTTCCGGTGATCGATGTGGCAAATGCTTCGGCGGTAGTCGAGCACGAAGCCACGACATCGAAGATATCAGAGCAGCAGATTTTCTACTGCAACCAGCGTGGAATTCCTACGGAGGAAGCCGTAGCTCTGATCGTCAACGGCTATGCAAAAGAAGTGATGAACAAGCTTCCCATGGAGTTCGCGGTCGAAGCACAGAAGCTCCTTGCCATAACCCTCGAAGGCAGCGTAGGCTGATAGAAGTTTTTATTACAGAACAAGAAAAAGCGCAAGCACATATAATATATGGAAGAATTACTCAAAGTAAGTGATCTGCGAGCCGGTATCGACGGCAAAGAAATACTCAGAGGCATCAACCTCACAATCCGCCCGGGAGAAGTTCACGCCATAATGGGCCCCAACGGCTCGGGTAAAAGTACTCTTTCAGGAGTTCTCGCGGGAGACCCTCGATTTACCGTTACAGGAGGTTCGGCGACACTGAACGGCGTAGATCTTCTCGCCCTTCCGCCCGAAGACCGCAGCCACGAAGGCCTCTTCCTTTCATTCCAGTATCCCGTTGAAATTCCCGGTGTGACAATGGTGAACTTCATGCGTGCAGCCGTAAATGCAAAGCGCAAATATTTCAATGAGCCTCCCATGTCGGCTGCCGATTTCCTCAAACTGATGCGTCAGAAAAGGGCTATTGTCGAACTCGATAACAAGCTCGCTTCGCGCTCGGTCAACGAAGGTTTCTCGGGAGGCGAGAAAAAGCGTAACGAGATATTCCAAATGGCAGTTCTGGAGCCTAAACTGTCTATCCTCGACGAGACCGATTCGGGTCTCGACATCGATGCGCTCCGCATTGTGGCGGAAGGTGTGAATAAGTTGCGCACCGATAAAAACGCTACAATCGCGATCACTCACTACCAGCGCCGGCTCGACTACATAAAGCCCGACTTCGTGCACATTCTCTACAAGGGCAGGATCGTTTACTCCGGAGGTCCCGAGCTCGCCCTCGAACTCGAGGAAAAAGGATACGACTGGATTAAAGAACAAGTCGACAACGAATGATGAGCAAGACCGACAGTTTCAAGCAGTACACCGACCTGTGGGAGCAACACAGAGCGTCGCTCCCCCCGACGTCATCTTTCCTCGACTCTATAAACCGTCGGGGATATGATGCCACACTGAAGTCTGCAGCAGAATATCGACCCGACCCTATGGGAGTGGAACCGGCGAGTCCTCATGCTCTTGCAGCTCCCGACTACGGCGTGAATATTTTCGGCGTAGACACTCCGGCCGATATCAACGCAGCCCTGCGTTGCGGCGTCACCACAATCAACAGTCTTCCGGCAGTTGTCGCCAACGATACCTTCCACCCCTCAGAAGAGCTTCTCCGAAGCCTTCCTGAAGGTGTTACGGTATGCTCGCTCAAGAATATTCCTGAACACTTGCGCGGCGCGGTAGAAAAAGCGCTTACCACTTCCGACCTTACTTCGGCTCTCAACGCCATGCTGCTTTCCGACGGCATTCTGGTGCATCTCGCTCCCGGCACCAGGCTTGAGCGCCCACTTCAGATAGTTAACATCGCTTCGGCCTCGGGGCCTATGCTCTCGGCTCGCCGCATTGTGATACTCGCCGACGAAGGCTCGGATATGCGCTTGCTGCTCTGCGACCACTCACTCTCCGAAACCATTGAACAGCTCAGCCTTGAAGTGGTGGATGTGATAGTGGCCAAGGATGCGTCGGTGGAAATATACGATATCGAGGAAGACACGCAGGCATCGCGCCGCTGGTGGCGGTTGAACGTTCATCAGCAAGAAAAATCGCGGTTCAGCGCACACACCATATACCTCCACGGTGGTGTGACAAGAAATGAATACAATATCAGCGTTGAGGGCGACTATGCTGAAACGGTTCTCGGAGGGCTCGCAATATGCGCCGGAGCTCAGACCGTCGACAATCAGGTCGTACTCCGCCACTCAGCCTACCACTGCACGAGCCGTCAGCTATTCAAGAACGCTCTCTACGACCAGTCGCGTGGCGGTTTCGGCGGAAAAATTATCGTTGAGGAAGGTGCTCTGTTCACCGACGCCGTGCAGACCAACCGCAATCTTCTTATCGGCGAGAACGCCCGCATGACAGCCGCTCCCCAGCTCGAGATCTACTGCGACGAGGTGAAATGCGGTCATGGCGCCACAACTGGTCAGCTCGACGATCGCGCAATGTTCTACATGCAGAGCCGTGGAATTCCTGCAGCAGAGGCCCGCAACATGCTCACACAGGCATTCATGGCCGATGTGATCGACAATATCTCCTACGAAGTTCTCCGGCAGCGTCTGCATGTTCTTGTCGAAAAGCGTCTCAGCGGAGCCGCAGCATCGTGCGATGCATGCACCACAGCGTGCAAATCAATCAGGAATCAGGAATAAGTATCTTTGACGTATATGAAAGAATTCGATGTTGAGGCACTGAGGCACGACTTTCCTATCCTCTCCAGAAAAGTCAATGGCAAACCGCTTATATATCTCGACAACGCAGCCTCTACCCAGACTCCCTCTGCCGTGGTAGCCGATATCGAGCACATATATTACACGGCAAAGGCAAACGTGCACCGCGGCGTACACTGCCTTTCGCAGGAAGCGACTTCAGCCATGGAGCACGCACGCGAGCGCGTACGTGATTTTATAGGTGCCGACAGCATCGAAGAGATAATTTTCACCCGCGGCACAACCGAGAGCATCAACCTTGTTGCTTCTTCTTTCGGAGATTTGCTCGATGACGGCGACGAAATAATACTCACGGTCATGGAGCACCACTCCGATATCGTGCCCTGGCAACTGCTGCAGCGGCGTAAGCGCATCACTATCAAAGTAGTGCCTATTCTTCCCGACGGTTCGCTCGACCTTGACGCCTATCGTGCTCTCTTCACACCGCGTACACGGCTGGTAGCTGTAACACATGTTTCCAACGTGCTCGGCACGGTCAATCCTGTGGCCGAAATGGCGCGCTATGCCCACAGCAAAGGCGCTAAGATTCTTGTCGACGGTGCGCAGGCTGTTGCACACCTAAAAATAGATGTCAAAGAAATAGGAGCCGACTTCTATGCATTCTCTTCCCACAAAATGTACGGCCCAACCGGTATCGGCATTCTCTACGGCCGCAAGGAACTGCTTGAGGCGATGCCTCCTTATCAGGGGGGCGGGGAAATGATAGGCCACGTAAGTTTTTCCGGCACCACATGGGCTGCGCTACCATTCAAGTTCGAAGCCGGAACACCCGACTACGTAGGTGCAGCAGCTTTCGCACGCGCCATAGACTACATGGAGGCCGTAGGCATCGACGCTATAGCCGAGCATGAGCACGACCTTCTCTGCTACGCTACCGAGCGCATGCTGCGCATCCCCGGCATGCGTATTTTCGGCACTGCTCCCGGCAAAAGCGCCGTGATTTCGTTTCTCATCGGCACTGCTCATCACTACGACACCGGCATTCTCCTCGACCAGCTCGGCATTGCCGTCCGCACCGGCCACCACTGTGCACAGCCTCTCATGGAAGCCCTCGGAATCGAAGGTACTGTCCGTGCCGCATTCGCCCTATACAACACGCGTGAGGAAGTTGACGCATTCATAGCCGCTCTGGAAAGGATAGCGCCGATGCTGATGTAAAGTAGCGGACTGAGAACAACATAAAGAGGCTTTCGAGAAGCGAATTTTCTCACTTTCACAAATTTAGAGTGCGGAATTATTGCTTATTGCGATTTTTTTCGTAACTTTGCATGTTGTAAAACATAAATTAAAAACATATTGTACTCTCTCACCCTATGCTGAAAGCCGCCCTCGAAAAAGTCCTGAATGAAGATATGGCCGAAATCTGGTCCATTTTGTCGCCCGATGAAAAAAGAATTGTGGCGGAAAATCTCCAGTTCCATAACTTCAAGAAAAACCAGCTAATTTACGCCGAAGGCGACGACCCCGAGTACCTATGGTGCCTCTTCAAGGGCAAAGTCAAGAAGACCAAGGAAGGTGTCGGCGGCAGAGTGCAGATTCTCAGGCTCATACGCCCGGTGCAGTACTTCGGCTACCGTGCGTTTTTTGCCGGTGAGCCATACGTGTCGAGTGCCGAAGCTTTCGAACCCTCAACACTTGGAGCCCTCCCGCTCAATATTGTCAAAGACCTGATACAGAAGAATATTAATCTTGCCTGGTTTTTCATTCATGAGCTTTCGCGCAACCTTGGCGGCTCCGACACAAAGATAGTAAATCTTACACAGAAGCACATCCGCGGACGACTCGCCGAAGCACTTATCGTGCTACTCGACAACTACGGCTACGAGGACGATAACTGCACTCTCCGCATTTACATGGCGCGCGAAGACCTCGCCAACCTTTCCAACATGACCACATCAAACGCTATCCGCACTCTCTCGGCGTTTGTAAACGAGCGGATATTGCTCGTCGACGGCCGACGTATAAAGATCATCAACGAAGCCCAGCTACGTAAAATCAGCAAATTCGGTTAACATACTTTCGTAAAAGCCGACGCTCTATTTCGCGTTTTTTTCGTACCTTTGTGAAAACAAAGAAATCTGACGCCCAAAATGCACGGCTTACGACATATCTCAGGCGCCGCACTTCTGGCGGCTTGTATCTTCGCATCATCTGCCGCACCTATCGATGATGTGCGCAAACTTTTCAACGAAGGCAACTACGAAGAAGCCATCGAGAAGGCACGTCCTATTGTAAAACGCTCTCCCAAAGACGGTAACGCAAACTATTTCCTCGGAGCCTCCTTATTCCTGACAGGCAACGCCGACGACGCTGTCCAACCTCTCGAAATAGCGGAAAGTAAAAACGTGGCCGACGCGGCAAGACTTCTTGCCGAGTATTCACTCGAAAATTACGCCACTGCAGACGCCCGGAAGCACCTCGCTTCTTGGGAGGCTATTCTTAAGAAAAACAAGAAACAGACGCCCGAACTATTCGAAGAACTGACTTCGAGAGCTGTCAAGATGCAGAACATGCTTGACAGAGTTGAAAAAATTGAAGTTATCGACACCCTGACCGTCGACAGCGCCTCTTTCTTTCAGACCTATCGTCTCTCACCCGAAGCAGGCTCGCTTCTCCCCCCTCAGGCCGTGAGTCGCTTAGGCGCCGGAAATAAATCGGACAGGCTCTCAATGGCTTACATGCCAGAGAACCGCACCGAGCTGCTTTGGGCAGCCTCCGACTCTACAGGGCTCTACCGACTCTTCAGTGCCGACATTCTCGATGACGGATCGATAGATCATCCCGAAGAGCTCGACGAATCGCTCGCCGGTGGTGCCAATGCTCTCTTTCCTTTCCTGATGCCCGACGGAATGACACTTTATTATGCTTCCGACGGAGAGGGTTCGCTCGGTGGATATGACATATTCATGACCCGACGGACCGACTCCGGAAATGACGGACATCAATATTTCCAGCCTCAGAACATCGGCATGCCATACAATTCTCCTGCAAACGACTATCTGCTTGCAATTGACGAAGCATCCGGCCTCGGCTGGTGGGCTTCCGACCGCGATTGCAAGCCGGGGCAGCTCAAGATATACATTTTCATCCCCGCGCCACGCCGCGTCAACGTCGATGCTTCCGACCCCGACCTTACGGCACTGGCCCGTCTGTCGGATATAGGACTGACTCACCGCGACGATGTTGATTACAAGAAACTGCTGGCCGAACGTCTTCCTGAGGAATCATCGGCCGACAGGAATTCCGATACTGATGGTGTCAAGTTTGCTCTCGACCTCGGCAACGGAAGAATTCTCTATCGTCTCCGCGATTTCAAAAACCAGCAGGCACGCGCCGCCATGCTCGAAGCTCTCGCCACCGAGTCGACTCTCCGTAAACTCTCCGATCAGCTCGAAAGTCTGCGCTCTCTCTACGGCAAAGGCGACCGCTCTGTTGCCGGGCGAATTCTCGATGCTGAAAAAGAAGAAGCATCTCTCCGACAGCGCGCCGCCTCCCAGCGCAACACTGCCGTCCGGCTCGAAACCCGCTGATCGCTCACTCCGAATAAACCATTATCTATCACCATAATAAAATTAAAGAATGGAACTCACAGTCATTCTCCTCAGTATTGCAGTAGTGCTCCTGCTCATAGTGTTCTTCTACTACTGCCCCTTCTTCCTGTGGATATCGGCCCGTGTAAGCGGCGTAAGAATTTCACTGCTTCAGCTTGTGCTCATGCGTATCCGCCAGGTGCCTGCATCTGTCATTGTACGCGCACTCATCGAGGCTCACAAGGCCGGTCTGAAAGACGTTACACGCGACGATCTCGAAGCCCACTATCTTGCCGGTGGTAATGTTGAACGTGTGGTACACGCCCTTGTGTCTGCCTCAAAGGCAAATATCGATCTCGGATTCAAAATGGCCACCGCAATCGATCTCGCGGGCCGCGATGTGTTC
>CAYYQS010000059.1:0-14568 GCA_964472555.1 uncultured Bacteroides sp.
CACGATGAGAGTCTGACTCTCACGCCTCGCAGCGAAGAGAACATTGACATCGCGGGTAAAAAACTTAGTATCGGTATCTTAACAACACGTTAATCAAAAAAAAGAGTAAGTCTTTTCATGCGTTTACCATGACAAGACAACTTATGCCCAAGCGATCTTCTATATTAGCGATACTCTTAAAGCTGAGGTTTTCTGTACCGGAAAGCAATTTGCTGACATATTGTGGTGAAACACCAAGCTTTATTGCAAGATCAGTCCGCTTCAATCCATTATCCTGCATATAGCCAATAAGCGTCAGGGCAAGTTGGCGCGACCACCGAAGCCAACTTGCATTTTCTTTGCGCCAAGTTGATTCTTCAACGAAACGCGAAGGGGTCTCCCCTTCATGCGATTCTAAAAAATTTATTGTCTTGCTTGCCATATTATTCTTGATTAGATAGTTCAACAAAACTGTCTTGATCGAAAACTCCGTTTGCTTTCAAAAACGACTTACATCGATTGAGCTTCTCGAGTTCAAGTGCCGTATGTTCGCGTTCCTGCATTGTCCGGCTCAACTTGATTGCGCCCCCTGTAACGACGTATACATTCGGCTCAAGCCTTATAGCATAAATTCTAAGCCAGCTTGGATGACGTTCTCTGTCCCAATTGCGAGCCTTCTCCCTTGATAATTCGGACATTCGGGTATCCGTGATATCCAACGGTTTGAAAAGTTCGTCAAGATTTTCAGTATAAGGAAATTCAAGAATCAATTCTTCAAGGGCATCTGCATCTTCAAAAGTATCCTCAACAGCCTGATCAAGACGTTCTATTTTGAAGTAACTTTTTAGATCTTCAAAGTTCTCCATAAAAAAGTCGAGAAGATACTCAGCATTGTACCATTTTCGAAACAATAGAGTCAGTTCATCAACTTCTTCGTCAGGAGCTTTGACAGCCCACAGATGGTTATACTTTGGTATAATCCTTACGAACTTCATATCTAAAAAAACTATTATTCAATTGCAAAGTTAAAATAAGATTTCGACAAATGCAACTTTTAGGTTTAGTTTTTTGTGTGAAGTTCGTAAGTCCATATGGACAAATTGAACCGGCAAATGTCAGTTATCAGTCTTCAGGCATTTGGGCATATTGGAGGACGGTGGGCGATTCGACGTCGACGCCGAATTGCTTGGCACGGGCGAGGATTGCGCGGGCAAGACGAGGCTTTAGGTCTTCGGGACAATAACGGAAGTAAGATTCGGCGGCGCGGACATGTGCTGCGTCGGGCATCGGGTATTCGCGGCGCTCGGGGAGGCCGAAAACGCTATCGGGTAATTCTTTCTTTTCTTCGTAGGAGAGTCTGTCGTTCATGATCGAGTATAATTTTGATGTTGAAAATTATTTTAGAATTTAGAGAAGTAACGCTGTAGTGAAGGATGATGTTCGCAAAAAAAATCTTAACTTTGCAGGCGAAAACATTGACAGACATGAACGCATCTTTCGATATGGTGGCCAAAACCTTCCAAGGACTGGAAGAGGTGCTGGCCGAAGAGCTCCGGGGCCTCGGAGCTGACAATGTGGAGCCGGGAAAGCGCATGGTATCTTTCAGGGGCGACCTGGCGATGCTCTACAAGGCAAATATGTGCTGCCGTACGGCACTCCGCATTCTCAAACCTTTCTATACTTTCGAGGCATCTGACGCAGATGAGCTCTATGCACGTGTGAAGGACTACGACTGGAGCACGCTGATGAGTGACACTCAGACTTTTGCAATCGACACAGTGGCATTCAGCGAGGAGTTCCGTCACTCTCAGTTCGTCACTTATAGGGTGAAAGACGGAATTGTGGACTGGTTCCGCGACCGCTACGGTGATGATCACCGACCCCGCGTGCGTCTCGACGGTGCTGACATTCTTCTGAACGTGCACATTGCCGGTACTCACGTCACACTGTCGCTCGACTCGTCGGGCGAGTCGCTGCACAAACGCGGATGGCGCAAGGCTCAGACCGAAGCTCCTATCAACGAAGTGCTCGCCGCGGGCATTATATTGATGACCGGCTGGCGCGGAGAGACGGCGTTTGTCGACCCCATGTGCGGCTCGGGAACTTTCGCTATCGAGGCTGCGATGATTGCGGCGGGAATCAACCCGGGTGTTTACCGCAAGCATTTCGCCTTCGAGAACTGGCCCGATTTCGATGCCGATCTTCTCGACGAGATATATAATGATGACAGCAATGAGCGTGAGGTGACGGTACCTATCATCGCTTCGGATATTTCTCCGCGCGCCATAGCCATAGCTACGGAAAACGCCAAGAGCGCCGCCGTGGCACGCTACATTACTTTCGAGACACGACCCATATCGCAGTGGACCGAAGCACCTAAGCCTGCTGGAGTGCTGGTGACGAATCCTCCCTACGGCAAGCGAATAGGGTCGGACGACATGAATGCCCTCTACTCTTCGATAGGTCGTGTGCTCAAGCATGTATTCTTAGGCTATCACGCCTGGATCATCGGATATGAAGATGTGTATTTCCACGAGATCGGTCTTGCGCCTTCGAGCAAGATTGCCGTGAATAACGGCGGCCTTGAATGCGAGCTGCGCGAGTATGTGATCTTCGAGGGGAAAAAGGCCGATTTCCGCGCTGCCGGAGGCCGTCTTTCGGCAGAAAAACGTGAAGAAGCCAGAGGCCGAAAGGCTGATCGCGGGCCTAAGAAAGGCGGATTCAGAGCCGAGAAACCCGGGCGCTTCGAGAAACGCGCTCCCCGCCGTGAAGAGACAGAGGCCGCAGAACCTAAGAAGGGACGCCGCCCGCTGAAACTTGACAAGTTGGGGCGTCAGCCTTCTATCCCCGCAGAAAAGACGGTGGTGATCAACCGCCCGTCGTGGAGAGTACGCAAAAAAGACCAGAACAACGCAGACAACAATACTTCATCGGATAAATGACACGCTCGACACTAAACGTGCTGCTGCTTGGCAGCGGAGGCCGAGAATCGGCAATAGCCTGGAAACTAAGCCAGAGCCCTCGCATGGGCAAGTTTTTCATCGCACCCGGAAATGCAGGGACATCGGATTTCGGCACGAATCTCAACATCAAGCCTACCGACTTCGATGCCGTGTATGCAGCGGTGAAAGAACATGATATCGACCTTGTCGTTGCCGGAAACGAAGATCCTTTAGTGGCCGGTCTGCGCGAAAGCCTTGAGGCCAAGGCCGCTTCGGAAGGGCGCAAGCTGCTGATAATGGGACCGGGCGCTGCCGGTGCAGCCCTCGAGGGGTCGAAAGACTTCGCCAAGGCATTCATGGGGCGTCATGGCATTCCAACAGCACGCTATTTCACGGTAACTGAGGCTAATATTGCCGAAGGAGACGCGTTTCTTGCGAGCCTTAAGCCGCCTTACGTATTGAAAGCCGACGGCCTTGCAGCCGGTAAGGGCGTTCTTATCATCGACAATATCGAACAGGCGCGCCGGTCGCTGCGCGAAATGCTTGCCGGACAGTTCGGCAAGGCTTCCGCAAAGGTGGTGATCGAAGAATTTCTCAGCGGCATAGAATGCTCGGTGTTTGTGATAACCGACGGCAAAGGATCGTATCTCGTACTTCCTCCGGCGAAGGACTACAAGCGTGTTGGAGAAGGTGATACAGGACTCAACACAGGTGGCATGGGATCGGTATGTCCCCCTCCTTTCTGCACTGACGAGTTTATGGCAAAGGTCGACAGCCGCATAATCAAGCCCACTATCGAGGGTCTGATCAAGGAAGGCATCGACTACCGCGGATTCATCTTCCTTGGGCTTATAAGCTGCAATGGCGAACCCTACGTGATAGAATACAACGTGCGCATGGGCGACCCCGAGACTGAATCGGTGATGCCCCGCATTGCTTCCGATCTTCTTCCGGTGCTCGAAGCTGCGGCCGCAGGCGAACTGGGCGACTCCAAGGTCGAAGCCGATCCCCGCACGACAGTGGCCGTAATGGCGGTGTCGGGAGGATATCCCGGCGACTACGCCAAAGGCAAGAAGATAAGCGGCAATCTGCGTCCTGCCGACTCGATAGTTTTCCACGCCGGTACACGCAGCTCGGCGGAGGGAGATATCGAGACATCGGGCGGCCGCGTGCTTGCGGCTGTAAGTTATGGCGACAGCATCGAGGATGCCGCTGCGAAATCGTACAAGGCACTCGCCGACATAGACTTCGAGGGGATGTATTTCCGCCGCGACATAGGCAAGGATCTTCTTTGAGGTCAAGCTAAAAAAACTTACTCTCACCGAGCGTGCGCCTCAATCTGCTCCTGAACGCCAGCCACTCGCGAGTATTCAACCTCGCTCTGGCTTTCGCCGCTGCCATTGCCGCGGTGATGTTTTATGCGTCCGGGCATATCATCCCTCTATCGGGAGACAAAGGACTGGTGCTCCCTTCGGCCAACACATGGATACACGGCGCAACGGGAGATTTCGCTGCCGGTCTTGCCGGAAGCACTGCCACGATAGTGGTGATGCTGATGCTGAACAAGGTTTTCAATGTGCTCCGCAGCATGACATCGCTCTTTATAGGGCTCTTCGCCATGATGCAACTTGCCACACCCGACCTTTTAGGGCAATTCTACACCGGCACGCTATTAGCGCTGGTGATACCGGTGTGTATCTTCCTGCTGTTCAGCTGCTATCGTGATCCGGGCTCTACTCGTCATATCTTCCTGATATTCTTTCTGCTTTCGGGCTTCTCGACCACGCAGTACTGCTTTCTTCTCTATGTGCCCGCATTCCTGATAGGGTGCGCGCAGATGCGGATCTTCAACCTGAGGACTATCACGGCAGCCTTAATGGGACTCGTGACTCCGTGGTGGATTCTGTGTGGCTTCGGGCTGATCGATTTCGAAAATTTCGATTTTCCTTCCTTCACGAGTATTCTGTCGACGATCGGAGCTGACGATGCCATTTTGCTTCTTATCACCGTAGGAACAACCGCGGGCATCATGCTTCTCTTCTTCATCCTCAATTTCATGAAGACGATAGCCTATAATGCCCGCGCGAGGGCAATCAACGGAGTATTTATCGTCACGGCCCTCAGCACGGTTATCGCCATGGCTGTCGACTTTACGAATATTCTCTCGTATGTGCCGATGCTCAACTTCTGCGCAGCTCTTGAGGCAACCCACTATCTGTCGACTCACCGTGCTGACAAGTCGGTATTCGCCATATTAATCCTCATCGCGGTCTACGCCGCCCTCTTCGCATGCCAAACAGTAATATAAGACTAATCATCGAGGACAACATTCCTTTTGTAAAGGGAATTCTCGACCCTTACGCCACCGTACGCTACCTCAAGCCGGAGGAAATCACCAACAAGGTGGTGCGCGACACCGACGGCCTGATGATCCGCACGCGCACAATATGCAATGCCGAGCTTCTTGCCAAGTCGGACGTGAAGATGATAGCAACAGCGACTATCGGTACCGACCATATCGACGAGGATTACTGCCGCGAGCGGTCGATAACGGTGTGCAATGCTCCGGGCTGCAATGCTCCCGCCGTGGCTCAATACGTTTTCGCCACGATACTGAATGTGATCAACCGGCCGCTGGATACTTATACGATCGGGATAGTTGGAGTCGGTCATGTAGGTGAGATTGTGGCACGCTGGGCTGAAGGGTTCGGCATGAGAGTGCTCAAATGCGATCCTCCCCGTCAGGAGGCCGAAGGTGGCGACGACTGGTGCGACTTGGCGACAATTGCCCGGGAGGCTGATATCATCACATTCCACACTCCGCTGACCAAGGAAGGGAATCATCCTACTTTTCACCTTGCCGACGAAGCGTTTTTCAACAGTCTGCGCCGCAGTCCTATTATCATCAACAGCGCCCGCGGCGGAATTGTGGACACAGAGGCTCTTATCAAAGCCAAAAAGCAGGGCAACACAGGACCGCTGATCATCGACTGCTGGGAAGGCGAGCCGACTATCAATACGGGACTTCTGGAACTGACGGATATCGCCACTCCGCACATCGCAGGCTACTCGCAGGAAGGAAAGATAAGGGCGTCGCAGCTCGTGCTTGACGCGATGACGACCTTCTTCATGATGCCCCGCGTGACTATAGATGGACCTCTTCCACCGGCTCCTGCACAGACGGTGAGCAAGCAGGGCATCCTCGAGAGCTACGATCCACTGCCGGAGTCGGAAGCTCTGAAAGCACATCCTGAGGATTTTGAGACAATCCGCAACAGGTACACTCTGCGACATGAGGCTCCGCAGGGAACAGACAACTTTTAACATTTAATAAATAGATAAATACGGCTATTTTGACGGCTATTTAGTAATTTTGCCCCATTATGCAAGTTAATCTCACCATAGACCGCGGAAACACGGCTTTGAAAGCAGCTCTCTGGGACAGCGAGGGAAATATGCTCGTTGCAGCCAAGGGAGATGAGTCGCTCCCGGCGGGGGAACTGGCGAAGAGCCTTCTTGAAAGAGCGGGGCTACCGTCGGACACCCTTATTGAATCGGCGGTGTACTGTACGGTTGTAGCATCAGACCGAGCCGAGGATGTGGATTCGCTATTGCCGCTGTGCCGTGTCCTGACGGATCTGAACAGCACTACTGAGATGCCTCTGTGCATAAACTATGAGACTTGCGGGACGCTCGGAGCCGACAGAATAGCAGCGGCGCTTGGCGCTATCGCTGTGGCAGGGTCGGAGCGGCCCTTGCTTGTGAGCGATATCGGCACGGCGGTGACCTACGACTTCGTACGGCCGGGAAATGTGTTCTGCGGCGGTAACATAGCCCCGGGTATTGATCTGAGGCTTCGTGCATTGGCCGCGTTCACAGATGCCCTTCCGGCTGTTACAAGCGACGGCGGCGATATCCCTCTGTGGGGGGTGTCAACCGCCACAGCGATGCGAAGCGGCGCCGTGCGCGGTGTAGCTGCCGAGCTTGAATACTACCACCGTGCGGCCGGAGACTACGCACTTGCGGTGCTCACGGGCGGTTCGGCAGAATTGCTTATCAACAAGAAACTTATCACATTTGACTACATATATGATCCTTACCTCGTGCACAAGGGTCTTTACAGTATAATAAAGAAATGAGAATCAGCAGGCTAACGGCGATCTTCGCCATATTTCTCGGCGCATGCCTCGGAGTAAGCGCCCAAAACGGAACGATGACCCCTTATTCGGCCTACGGCTATGGCGTTCTCCGCGACCACGCCACCTCCGGGCAGCGTTCGATGGGCGGAGTGGGTTATGCGATGAGCTCGGGGCGTCAGACCAATGTGATGAACCCGGCGTCGTATGCGGCGATCGACTCACTGACTTTCCTGTTTGATATGGGCATCGACCTCACGAGCCTGTGGCAGAGCGAAATCCACGACGGCTCCAAGGTGAGCGACAGCAACTTCGGTGGAGGTCTGGACTATGTGACGATGCACTTTCCGATATGGAAATACATCGGAGCGTCGGTAGGTCTGCTCCCCTACTCTTCTGTGGGCTATGCCTTCGGGTCGAAGATTGACAATGGTATTGACTCCCGCCAGGGCAACGGCTCGCTCAATGAGTTCTACGTTGGTTTGGCCGGTCGTCCATTCAAGGGATTCTCGATCGGTGCGAACGTCTCGTATCTCTTCGGCACGATCATCAATGAGACCTACGCGATGCTGTCGTCGTCGCAGAGCGCACTTTTCCAGAAGCAAATGATTGTGCGGGACTATCATCTCGACTTCGGTGTGATGTACGGATTGAACCTCAACCGCACCGACCGGCTGACTCTCGGCCTTACCTACAGCCCCGGCAAGACACTCTTAGGTGAAGCACGGCAGGTTTACTACGACACTGCGGCCGACACGGAACCTCAGTTCTCCGACGAGCACAAGCTTCGCGGCAACTACTCACTTGCCGAGACCTGGGGCGCGGGTATCAACTACAACTACGACAGAAAAATAATGGTTGAGGTCGACTATACATACCAGCCCTGGAGCAAATGCAAGTTCAGAGGCTTCGACGGCGATCCGGAGCTTCAGAAGTATGCCGACCGCTCGAAATATGCTCTCGGTATCCAATATACCCCCGACTTCCGCGGAGGCTACCTCAAGCGTGTAAATTACCGCGTAGGTGCCTACTGGAGCGATGATTATCTCAAGCTTCAGAATAATCAGCTGCGCGAGTACGGGGTGACTCTCGGTTTCGGCTTCCCCGTGCCGACCTTCAAGAGCACTGTGAACCTCGGACTTGAATGGAAGCACCGCCAGGCGCATCCCAATCCTCTGGTGAAAGAAAATTATCTCAACATCACTATCGGAGTGAACTTCAACGAAATGTGGTTCCGCCAGAGCAAGATTTATTAATCTTATTCCTGAAGATTGAAGAAAAAGCCCGCAATAATGAAATGGTTGCCGGCGGCCATAGCGGCCGTCGGCCTTATTGTGTGGCTTTTGATACCGGGCAAACCGGAGATAAAGAGGTATGTGCCGAACACTGGCGACGGCTATACGACACCGACGATGTCGACAACCGATGTATCAACCTTCATCAGTGACTCGGGGTACACGAAATATCATCTCACAGCCGATCTGTGGCAGCTCTTCGAGGATGCCGATGAGCCTTTCTGGAAATTTCCGCAGGGCCTCTATATGGAGCAGTACGACAAGGATATGCAGTTGTCGTCGAGCGTGATCTGCGATTCTGCTACGTATCTTTCGCGGAAACGCCTCTGGCGCCTCGACGGAAATGTGATAATGGTGAACACAGCGGCCGACAGCTTCCTGACACAACAGCTCTTCTGGGACCAGAACGCGCGTAAGATCTACAGCGATTCCTTTATTCATATAGTGCGTACGGACCGCACCATAGAAGGCTACGGATTCGAATCGGACCAGAGCATGAACTACTACACGGTGCACCACCCTACGGCAATTCTGCCTGCGGATATGCACCGGGGAAAGGAGCGTGCGGAGGCTGATACGACGGCGGCATCAAGGCCGACGACACCACCTGAGAGGGCTTCAGAGAAAGCAGCGGCTGCCACGGAAAAGAAAACATACGAGATTGATCCTGAGCCTACGGAACCGATAAAACGGCACAGGACTCTCGAACCAACTATAGATAAAAAGCCAATAAGAGCAAAATGAACGTCTGGATAACTATAACACTTATATCGCTGATATTTTCAGCGCTTTTCTCGGGTGTGGAGATGGCCTATGTGACGTCGGACCGCGTGAGGGTGGAGCTTGATGTGACCCGCGGGGGGCTGATATCGCGCATCATAAAGCGTTTTCACGATCACTCGGAGCTCTTCATATCGACGCTCCTTGTGGGCAATAACGTGATGCTTGTGATCTACGGTATGGGAGCTGCGGCCCTGATAGAGCCGGTACTCAAGAATATCTATCCGAATGAGTTCTTTATTCTTGTAGGACAGACGCTAATATCCACGACGGTGATACTGCTTTGCGGCGAGTTCCTGCCCAAGACGGTGTTCGGCATCAATCCGAATACTTCGCTAAAGATTTTCGCGCTCCCGGTGTATCTTTTCTACATAATTCTCTACCCGATCTCGGCGTTTACGTCGTGGCTCTCGAAAGCTCTGATGCGTTTGGCAGGAGTTAAGGACACCGGAAAGGCTCTGAGCCTTATCTCGATAGGCGACCTTAATGATTATCTTGAGGAGACTATCGACGATATGGAAGAGAAGAAGCAGACGGTGGAGAATGAGGTGAAGATTTTCCGTAACGCACTGGATTTTTCTTCTACCCACGTACGCGACTGCATGATTCCGCGCAATGAGATTGTGGCGGTGAACATCGACACCACTACACGCGATAAGCTTGCTGAAATCTTCACTACCACAGGGCGCTCGAAGGTGATAGTGTACCGCGATGATATCGACACCATTGTGGGATATATCCATGTGAGTGAGCTTTTCGACCCGGAGGTAGACTGGAAGGAGCGCATAAAGCCGGTGCTCTACACTCCGGAGAACCTGCTCGCCAACGTGATGATGCGACGCCTGCTGTCGCAGAAGCGTTCCATAGCTATTGTAATAGATGAATTCGGAGGTACGGCGGGTATGCTGACTCTCGAAGACTTAATGGAGGAGATCTGCGGCAATATAGAGGACGAACACGATAATTCGGGACTGACAGCCAAGGAGATAGAGCCGGGTATCTACGAGTTCTCCGGGCGTTGCGAGATAGCTGAACTTAATGAACGTTTCCACCTCGATATACCTGAGGATGACAGCTACCAGACTATTGCGGGATATATACTTCATTCGACCGGTACCATTCCGGCGCAGGGAGCGAAGGTGCTTATCGAGCCTTATCGCTTCGATATTCTGAAGAAGTCGGCCAATCGCATCGAGCTAATCCGCCTTTCGGTAATCGGTCCTGAATCGTGATTATGGACCACGACGGCGTGATAGTTTTTCCCGGCACCGGGAGCGCATTTCCGCAACACAGCTATAATGCTTGCTCGGCTATCTGCCGCAACGGAGAAATATGGCTTACGGATGCTGGAGGGGGCAACGGTATAATCGGGGCACTCTCAGCCTGCGACATAGCTCCGGGGCAAATCAGGCATTTAATGATTACCCACACCCATACCGACCACATTCTCGGTGCGGTGTGGTTTATGCGCGCGATAATCAATCTTGCACGAGAGGGACGCTATGAGGGGAAACTTCAGTTTTACGGCAACGGAGATGTCGTGGCCGGATTTTTAGGGATATGTCGCATAACCCTTCTTGAATCCCATTTCCGGCTGATGTGCTCGATTGTTGACTTCCACACTGTGCGCGACGGCGACACGGCCTCTTTTGCGGATGCAGAGGTGCGTTTTTTTGATGTGGGATCGGAAAATGTGGCACAGACGGGTTTCACTATGCGTTTTCCCTCGGGAGTGACGTTGACGTGTCTTGGCGACGAAGCTCTCACGAGAAAGAATATCAATGCCGCGCGTGGAAGCGACTATCTGCTATGCGGCGCTTTCTGCCGGTATGCCGACCACGAGCGTTTCAAACCTTACGAAAAGCACCACTACACTGTGCGCGATGTGGCTATTTTAGCTGAGGAAGCCGGGATTGCCAACCTTATTCTTTATCACAGCGAGGACGTTACGCCCCACAGAGAAGCAGCCTACAAGGAAGAGGCAGGGCTATACTTCGGAGGTAAGGTATTTGTTCCGGAAGACGGTGCTGAGATCAAGATTTAAATTGGGGGATTATTGACAAAATAGGCATAATAAATTTGGGGATTATTGACAAAATAGGCATAATAAATTTGGGGATTATTGACAATGTTTGTAACTTTGCAAATAGTTAATTCCACTGAATATGATATTTAAGCGTAAACTTTACTCAGATATGCTTCAATGGAAGCATGATAATAAAGGTTCATCCGCACTTTTGATAAAAGGGGCGAGGCGTGTGGGCAAATCTACACTTGCCAAAGAATTTGCCAAGAATGAATATGCAAGTTTCATTGCCATTGATTTTGCCCAATGCTCTAAAGAGGTCAGAGATTTATTTGACGATATATCCGACCTTGATTACATTTTCATGCGTCTCCAAATGCTTTATAAAGTTACGCTAAAGCGTCGTGAATCTGTCATTATTTTCGATGAGGTTCAAAAATGTCCTAATGCCCGACAGGCAATCAAATACCTTGTTGAAGACGGAAGATATGACTATATTGAAACCGGTTCCCTTCTATCAATCAAGCAAAATGTTAAAGGAATTATAATACCGAGCGAAGAAGACGAGCTTACACTAAATCCTCTTGATTATGAAGAGTTTAACTGGGCTATCGGAGATGAGGTATCAATTCCAATGTTGCAACAGTTCTTTGAGAATCGCCGGAGCCTTGGAGATGAGACAAATAGGACTCTCATGCGGGATTTCCGACTATATATGCTTGTCGGCGGCATGCCTCAAGCTGTGAAGGCGTATATCGAAACTAAAAACATGGGGAAGGTTGATCAGGCAAAAAGACGAATACTTCGACTTTATGAACAAGATTTCATAAAAATAGATCCCTCTGGTATGGCTTCCAAACTATTTATGGCAATACCTTCTGAATTGACCAGCAACGCATCCCGATATAGGGTAGCCACACATACTGACGGACAAGGCAGGCACGACCGGTTGATGGAAATTATCTTCGATATGCAGGACTCAATGGTTGTAAATATGGCGTATCATGCCAATGACCCAAATGTCGGGTTGGCATTGCATAAAGACACGGGCCGATATAAAATGTATATGGCTGATACCGGACTTTTCATTACACTCGCCTTCTGGGACAAGAAGTTTACCGAGAATATAATCTATGAGAAGTTATTGTCAGACAAACTCAGTGCGGATCTCGGTTATATTTTCGAAAATATTGTTTCCCAGATGTTAGTGGCCAAAGGACATGAGCTTTTCTATTATACTTGGCCTTCAGAGACCAGTAATCACCTATATGAGGTAGACTTCATTATATCTAACGGAACCAAGATAGAACCGATTGAGGTGAAGTCTTCAGGATATAAGACTCATAGGTCGCTTGATTTGTTCTGCGAGAAGTTTTCTTCGCGAGTGAACAAGCGGTACCTCATATATACTAAGGATCTGCGAAGAGAGGGAAACATTACCTACCTTCCGGCATATATGACAATGTTTTTATAACATCGATGCTATCAATTTCCTAAGTTTTTTACACAAACATTTCGCTTATTTTCCAACTTCTACCACTGAGACTTTTTCGAAGCCGAGGCGCGCTTTGAGGTAGTCGCTCAGGCGGGTGGATTCGTCTTTGGAAAGACGGCCATGCGAGTGAATGAGGGCAACTATGGCGGTGTCGGTGGCAGCGGGATCGGAGGGCTGGCAAAATACGGTGGCGGAAATGCCGATGCGCTCTACCGAGGGGAAGAGGACTTTTATTTCGGGGGATACTTCCGGAGCGGAAATGGCTGATTCCTTCTCTAAAGCGAGAATGGCCTGAAGGGAGTCTATCGTGGTCTGCTGACGCGAGATTGTGGCCTGAGTCATGACGTAGAGGTCGGAAATGCCGGATTGGGGTCCGTTACGGTCGGTGGTGTCACCGCCCTGAATGAAGAGGAGATGCGTGCCAGAGAGACCATAATACTGGAGCTTGGAGGAGAGGGCAAGGCGAAGTGAATCGAGGGGAAGAGTGCGTCCTACAAGTGTGAGGGAGAGGTAGCGCTCACCGTCCTGATAGTAGGCGTTGCGCTGAAGCACCTGAGTATCGGGGAACCGGCATTCGGCAGCGACGAAGCGGTCGGCCTCGCTGGTGAATTTACTCTGCTTGAGCATATTATAAGTAAGATATACGCTCGGTAGCATGGTGAGGATAGCTAAAGTGTAGACTATTCTGCGCACCCGGCGTGCACGCGCGGTGTCGGCCTCCTGTACGCTTTTGTACTTCATCAGCTTCACGCCGATGAATGTAGCGAAAGCGATGTAGATAGAGTTGATGATAAAGAGATAAGACGCGCCGAAAAGGTAGTTGAGCTGCCAGGTGGCGAGTCCGTATCCGGCAGTGCAGAGAGGAGGCATGAGGGCGGTAGCGATTGCCACGCCGGGGATAACGTTGCCTTTATTGGTTGAACCGAGGGCGATGATACCAGCTCCTCCGCCGAAGAATCCTATTAGGACGTCGTAGATTGTGGGGGAGGTGCGGGCAAGCAGCTCGCTGTGCTGCTCGTTGACCGGGGAGATGAGGAAGTAGAGTGTTGAAGCCAACATTGAGAAACCGGCGGCCATGATGAGGTTGCGGACGCAGCGCTTGAGCAGGCCGAAGTCGTGGATTCCCACTCCGAGACCGATGCCGATGATCGGGCCCATGAGTGGAGAGATGAGCATGGCACCGATTATAACGGCTGTGGAGTTGGTGTTCAGGCCGAGCGAGGCAATGAAAATGGCGAGGATCAGGATGAGGATATTTGTACCGCGGAAGGAGACACCGTCGCGGATAGCTTTTTCGGCCTCTTCCTGGGATACGAGCTGGCCGTTGAGAGAGAAATAGTCGACAAAGAATGTCGAGAGCCTATTTGCAAAGTTGGTTTTCAACACAGTTTCTATTATTAAATGTCGGGGGTGACGATCTTAAAATTTACGTCACCCCCGATGATTATTTAGCTTACGGCCGGGCCGTATTACATGTACTTGGCGTAGTCGGCATTACGCATGTCGCCGGTTTCGGAGAATGCGTTGTGGAATGCGAAAGCTGCGCGGAGAGTGTGGGGAGTCTGACCCTGAGTGCCGAGGTTGAGGTATTCCTTGAGAAGAGGACGGTACATGGGGTGAGCGCAGTTGTCGATGATAGTGTGGGCGCGTTCCACGGGATCTTTGTGACGAAGGTCGGCAATACCCTGGTCGGTGACGAGGATGTCGACCGAGTGCTCGCTGTGGTCGGGGTGAGCAACCATGGGGACGATGTTGCTGATCAGACCACCCTTGCTCACTGAGGGACAGGAGAAGATCGAGAGGTAGGCGTTGCGGGTGAAGTCGCCCGAACCACCGATACCGTTCATCATCTTTGTGCCAAGCACGTGGGTGGAGTTGACGTTGCCGAAGATGTCGGCCTCAAGGGCGGTGTTCA
>CAYYQS010000060.1:0-14347 GCA_964472555.1 uncultured Bacteroides sp.
GGTCACCCAAGGGCATGCCGGGGCGGATATGAGGCTCCGAGAGCAGGGGGAGGACCATAATTTTTGAGATAGACGCTCTTATAGGCAATTTATTCTATAAAAATAAGAATTTTAGGATTGGATAAAATTTTTGCACAATCCTGGCAACAAAAAACACTGTGAAAATTTCTTAATGCGTATATACTGGTGTGGCAATTTAACAAATTGACAACGAAAGCCCTAAAAAGGTGCTTTTTTAATTTATTTTAATATAGACATAAGGATTATTGCTCTCGGAAAAGAGTGCGAAATTTTGTAATTTTGCACTCAATTTTCAAAACCCATGCAACACTGCGAATCTCGTCGGGAGGCTATCGTCATCCGCAAAGAAGGAGAGTATATTTATATCCGTCTATCAGAGCCTGTCGACTCCCGGGCATGCTCGGGGTGTGCGCTCGCTTTTACATGTGGAAAGGGGAAAGAAAAGGAACTTGAAATCATGGCTGTCACTTCACACGATCTCTCCGGGGCAGAGTTCGCTGCCGGATGTAATGTGATAGTTGAGCCGATAGCAGGTGCCACGCGCAGAGCCACGCTTCTATTGTTTTTACTCCCGCTCTCGGTGCTTCTTATTGTTGCGGCGGCAGCTACACTGTCGGGCGTGGAGCAGGGGATTGTTGCTCTCTTCTCAATAGCTTCGGCATTGCTGTCATATCTAGGTGTGTATTTTTATACCAAGTTTCATCATACTCCGTCGTGGAGGATTATCGACCTTAAAGATTCTAATAGTCTGACCATATAATGTCTTTATTAATTTCAACTCTTATACTCTTGGGCGTTCTCGGCCTTGCAGGAGCTCTGGTACTCTATGCAACGGCGAGAAAGTTTCATGTTGAGGAAGACCCGAGAGTAGACCAGATAGCTTCACTCCTCCCGGGTGCCAACTGCGGAGGATGTGGCCTCAAAGGCTGTCGTGACTTTGCGGTGCAATGCGTGGGCAAAGGCTCCCTCGAAGGTTTTCATTGTCCTGTGTCAGGGCCTGAGGTGAGATTGCGAATAGCTGATATACTTGGCGTAGAAGCGAGTGCCGAAGAGAAGAAGATTGCAGTCCTCCGCTGTAATGGATCATGTTCGGCACGGCCGCAGAAGTACAGTTACGATGGTGCTTCATCCTGTGCCGTTATGGATGCCGTAGCAGTCGGCACACGCGGTTGTTCTTACGGTTGTCTCGGTTGCGGCGACTGCACCGAGGTGTGTGCTTTCGATGCCATTAAGATCAATCCCGACACGATGCTTCCCGAAATTGACGCCGATAAATGCACGGCCTGCGGAGCTTGCGTAAGCGAGTGCCCGAGGCATCTTCTTGAGCTCCGACCCGCCGGGCGCCGCAACCGTCGCGTGTGGGTTGCATGTGCTAACCGCGAGAGAGGAGCCGTTGCAAAGCGCACGTGTGCTGTCGCATGTATCGGCTGCAGCAAGTGTGTCAAAGTGTGTCCGTTCTCCGCCGTTGCTGTAAACGATAATCTCTCCTATATCGATCCTAACCTTTGCAAGGCGTGCGGTAAATGTGTAGGGGTATGTCCTACAGGAGCAATTCTCGCCACCTTCCCTGCTGTCAAACCCTCAGTACAAGCCGACGCATGAAAAAGACTTTCCACAAGGGCGGTATTCATCCAGCTGCCAACAAAATCGCCGACCGCTCAATCGTCATGCAGCCGCTGCCTATGACCGCCTGTATACCTCTTGCTCAGCATATAGGAGCTCCGGCTATTCCGGTAGTTAAGAAAGGCGATAAAGTGACACGCGGAATGCTGATAGCACGCGATGCTTCTTTTGTGTCGGCTTCGGTGCATTCTCCGATCAGCGGAACGGTTACTGCTGTCGACAACATCATTATGCCCGACGGAAAACCTTCTAAGGCAATTATCATACAGGCTACGGAAGCGGAACATGTCAATGATACCTTTCGGCGCGACCGCTACTGGTCGGAGATCAATTCTTCTGAAGCAGACCGTGAGCTCTCGGAATCACTTTCTGCGGAAGAAATCCGCCGCCTTATCTCGGCCTCAGGCATTGTGGGTCTTGGAGGAGCCACCTTCCCCTCGCACGTCAAGCTGACTCTGAAACCTTCGCAACAACCTGAGCTTCTGATTATCAACGGTTGTGAGTGCGAACCATTCCTTATGTGCGACGATGCCCTGATGTGTGCCTACGCCCCGCGCATCGTTGAAGGAGTGGAACTGATGATGAAAGCCGCAGGAATTCCGGCGGCAGTCATAGCCGTAGAAGATAATAAACCGGAAGCTTCGGCGGCTATTGCCTCAGCAATCGACCGGCGCCATGACATCCGCATTGAAATACTTAAAACGAAATATCCTCAGGGAGGTGAGAAACAACTTGTTGAAGCCGTCACCGGCAGAAGGATTGCCTCAGGCGCACTCCCGATTTCTGTAGGAGCCGTGGTGCATAATGTTGCAACGGCATTCGCCGTATGGCAAGCCGTAGCCACAGGTCAGCCACTCATCGAGAGGGTGATAACCATTTCCGGAGATATCCCCACCGACCAGCGGCGCAACTATTTGGCGGCCATAGGCACACCGTTCTCTGAATTTCCCTTCACGCTGCCTGATGAAGCAAAGGTAATAGTCGGCGGCCCTATGATGGGGCGCACGGCAGTCAATCTCGATGCTCCGGTCACCAAAGGTACTTCCGGTCTCACAATCCTCAAGGGTGAGCGTCGCCGACCGGTGCAGGCGTGCATCAGGTGCGGAGCCTGTGTCGACGCCTGCCCTATGGGTCTCGAACCTTATCTCCTGTCGGCCTACGGGCGGCTGCGGCTTTTCGACGAGGCCCGGCAGGCTGATGTGGCCGATTGCCTCGAGTGCGGTGCATGCAGCTACAGTTGTCCTTCCTCACGTCCGCTTCTTGATTATATCCGTATTGCGAAAAAACGCTCCCGCAAATGAAACCACTCATATTTTCCCCCTCACCACATCTTCATACCTCCCGCACGACGGGAGGCGCAATGCGTCACGTGATCATCGCGCTTCTACCAGCTATAGTGTGCTCGCTGTATTATTTCGGACTTCCGGCATTGTCGGTACTTGTAGTGTCGGTTCTGTCATGCGTGGCGGTAGAATGGTTCATAACCCGTTTCATGCTTCGCCGTCCTTCGACAATCGGCGACGGCTCAGCAGTGCTTACGGGAATCTTACTTGCCATGAATCTGCCTTCCAACCTGCCTCTATGGATGGTGTCTTCCGGAGCCCTGATAGCAATAGGCATAGCCAAAATGGCTTTCGGAGGACTGGGATGTAACATATTCAATCCTGCACTCGTAGGCCGTGTATTCCTTTTGATTTCCTTCCCTGTGGCAATGACTTCATGGCCTCTTCCCGACCCCGGTTTTGGTGACGCCGACGGAGCGACTGGCGCAACTATACTGTCGATCACGAAAATGAAAGAAGCAGTCGAGACTTCCACAGGCGCGTCGATACCTCAAATGGAGGCACCCGTCCTCCCCGGTGATATCGACATGCTATTAGGCAATATGGGAGGCTCAATGGGTGAAACCGGAGCGGTAACTATTATTTTAGGCTTTATCTACCTTGTGGCAATGGGTGTGATAAAGTGGGATATTCCGGTGGCGGTCGTGCTTGGACTCGTTGGTGTAGATTTACTCTCTGGCTATCCTGTACTCACAGATATTCTCTCCGGGGGCTTGCTTTTAGGCGCAGTCTTCATGGCCACCGACTATGTCACCTCGCCGATGACACGAAAAGGAATGTGGCTCTACGGAGTGCTCATAGGAGTAATTGCTGCTGTCATCCGCCGCTGGGGGGCATATCCCGAGGGCGTTTCCTTCGCAATTCTCATAATGAACGGTGCCACTCCGCTCATCAACCGATACATGCGTCCGCGCCGCTTTTCTCCCTCAAGAAAGGAGGCATTGGCATGAAGTCGTCTATCACAAATATGATACTTTCACTCGGAGGTATCTCGCTTGTTGCAGCTGGTTTGCTCGCGGGGGTGAATCTGCTCACCGAAGAGCCTATAGCAAAAGCAAAATCCGAAGCCCTCAGGCAAGCTCTCCAGGCAGTGCTTCCTCCTTTCGATAATGAAGTAGTGGCCGATACGCTTGCTTCGGGTGCTGTCCTTTACAGAGCTACTCTGGAGGGTGTTCCCTCTGGCACAGCGGTAGAGAGTTTTTCAGATAATGGTTTCGGAGGCCGTATCACCGTTCTTTTCGGATTCGACCGCGACGGAGCGGTAAAAGGCTATCGGCTGTTGTCGCATGCTGAGACACCCGGACTTGGTGCAAAAGCCGACACTTGGTTTGCGGAAGAGGGGAGTACTCACAGCATTTTAAACACTACTTCTCCTTTGAGAGTAAAAAACGACGGAGGCGACATCGATGCGATTACGGGGGCCACTATCACCTCGAGAGCATTCCTTGAGGCTCTCGACGCCGCCCGGCAAGCTGTTGAATCATTAAAAACTGAAGAAAGATGAATGCATTAAAAGTTTTGCTCGACGGCATTGTCAAGCGCAATCCAACTTTTGTGCTGATCCTCGGAATGTGTCCGACTCTCGGCACTACATCTTCAGCCATTACAGGTCTTTCCATGGGTCTCGCCACTTTGTTTGTGCTTGTGTGCTCGAATGCAGTCATTTCGTCGATCAAGAATATAGTTCCCGATAAAGTGCGTATACCGGTATTCATAGTTGTAATAGCTTCCTTTGTCACCGCGCTCCAAATGGTGATGCAGGCCTGGTTCCCGGCACTTTATTCGGCACTTGGCATCTTTATCCCGCTTATTGTGGTAAACTGTATTCTGCTCGGGCGTGCGGAAGCTTTTGCTTCGAAGAACTCTGTATGGCTCTCGGTGTGCGACGGCCTCGGATGCGGCCTCGGCTTTACGCTGGCTCTCACTCTTATAGGTTGTGTGCGTGAAATCCTCGGCACCGGAGCGGTCTTCGGCGCTCAACTTTACAGCTCCGACTTCGGCGCGCTCCTATTCGTTCTCGCACCTGGAGCATTCATCGTTCTCGGTCTTCTCATCGCACTATTCAACCGCATCACCTCTCAAAAATCGTAGGATCATGCTCACATATCTCGCCATAATATTTTCGGCCATACTGGTCAATAATATAGTTTTTGCCCAGTTCCTCGGTATCTGCCCTTTTATCGGTGTTTCTAAAAACCTTGATTCGGCCTTCGGCATGAGTATGGCAGTAACGTTTGTAATGGCTGTCGCCACTGCCGTAACATGGCTACTGCAACATTATGTGCTACTTCCGTTCAATCTCGTATATGTTCAGACTATTGCATTCATTCTTGTAATAGCCGTGCTTGTGCAGATGCTTGAGATAATAATTAAAAAAACAGCCCCGGGGCTGTATGCTGCCCTCGGGGTGTATTTGCCTCTGATCACTACCAACTGCGCCGTGCTTGGCGTTGCGATCATCGTAGCCCAGAAGAATTTTGATTTCCTCTATTCTGTAGTTTATGCCGTAGCTACGGCTCTGGGATTCGGACTTGCCATGATGCTGTTTGCGGGCATCCGCACGCAGCTCGAACTCGCCGATGTTCCCCGCGCCATGCGTGGAGTACCGGTTGCACTTATCACAGCCGGAATCCTCGCCATGGCGTTTATGGGATTTGCCGGTATCTCTTTCTGATTATTTCGCCGGAGCGGCCGCTTTCTGCGTTTTTGCTGCAGCCGCTTTTGCAGCAGCTCCCTGCTGGGTGAGTCCGAAATGATTTAAGCCGGTTGTAAGTCCGGTTTTATAGGACTGCTTGATGAGATTCATGCCGTTCTGATTCCACAGAGTCTGGAAGTATTCTCGTACTTCGCCGCTTCGGTTCTGCATCTGGCGAAGTCGCTTATAGTCTTCGCGCCAATGCTTGGCTTTGTCGCTTTCATTGTCGAACCGGCAGCTTTCGCGCACCTTCACCTTGATGTTGTATTCTCCGGTACCCCACAGACGTTTACCATTTGCGAGAGGCATATAAGATCGGGGAACGACGAAACTGTCGCCTTCCACGCCGATTAGATTGTCGGCTAAGAACTTAGCTCTTTCATCAGCGTTGTCGATATCTGCAGCTTGCCGAAGAATATCCTCGCGAGAATAGGTGTAAACGAGTTTGTTGTCGGGGATTGATATGTTGAAGTGGAAGTTTCCAAGTTCTACGTCCTTATGTACCTGTACGGCCTCATTGATCCACGAAGAAGTTATCGAGAAGTCGATGCCGACGTTAAGGTTCTTACGCTCCTTGAAGGAGAAACCGTTGCCGCCTTCTCCGGGCCGTACTATCAGTGCACCTTCCTGCTGTGCCTTCCCTTTTTTAAGATCGCTCATAAGTCTGATGCCGTTGGCAGCAACATTCGGCAGATGACACTGATACGGATAGAAAGCGAGGGTATCGATGACAAGATTGAATTTCGAGTGGTTGAAGAGATTGTCGAGCTTTGAGCGGTCGATCGAGCACGACATATATATCACTTCCTGACCGTCCTTGATTCCGCGTATCTCTATTCCGTCAAAGTTTATATCGGAAGGATCGAGGGCACCGCGGCTCGAAGGAGAGGTGTAGAAGTCGTTGAGACCCTTGATAGAACTGATGCTGTCGGTATAGTTGTTTTCTTTTTCGATCATCTTCATCCACTCCTGCTTCTGGCGTTTCCTCATCTGGGCGAGATTGAAGGTTTCGGTGACAATGATGTCGACGGCGCTCGACACGAGTCCGAATCCAACGGCCTGACCAATCTCTGAAATCAGGCCTCTGTCTTCTTCCGAGCCGTCGAGTTGCTCCATTGTTTCAGTTATCTTTTCACGCATCTCAGGGTTCATAGTGCGGATATTTACCTGCCAGGAATCGGCAGGAACAACCTTTGGTAATTGTGCGGATACGTTGGGTATCGCAAGAGTCGCTGCGAGCAAGGCAATAGTAAAAGTTCGTACTTTCATAGTTCGCTTGGTGTTAAATTGCATCGATCAGTATAAACGCGTCGGTGTATTGTGGGGTATTATAATTATTCTTTTGTTCTATATATTGTTCTTCTGCCATTGTAGCGGGATTGAAGCGTGTACGGATTTCAGGTTCGCTCCTGTCCATTTCCATAAGGAATCGTCTCGCTTTTCCGAATGCGCTCTTTAAATCTATTCCTGAATTAAGATTGGCATATAATTGTTCCATAAGCAGTGCCGTAGCCTCGCTGTTCACGTTCCATAGGCTCAGAATCATTGCTCCCGCTCCGGCTGTAGAAATGCCTCGCTGTAGTCCGAATACGCCGTCAGGACTGATTTTTCCGAGGCCCGACTGGCAGGCGGAAAGTATAAAAATGTCACAGTTCGAAAGATCCATTGCTGCGATTTCCCGGGCCGAAATAATTCCGTCGTATACTTCTGCTTTGGCCGCCTTGGAGAGCGACGGATTTGCACCTGCAAAAGCTACAATGCTTTGCGACATTGCGTCGTCGGTCATTGCTGGTTTGATATCGTTAGCCTTGGTTGGTTTTACTTTAAAGTCTCCGTGTGTCGACACAAGAATACTTTTATACTTAGGCGCCAGCGTACGGAATGCCCCCTCGCTGGCGGCTTTTCCGTTGAGCACGGAATCTTTAGGGTTCTCTCTTAAATCGCTTATTCGCCGCGATTCGTCGGTGTCTTTGCTCAAACGGCTGAACCGCACACCTTTATAATTCTCAAAAGCCATCCGGTCATTATTGCCCGATATATCTTCACATGGAGAATTATAGTCTATGCCACCCACGAGAAGTGTAGGGTCGGAAGGTGATATTTCTCTTGCAGGATAAAGCAGTCTGCGCGTCGATGTCAGCCTGTATAATTCATGCTCGCTCACCGAAGGAAGATACTCAATGGCAAGGCGGTGCATGTATCCGTCGGGAGCAAAATAAATCCGGTTTACATCCTTAAGTGCTTCAAGGAGCTCGGGAGTCCAGATAGCCCGGTCTAATTCGTGGTTAGTATATAATGCGTCTTTTCCGCGGCGTGATGTCGACTCCAGATCCGTTTTCGTAATTTCTGAAATCTGAGAGGGAGATGTGAGTCTTATAAAAATTGGCTTGCCTGAAGATTTGAGAATTAGCGCTGCCATGCGTTCGTCGTCAGGATCGCCGTAAGAGATAAATTCAATTGCTGCGGAGCGTTTATCCAGCTTTTTCTGAACATCTCTCCACGTCTTGTTGAGCGACTCAAGAGCTTCTTTCGAGGGAGCTGCCGTTCCGTCAACAGTTGCAAGTTGCAGAAGAAGGGCTTTGGAAAAAAGTGTCACATCGTAGAGAAAACCGGCATCGGCATCTTCGGTAAGGTAGCAGTCGGCGATGAAAGGCCGTATTGCCAGCCAATACTGCTCACGGCTTTTGCCGTCCATTCCCGATAAAGTCTCTCCGACATATTTCTTCTGCATCAGGAAATATTCCCGGTAGCTTTCAAGCGCCTCTTCTGGTCGGCAGGCTGAAAGTGCCAGAATCTTCGCTCTCATACGCAGGGCTCGGGCATAGTTGGGAGTATCGTGCGCGGAGTAGTCAGCGACAGTTGCATCGGCCAACGCAACAGCTTCGTCATATCGGCCGGTCCGGGCGAGGCACATGGCATGTTGCATGGCGAGGTCGTTCCATTCATCATCACCGGGTTCAAAGATAGCAGAACGTTCAAGATAATCTACAGCTTTTTCTATTTCTGAGAGGGCCGAGGGATAATTCTTCAGGCGGTAATGTAGCTGTGCTTTCTCCTGGAAAAGAAGATGCCCGGTTGACAGTCGTTGAGCATTCAGAGCCTCAGCCTTGTTATAGAAATCCTCCGCTGCCGGATACGACTTCGGCTCATAATTGCCGTTTTCATAATGATAATTTCCGAAAAGCTTGAGCATGGACGCAGTGTACGACAGCGAATCTTCCCGGCTGAGTTGTGATAGCGGAATCTGTGCTTCAAGTTCCTGGGCGCAGGAAAGTATAGTAGCACGGTCGGAATAGAGATACGCTCTGTTTCCGGCTGTTACCAGCGAGTCGAGACGATTATTGGCGTTGCAGACTGAAGCGAAGAGGAGCGCGCCAAGGAGAGAGTAGAGAACTTTCATCGCCGTGTATTATGATTGAGTATGGCAAAAGAGCAATTGCGGTCGGAGGTGTTAATTATAGTCAATTTTACTCGCTCTCCTTTAGAGACATTTCCTGTAAATGCGAGAGTGCCGTCTTTATATTTTTTGACTTCCATAGGTTCTTCACCAGCCTTTACAGTTGCAGTAAAATCTGCGTCCGCTTCAAAAGGTATGATTATGAAGGTCTGCTCGCCTGATCTTCCGGAAAGATTGTACTCGACAGTAGCTCCCGATCTGACAGTGCGCTCATACAAGGAATAATTAAAGCGGGCGTCCTCGCCGTTAAGCATATTCCCTGTTGACGTTTCGAAGCGTTGCGCCTGCTCCGCTCCGGCAAGCAGTTTGTTCAGTTTGAAACCCGGCACTCGGTCGCTGGCCTTGCATTCCGAAGTCGGATCGGTAGCCACGAGTTCGTTCATAGGAGTCCACAAAGGATCTGTCATAAGTATCTTCTGCGCATCCTTGAAGCCTTCCTCACCTTGAGTCTTCAACGAGCGCACAATATCGCACAGCTTCTGAAGTTCCTGATCGAGACTTAGAGCGTACAGTGGCGAAAAAAAAAGTAAGAAGACAAGCAGATTTTTGTATCTCATGACATTTCCTCCGGCCATAGATTAGAAATAGGAACAGCCGTTTCTTTTGGCAAATTTCGAGCTCTGCGACCATGTTTTTTGTCAGCTTCTGCTTTTAAATCCTCTATCATGGAAGCAATCTCAGCCTTTTTAGGCCTGTCGGCCGGATAATAGCTGAGGCAGCGGGCTACAAAGTTGCTTAACAGTGGACTGTCAGCGCGTAAAAACGGAATGGGGGTGTCGGCATGCTGAGCCTTTCCTCCACGGCCCTGAAACACAGCACACCCGAGTATTAGATAGAAAACTGTAGCGCCGAGCGCCCAGACTGGCTCATATCCTTCCGGTGCAATAAATCGTTCGTCGATAGTATGCGAGTGAGGGGCAAGCACAAACCTGTCTCCGTCGATAAATATATGATCCGGCGAGATAATAGTATCGGAAACAAGGGGGATAGAGGAAAGGAGGGAGTATGCTCCGTAAGCATCCAGCTCTCCCGCGATTGCACTTGTGTCCCGCTCGGGATAATATGGCATTTCAATCCTTTTGCCGTCTCCCGACTTCACAGCAATCTCTCGCCCGTTCACCGTAGCTGTTTCTATTTGATATTTCGCTCCGTTATGTATTATCATTTCGATTTATCCTTTAAAAGATTTACTTGAGAAGCGGGCACGGAA
The DNA here is from genome assembly GCA_964472555.1 of uncultured Bacteroides sp. Taxonomy (GTDB): domain Bacteria; phylum Bacteroidota; class Bacteroidia; order Bacteroidales; family Muribaculaceae; genus CAG-873. The sequence goes on from CAYYQS010000060.1 coordinate 10,350, forward strand.
TATGACCGGTGGCCGTTGCGGGAGTCAAGAACTGAAATGACGCCTCCAACGAGTATTCTTGATCCCTCAACGAAAAGAACGGGTCCTCCGGAATATCCCGGCGTGAGACGGCTTCCGTGAGCAAGCATTGAGAGGGTAGAGGAATCGCTTTCCAATGGGGTGAGCGGCTGCCGGAGTTCATCTGTTTCCGACTCCGATTCTTCATTTGTGCCTTCACTCATCGGGAAGCCGAGGAAGGTGAGGGGAGTGCGTTTATGCAACGATTTATCCATTTGTTCTTTGCTTGCAAGAACAAAAAATCCTGCAGTGTCGAGGGGCATGATTGCTACATCTCCGAGCATCATATCCGATCGGCCATATCTCCGGCTGATACTTCTCCAGAAATAATCGCTCTGATAGTCGCCGAGTTCGACAATCTCGTCTCTCGAATCATCTATCTTAAATGACTCAGAGCTTACGCTTCTTTTCCTGCCGGAAACATCCGTGAGAGTGAGATATGTTATTAGCCGGAACTCATCACTGTCGGACAGTCTGTTGGCGGTCTCACACCTTAGTGCCATTGATATAGGTCGGTCAGCCAGATTGGGAATTTCTGCAAAATCGGTAGGGGCCACTGAGTTCAACCAAGGATTGATGCAATGGCGTGCTGTGACAAGCAGTGAATCGGAAGTTACGAAACCGGTGCCGATCGGGTGCGAAGTATAGCAGTAATTCTCGATAAGGCTGTCTCCCTGGAAGAGTGCCAGAGAATCTACCTCAATGCGGATGAGCGATTGAGTAGCTTCTGCTATTTCTTCGTCAGTCAATCTGTTATGGTCCGTAGAGAATGTGAACCACATAAGCATGGCCACAGCCAGTCCGATAAGCAACAAAGAAATGGTAGATGGCATCCTGCTTGCGGAAGTCGTGGATATTCCCTGAGCGAGCACACCCTCTTTAATCCTGAACGTGATTATACACCCCTCGATAAGGATCTTATCTCCGTCCTTGAGGTAGCATACCCGATGAACGTTTGAACCGTTGACGCTTACAGCTATTTCCGGAGCCTTGCGGATCAATCGCCATTCCGAGCCTTCGTTGCAAGGCTCGATATTGGCTATAAGTTCCGGAAGATAATCGGGATCTTCGGGGAGCCTGACCTCACAGCCGGATGCTTGCCCGATGTGAGTAACCTCTTCGCCGGGAGAAGCGTAGTAGCCATAGCGCCAACTGAGCGTGTAGTGTCTGTCAATTATTTCGCTGCTCATAGGTACTTACAATCAGAGGTATTGCCGCAATAAGGTCGCGGTCGTATCTCACCACACTCAGTCCGGTTTCATCGGGTTGGAGATCGGCGAATGCCACAAGATCGCTGTGTGCCCCGCGCTCATTCTTATATTGCTTTTTCAACGACCTGTCGCGTGCGATTTCTTCAAGTTCTTCGTCAGTGCATGGCCGGAATCCCTGGATAAGTCGTTCAACCGACCAACGGTTGTGTTCTGCCGGTATCAGTGATTCGATTTCGTCAGCCGACAAGGCATAAAAAGTGGAGAGATCGGAAGCTTTATGCCCGAGCGTACGCATTTTGCACTGCATAGTCATGGCATTATATAGGTTGGAGCGTTGAAGTTTTGGAGTCGCAACACCCTCCCACGCCTCGGAAACTTCAGATTCAGGAAGTTCTACCGGTACTCCTCCCAGACTGTATGATGCCTGATAGAAATAATTGAGATAGCGTGCAAGCGCCATAAGCCTGTCAAGCGTTGTTTTCACATCTTCTATGCGCCCGTAAGGAGTGAGTGTCGGCGGCAGATCGGTTTCCGTACTCACGTCGACAAGTATTTTGGCACCATTTCCGAGACGACGGGAAAGTTTTTCACCGACAGAAATATTTTTAGCCTCATCATCATAGCAAAGAACAATGGTGAGTTCCTGACTTTTATCAGCCGCTCTCTGCTGTAGCCTCTCCTGAAGAATAGGGTTGGAAAGTCTCGATTCTACAAATTCCCATTCGATATCTACGAATTCTTTCCGTTTTCCCCCGGATTGAGGACGGTGAAGTGTGACTTTGGGTTGGTCTCCATTGAGATCTATTGTTCGCCACCAGGAATTATCGAAGAGCTCGGCAAATTCAAATCTTAAGTCTTCACCGTCGGCTTTATCGCAGATAATGGTAATACGGGTGCGCAGAGTCGAATCTCTATCGTAATTGGGATAATGACAAATCAGAGCTATGCTCATAGCGGTCTCCCTGACGCGATTCGCATCTCCCGCTATAGCTATGCTGACTCTTGCATTGCTGTCGCGGTCAATGCTGTGCGTCTCGAAAGCAAAGCTGTCGAGACGCGGCACTACAAAAGGTATTTCACTGCCGTATATTGATACCTGACTCATATCTTAATGATTAGCAAGCACAAATATACGCTTTTTATCCTATATCGCAAAAATTATTTCATTGTCAGAATGTCGAATAGTGTTTGTTCGTCTTGTCGGGCGATGAAATTCTGATGTTTCCGCAATCCCCATTCTCGATGTAATATCCGCTTTCCCAATTCCCTTGAGTAAATTTGAATTCTGCGGGAAGTCTGAGTTCAAGGTCTATATACCGGGTGTGCTCATCCGCAACATCCATTTTCACCAGTTGAGGATTCCACTCCCCAAGAGCCTTCTGATTACCCGTGATATATACATCTCCTTCTACGCTCGAGCCTGTTAACTCTATATGCACCGGATATAGTTTCTCATCGTTGAAAGCAGGATTATGGCGGTATGCGGCCCATTCTTTAAGAGTTGTCAGATGTACGGGCAAGACGGCTTCGTTGTGGCTGTACATCGGGAAATCCATAGCCTTGATAGTTATATTGGAAGGAAAGATTGTGTTGGCTACGTAATCTTTTACTTTGTTCCAACCCTCTCTCCACCAGTCGGGAAATTCTCCCGATTCGTCGAGTCCTTCATTGCCCATGGTCATATATATGAATCGAGGACGGCCGGAGTAGTCGAAATTCATCAGATTGTTGGCGAAACGGTATTCATCCCACCCGAAGTTGGGGGATATGGCGATCACATCGTCGAATATATCGTCATTCACCATAGCGTCGATAACGAAAGAGGCTCCCAGTGAATGCCCTATTCCCAGTGTATGTCCGGTGGTGCGGTAGGTCGAGTCTATGTAGGGCATCAGTTCTTCTTTCAGGAATTTCTTGAACTTTTCCTGATTCCCATAGTAGGGGTGGGAAATCTTGATGTGTTCCGGTACCGGAAGGAAGTCGTTGCCTCGGTCATAATCAAACTCAGCTAAGTATGGCGAGGAGATGCCGACCACAATGTAGCTGCGGTCGTTGTTGGGTTGCTGTACACCGTAGTGGAGCAGGGCCTGAACTTCATCGAAGTTACTTCTGCATTGGGCATCGAACACGTACACCACATCGTAGTCGGTTTGTGTACACTCGTCATACGACTCGGGTGTGTAGATAAGGAGTGTGCGGGGGAAGGGGAAGAACTGTGAGTCAAATTCTTTCATTTCAACCCGGGCAATTTTCTGTGCTGCGATATTCGTGATAGAGAGTAGCACTGTCAGCATGATTAGAAGCGTCTTTTTCATAGATTGTAGTTTAGATTGTAGTATTTGTTTTTTGAATCTTCTGAAGTATAGACGCAACCATTCTCCCGATTGTGACATCGACGGAAATTTTTTTCAAAAAAAGAAAATGGGGAGGGTAGTAGTTCAATAATAAAAGAAGCTGCAAAATCGATTAAAAATCGTTTGCAGCTTCTTTTAAGTGTCCGAGATGAGATTCGAACTCACACAGTCTTACGACCACTACCCCCTCAAAGTAGCGTGTCTACCAATTCCACCACCCGGACAAGTATCGAGCGAAAAACGGGACTCGAACCCGCGACCCCGACCTTGGCAAGGTCGTGCTCTACCAACTGAGCTATTTTCGCAAGTGCAATTGAGGTATCTTGAGCGAAAAACGGGACTCGAACCCGCGACCCCGACCTTGGCAAGGTCGTGC
>CAYYQS010000061.1:0-14201 GCA_964472555.1 uncultured Bacteroides sp.
AGTTCAAGAGAAGCCTTGCGGGCACGTGTGCCAGCAGCCTTGTTGCATTTTTCTGCCTGAAGAGCAGCGTCAGCCTTGAAAGCTTCGAAGGCTGTGTGGATTGATTCGAGTAGTGCGTTCATAGCGTACCGTTTTTTGTATTGGTTGATAATAAATTGATTGTATGTCGTGTGTGCTTAGTCCTCTTCGTATTCCGTGGTGTCGGTTATTCCGGCATCGGCCAAGGCCTGACGGCGTTCGCGGCAGGTGCCGCAGCGTCCGCAATGTTTCTCAAGACCGCGATAGCATGAGTATGTCGTAGAGTAGTCAAGCCCTAAGAATTTACCACGGAGTGCAATTTCTGCTTTAGAGAGTAGGGTGTATGGTGCTTTGATCGTAATGCCCTCGTAGGTGCCTTCTTTCACGGCTTTGCTCATAGCATCGATGAAGCTCTGGCGGCAGTCGGGGTAGAGAGCGTGATCGCCCGAGTGATTGGCTATCATCAGCACTTCAAGGCCGCGGCTTTCGGCAAGTCCTGCGGCTGCAGCAAGCATTATGCCGTTGCGGAAGGGCACCACGGTGCTCTTCATGTTGTCAAAGTCATATTCACCCTCGGGAATCGCATCAGGTCCTTCAAGAAGCGAGCTGTGGAAGTATTTGCCTATAAATGAAAGATCTATCTCAACAAGCTCGATGTCAAGAGCCTTGCAGTGAGCGCGTGCACACTCCAGTTCTCGGGCGTTATGGTTCGACCCATAGGAGAAATTTACGGCCAGATCTATCTCCGACGCGTATTCATACAGCATCGTCACGGAGTCAATACCTCCGGATAGAACCATCAATGCATTTTTTACAGGGCGCTGTGCCATATTCTCAGAGTGTTAGTGGAAATGCCGCTGCCAGACGAGCTTCAGCAAGTGCCTTATGTGAATCGTCGCCCCAGTTGGCAAATGGAATTATCGAGATACCGCCGCGTGGCATGAAGATGCCGCGAACTTCTATATACCGGGGCGACATCAGCTTCCGGAGATCTTTCATTATTATATTCACGCAATCCTCATGGAAGTCGCCGTGGTTGCGGAAACTGAAGAGGTAGAGCTTTAAGCTCTTGCTCTCCACCATGGCCTTGTCGGGAATGTAATTGATGATGATCTTCCCGAAGTCGGGCTGGCCGGTCTTCGGGCACAGAGAGGTGAATTCGGGGCAGTCGAAAGTTACGAGATAGTCTTCTTCGGGATGTTTGTTCTCAAAAGTCTCGAGAAGCTCGGGAGAGTAGTCGGTAGGATATTTCACTCCTTGATTGCCAAGGAGCGAACAGCTGATTAAGTCTTCCGGAAGTCTGGGCATTTTTGTTAAAAAATGGCGTTGATTTACAGAGTTGGAGCGGTTGAAGTCAAGTGCTTCATCATTTATTCGGCAAACATACAAAAAAATATCGTCACTGCAAAAAAATCTTAACTTTTTTTGCAGTGACAGGATAATTCTCTCAGGAAAATGCTCGAAAACCCCTCTTATATGCTTCCTTCAGCCTTTTCGAGGCTCTTGGCCGTGATTGCACATACGCATGAGTCCGACCAGACATTCTCTGCAGTCTCAACCATGTCGATTATGGTGTAGATAGGGAGGATGATACCCATGATTCCGATGTTTGCACCGATTCCCGACATCAGCGACAGTGTGAGGAAATAGCATCCCATAGGCACTCCTGCATTGCCCACTGCCGATATCACAGCTATGAAGAGCCAGAGAATCATGGTGGCAGGAGTTATCTCCATTCCGTTGTTCTGCATCACGAAGAGCGAAGTCACAAGTATGAAAGCCGCGCACCCGTTCATGTTCACCGTGGTACATATCGGAAGCACGAAGCGCGCTATTTTCGGACTGATGCCGAGGCGCTCCTCCGCGTTCTGCATTGTCACAGGCAGAGTTGCTGCAGAACTCTTTGTAAACAGTGCCATTATCACTGCCTGACTCATGCCTTTGAGAGTACGCCATGGATTGATTCCTTTGGCAAGAAGAAAGAGCGGAAGCACTATGGCGAATTGTGCAAGATTCCCGATGAGAATCACGGCCGTGTACTTCCCAAGTGAGTCAAGCACCATACCGCCCCCGATCTCCGAAGTAAGTTGTGCGGCAAAAGCCATGATACCAGGGGGAAGAGCGGTTATAAGCCAACGGATAAGCGTGAAAAGTATATCCTGAAGACCCGTCAGGCCGCTGATTACCGACTTCTTCGGCCCCGTATCAGGCATTTTTGCCAAGGCGATGCCCACCGCGAAGCACAGAAGAAGTAACGCCAACACATTTCCTTCGAGCAGCGGACGTACAATATTATCGGGTATCACCGAAAGAAAATGGTCCGCGTAAGAGAATCCTTTGGCACTATCTGCGAGAGGATTGGCACTCTCGGCGGCGATATCACCGGCCGGAAGATTCCCCGGAGCGATCAATACATATAATCCTAACCCGACAGCAGCTGCTGCAAAAGTCGTCAGTAGGGTATAGGTCACTGTAGTGCGGAACATCTTGCCCATATCCTTGCTTCCCCCTAAGGAGGCAAGAGTGGTGATTACAGCAAGAACTATCGTAGGCACGGCCAGCAGACGGAAAAGGCGCGTGTACACTATAGCCACGAAGTTCATCACCGAGTTGATGACCGGCACATTCAGCCAGCCTAAGCCAACTCCGATGACAAGAGCTACCAGCCATATTATTATTTGCTTACGATTCATCTTCTTAGAATTTTGGTGTTATCTTGAATGTAAAGCTGCGGTCGCCGTAGGGAAGTCTGTACTCCGGCAGAGGCCACGCGCCCCATGAGTCGATGCACCCCAATCCGGCCTGAGCCCCGTCGATGCACAGCCACACACCTTCGTCGGGCTTCACTTCCTGCGAATGTGCCTGCTGTTTCTCAAGACCTTCGTCAAGCGATTCCTGAGAATAGTGAAGGGCCGAAGCCGAGAACGGCTGTGAAGCAACGATCTCTATGCCCTTCCGCCCGGCATTGTGTTGAAGCCAGCGGCGTACGTCGCTCTTGGTCCCCGTTTCCTGAGGACGGATATATGGATAGAACTGTTCGTTTACCGTCTGACGGTAATGCCCCAGAAGAGCACTTTCCTTTCGGTCTGCGTAGTTTTCACCGGGGCCACGTCCATAGTAATCTATCCGATCATACTCTTTCGGCATCCGCAAGCGCATCCCGAAGCGGAGCAGATCGGGCACGTCGCTCTTACCCGAAACTTTCATATCCTCCGTCACCGTCATTTCACCCGCGTTGTTGATCCGGTAAGTAAGAGTCAGCTCACCTCCGGTCTTGGTCATATCGTATTTAGCTTTTACAACTGCAATTCCGTCTTCCTCTGTAGCATTGAGAGAGCTTAGCTTAAGCCCCGGATCTGCCCACACACGGTTGTTGATATTGAATTTAGCTCCGAAATCATTGTCGGTAGGAGCACGCCAGAAGTTCGGCTCAAGCACAGCTCCCTTATCGAGAAGCTCCCGTCCGCCCACATCGTAGCGTGTAAGGAACCCATTCTTACGGCTGAAGTCGAGGCGAGCCAAAGGACTTTCGATAATTATGAAGTTGCGGTCATTATCTACTACCTTCACCTCTCCCAACGATGTATATGTGTCGGCCATTGCCGGTCGAACAGTCACATCGGAGCCTGTTCCTTCGTTCAGAATAAACTGTTGATAAGCAGTGATATGATCAGGCTCAAGAAGGCCTTTTGCATCTTTAAGCCGGTATTCAACGTTGAGAAGCGCCTCTCCACCCGGAATAGAATCAATTGGTAGCACCATGGGAGTCATGCTGTCAGGATTCAGTTTCAGATTATCCACAATACCCGACGCCACGATATCGCCGTCCGAAAGAACACTCCACCGCAGATAGTGGTCGGAGTAATCGCTGAAATAGTCTTCATTGAATATTGCCAGCTTCCCGTCGCCGAGATATTTAGTCCAGATTGGCTGCTGCCAATATTTAACCTCCTGCATATGAGGGTTCGGTACGCGGTCAGGCGACACAAGGCCATTGTCGCAGAAATTCAGGTCAGAAGCGTCGTAGGAGTTCCAGTCTCCGCCGTAGCCGTAGATCATCACGCCGTCCTTACCTTTCTTACGCAGCGACTGATCCACGAAATCCCAGATGTAACCCCCTTGATATGAAGGATATTTGCGGATAAGCTCCCAGTATTCTCCGAATCCTCCCATTGAGTTACCCATTGCATGAGCATACTCGCATTGTATCAATGGCTTCGACGGATTCGACGAGGCATATTTCTCGCAATTCTCGTAGTTGGCATACATCGGGCATGCGATGTCCGTATTGCGGCCCGAACTCATTGCGCCGTCCGACGATTGCTCATACTGCACCGGTCGGCTTGAGTCATACCCCTTCACCCAGTCGTGGCACGCATCAAAGTTCGGCCCGTTACCTGCCTCATTACCAAGCGACCACACTATCACCGAAGGATGATTGTAGTTGCGCTGAACATTGCGGCGGTTACGCTGCAGATGCGTCTCCTTGTACTGCGGATTTTTAGCAAGAGTCTTTTCCTCATATCCCATTCCGTGGCTCTCGATGTTAGCCTCTGCCGTGAGATAGATTCCGTATTTGTCGCACAGATCGTACCACCGGGGATCGTCGGGATAGTGGCACGTGCGTACCGCATTGAAATTATTCTCTTTAAGAATCCTGATGTCCTCAATCATTCGCTCCACGGGCACCACATAACCTCCGTCAGGATCAAGCTCATGGCGGTTCGCTCCCTTGATCAGCACAGGTTTCCCATTCACCAGCAGCTGACCGCCTTCAACCTTCACTTCACGGAATCCGGCATTAAGAGCCGTAGCCTCGATTGTTTTACCCGAAGCATCCTTCAGGCTGATTTCAACAGGATACAGCACCGGCGTTTCAGCACTCCACAGTTCGACAGAGGGTAGCTCGAAAGTACTCCGTGCATCACTCCCGCTCACCTTGATAGTGTTGGTTCCTATCTTTTTCCCGCTCGGGTCAAGGAGCGTAATCTCGGCGCTGCAACCCTTGGCTGCTGGTGGGAAAGTAAGATCCACATCCAGTTTCCCGCTCTTATACCCGTTTGAAAGAGTCGGAGTAAGATGAATGTCAGCGATATGGCGGCGGTCGCGGGCATAGAGATAGTTCTCACGTGCAAGACCTGACAGGCGGAAGAAATCCTGATCTTCAACGTAAGTACCGTCGCACCACCTGAACATCTGCAGCGCGATAGTGTTAGTGCCGGGATGTAGATATTTCGTGATATCGAATTCCGCATCAAGCTTGCTGTCTTCGCTGTAGCCTACAAATTTTCCATTCACCCACAGATAGATACACGATGTGGCCGACCCGAAGTGAGCAATCACCTGTTTACCCGACCACTCCTCAGGTATCTCTACCGTGCGGCGGTATGAACCCACATGATTGTTCTTCACCGGCACCTCAGGTGGATTGTTCTCGAATTGTTCGCGCCATGGATAGCCGATATTGACGTATTGCGGATCTCCGTAGCCATTGAGTTCCCACATCCCGGGCACAGGCATCGTTCCCCATGCTGAGTCATTGAAATCTTTTTTGAAGAAATCAGTCGGACGTTGATCTGCATCTTTCACCCAATTGAATTTCCAGAATCCGTCGAGAGTCAGAAATCTGTCCGATTCCGACTTATTCTCCGTTCTGGCTGCTTCTAAGCTTTCGTACGGAAAATACGATGCACGCATCTCAAGACGGTTTATTTCATTCACTGCCGGATCGTGCCATTCTGTGAAAGTCTGACCGTGAGCGAGTAGGGTAGTAAGCAATGCTGCTGCGGCTGTTATTTTCTTCATGGTAAGGAAAGATTTGTTATGGTTTGATTTTGTTGAGGAGATCTCCGAATGTTATACCTTCGAAACTGTCTATCACCACGTCGGCCTTATCTTCGAGAGTCTCGCGTGGATTAGTGGTTGCGAGCGCTGTCACCATTGCCCCGGCACTTCTGCCCGATTGCAGGCCCGCATAGCTGTCTTCAAACGCTATGCAATCCTCCGGCTCAACCCCAAGTCTTTGAGCTGCCTTCAGATATCCTTCCGGATGAGGTTTGGAGTGGCTCACGTCAGCATCTGTCAGCACGGCATCAAAATAGTCTCTGAATCCCGGATTCTGTTCGAACACCCTCTTCATCTTGGCGAGATTGCTGCTCGTCACGATAGCGGCCGGGATACGGTTCTCTTTCAGATTCTTGAGAAACTCTGTTACCCCCGGAAAAAGCGGGTAGTCCATAGCATCTTCCCGCTCCTTGAGAAGTTTCACAACCTTGCGTTGAATATCCTCGTCGGGATAATACTTCTCTAAAATCCTTTCAAGCGTATTCCCTTTTATCTTGTAAGCGAAATTCTCTATTCCCGTAGGATAAAGGCTTACGATTTCATCCCAGATCCTGGTGTACGACGATTCAGAGTCCACAAGCACTCCGTCGAGGTCAAAAAGAGCTGCATTCATGCTGTCAGTTGATAAAAGTGAGTCCGTCCACGTCTTCAAGTCGCTTGCGGAGCATATTCTCGTCGTCGCGGCGGATAGTTAGAGTCATAGAGCAGGAATTATCGAAAGTCTGCGACGCGATAGACGCTCCCGTAGTCTTGATGAGCTTCATCACACCGTTCATCGACACGAAAGGGTAAGTAAAACTGATGTCTGCCATTTCGTGACGTTCCTCTATTTCTGCTGCCTCAAGAGCATCACGCGCGGCCTGTCGGTAGGCGGCGATAAGACCCGAAGTACCCAGTTTTATACCTCCGAAATACCTCACCACCACTACCACCACATCGGTCAGCTCCAGAGAATTGATCTGCCCCAAAATAGGTTTCCCGGCGGTTCCCGAAGGCTCGCCGTTGTCACTGCTCAGAAAATCGGCGTGTGCCGGGCCAAGCATGTAGGCCCAGCACACGTGTCGTGCGTCATAATATTTTTTCTGGTAGTCGGCAATTACACTCTTGGCTTCCTCGCGGCTCGTCACAGGGTGGGCGAAGGCGAGAAACTTGCTCATCTTCTCCTTGAAAATAGCCTCCGAAGCAGCCTTGATAGTCTTGTAACTGTCGCTCACTGATCAGTACTGGTGAGATTCTCGGCTCAGTTCCTTTTCTGTAAGCGGAGTAGCGTTCATCTTCCGCCACACATACCAGATATACGCCAGCACGAAAGGTACGCTGATCGATACCCAGCTCATCGTCTTGAGTGTGAACTCCGATGAAGAGCTGTTGGCAAGCGTCAGCGACGACGCCGGATCGATAGTAGAGGGAAGATAAGCCGTTCCGGCGTAACCGGCGATACAGAAGAGTACAGCCACAACAGCGGCCACACCGAAACCGGCATACCAGATTCCCGCACGCCATTTTTTGTCGAAGGCAGAGCGGAAGATGCCGTAAAGAACTGCCACTACCCCAAGAAGGAGAATCACAGCAAGCCACCACATATTCAGCAGATTGTGGAGATAGAGATTGCTTTCAGCCTCAATTCCCCCCGCTGTCTGACGGTATCCGTCGGCCAGCAGAAGCACAATGAGGAAAGCCACGAAAAGCACTGCGAAAATCAGTCCGTTTATCAGAGCGTTGCGGCGCATGCGTGCTGTTAAAGCGTCATCTCCGGCAATATTGTTGATAAAGTACAGCGACGCCATTGTGCGGGCGAGGAAGAATACCGCGAACCCGAGAAGCAGATTCTTCCAGCAAGCTATCGCTTCGAGCCCATGTGTCGGCACCCACTGCGAGATAACAGGTGCAGAAGGATCAAGAATATTCGTCTTCGCAATGGTGAACTCTCCTCCGAAGAAGAGCATTCCTACAGCTACACCCAGCAGAACACAGCCCACAAGGCCGTTGAACATCAGGAAGCCGTCGTACACACGTGTACCGTAGATATTGCCACGCTTACGGCGGAACTCATAGCTCACGGCCTGAAGCACGAAGCTGAAAAGAATCAGCATCCAGAGCCAGTAGGCCCCTCCGAAACTTGTGCTGTAGAAAAGAGGGAAAGAAGCGAAGAATGCACCGCCGAACACCACTAAGGTGGTGAACGTAAACTCCCACTTGCGTCCTAAGGAGTTCACCATTAGCTGACGTTGCTCGGTCGTCGCTCCGCAATAGAGCATCGACTGTCCGCCCTGTACAAAGAGAAGGAAGACGAGGGCTGCGCCGAGAACGGCGATAATCAGCCACCAGTATGCTTGAAGAAGTTCTATCGTAGTCATGGCGGATTAGTGTTTAGGATTTTCGATGTCTGTTTTTGAAGCCGAAGAGATATAGCGCAGCATAATGCTTATTTCGGCGATAAGCAAGCCTGTGAAGACCGCTGCAAAGAGCCAGAACGTAAGTTTTACCGAACCCGTGGGAATGCCCGAAATAGCTGCGGTCGTAGGCATCAGATCCTGGATTACCCATGGCTGGCGGCCAACCTCGGCAAGCACCCAGCCTGCCTGGCTGCAGATCCATACTATCGCTATCGAGAGTATGCCTATCCAGCACATCACGCGATTCTCGAGTATCGAAGGCTTTTTAATGCAGAGGAAGAGTACAACCAGGAACAGTGCAAGCAGATAGCCTCCCGCAATTACCATTATACGGAATGAATAGAAAGTCATGCTCACATTAGGTATCGCCGCCTCGGGAGAGGGAAGATAGCCGTACCCGAAGTTTGCAAAATTCTCCTTTACAGCAGCTGCTGCGGCAGTCATCGCTGCCTCATCTCCGGCCTCCCGGGCTGCAGCATAATCTGCAAGAGCAGCGCGGGCCGCCTTGCCGAGTTCGATGCGGTCGGCATAGCTCAGTCCGCGCACCGTGTCGCCGTTTTCAGTCAGTGTTATACCCTCGATAAGGTCGTCGATACCGGGCACAAACTTGTCGCCTTCTGCATAAATGAGATATGACAGACCCTTCGGAATGTCGATGCTGAACACCATAGGATCTTCCGGCGTACGGCTGTTCTCGGGCTTGAGGATACCGAAGCCAACGAGATCCTGACCTACCGATCCGCGGTAGAGACCCTCCATGGCGGCAAGCTTCATAGGCTGCACGCGAGATACCTCTACTGCCGAGCCGTGACCTGTCCAAAGAGTAAAGAGAATGCCCGCAAGCCCTACTATAGATGCTACAGTCATCGAGCTCTTGGCTGCGGCTATATTGCGCTTACGCAGGAGAAGCCACGAACTTACTCCGATCACGAACACTCCTGCAAGCGTCCAGGCGCTGAATACCGTGTGGAAAAACTTATTGATTGCCACCGGACTAAGAGCCACGGCAAAGAAGTCGGTCATCACGTTACGCATCTGAGCGGGATCGAATTCCATGCCGGTAGGATACTGCATCCACGCATTCGCAACCAGAATCCAGAGTGCCGACAACGTCACGCCGAATGCCGTTAGCCACGACGAGGCAAGGTGAAATCCTTTGCTCACCTTGTTCCAGCCGAAGAACATCACGGCAACGAATGTCGCTTCCATGAAGAATGCGAAGAGGCCTTCGATAGCAAGCGGAGCGCCGAAGATGTCGCCCACAAACCAGCTGTAATTCGACCAGTTGGTGCCGAACTCGAATTCGAGAATAAGACCCGTGGCGATACCGCAGGCGAAATTGATGCCGAAAAGAGTCATCCAGAATTTTGTGATTCCCTTCCACCGCTGCTCGCCGGTGCGTACATAGATAGTCTCCATTATGGCTACTATCAGCGAAAGGCCTATCGTGAGCGGTACGAAAAGCCAGTGATACATGGCCGTGAGAGCAAATTGAGCTCGCGACCAGTCGACTAATCCGATTAAGTCATTCATAGTTAGAAATAGGTTTTAGATAGTTAGCGTCATTGTCAGGAGCCGTCAGCGCCTGCCGTACGGCGTCGGCGCGCTCGGCGTCTGTATCATAGTTTGTCGAAAGAAGATCAGGGAAAAAGAAAAGCTTAAGCACGGCAAAAAATATAAAGAGCTTTATCAGTATCAGCGCCCACAGCTTACGCCCGACGGTCATACTTTTGAATCCGTCCACGTAGAGCCACACCGCGCGGCGCCATAGAGGTTCTGTCTTGGCTATCTCTGTCATCTCTCCTCTGTTGCTGTTATGCACACATTCTCTTCCGTCTGAGCCTCAGGTTCAGTCTCAGGGTTCTTCATCTTCACCTTAAGTTCATCGAATCCCTTGCCGTACACACCGTTCACGTTGGCCTGAGTGATGAAAGCGTGTGGGTCTATCGACTTGATTATTCGCGATATAGTCACCGCCTCGATCTTGCGGCACATCACAAGTAGCACCTTCACCTCTGCTTTCGAATACCACCCCATGCCCGAAAGCACAGTACACCCGCGGTGAGCCTCATTGTTGATGGCTGTCGCTATCGACTGCCACTTTCGCGAGAAAATGGTGAACTGTACGGCCTGACGGTTGGTATTCACCACCAAGTCTGCCACATACGAGGAGATTCCCAGCACCACAAAACCGTAAATCACAAGTTCGAGCTGTTTGGTTATGAAGTACGACGACGAGATTATGATACAGTCTACGTACAGCATCGTACGCCCTATGGTCACATTAGTATGCTTCGCCACCATGGCCGCAACAATGTCGGTACCACCGCTCGACCCGTTGTGTGTGTAGGCTATACTCACACCAAGCCCGGCGAGAATACCGCCGATCACAATGTTCATGAAGGGTTCATTGGTCAGCGCCACGCCGTGGAACACCGGCTGAAAGATACCGATGAAAACCGAAATCATCGTAGCTCCGAAGATCGTTCCCACCACAAACTGCTTTCCTACAATCTTGTAGGCAAACGCGAGCAGCGTGATATTCACTGCATATTGAGTGATAGCCACCGGGATGCCCGTGAGAAGATACACTATCGTGCTCACACCCGTAGCTCCTCCTATCACCACTTTCTCCGGTAGTATGAATCCGCAGAAGCCTATGGCATAAAGAGCCATGCCGAAAGTGATGAAGATATAGTCGCGCGTCGTGCGCCAGTACTTGATTCCTATCATTAATCAGGGTCTAAGGTTCACGTGGCAAAATTAAGCAAAAAAACACAAACAAAAGCTATCCCGCACCCAATTTATGCGTGGGAACTTTTACCGCTCTCTTTCGTTTAATCTTAAAAAGCCGTATCTTTGCGGCATAAACACGTTTCGTATTATGATAGTTAACACCGCTCGCTTCGTTATTAGCAACACCGACTATACAAAATGTCCCCCTGAAAGCCGTCACGAATACGCTTTCATCGGACGCTCAAATGTGGGAAAATCTTCCCTCATAAACATGTTGACAGGTAAACCCGGTCTCGCCATGACCTCTGCAACCCCGGGAAAGACAATGCTGATCAACCACTTTCTCGTCGACGACAAATGGTATATCGTCGACCTCCCCGGCTACGGCTACGCCCGCCGCAGCAAAGCCGACCGCGACCGCCTCGAAGGAATCATCAAGAGCTATATTCTTGGACGTCAGCAGATGACAAACCTGTTCGTCCTCATCGACAGTCGGCACGAACCGCAGAAGATCGACCTCGAATTCATGGAGTGGCTCGGTGAGAACGGCGTCCCATTCAGCATCGTATTCACAAAAATGGACAAACATTCGGCAACCGCAGGTGAGAAAAAAGTCGCTGCCTACCTCGCTCAGCTCCTCGAAACTTGGGAAGAACTGCCCCCTGTGTTCAAAACATCCAGCGAAAAAGGCGTTGGCCGCGAAGCAATCCTCGACTATATCGAAGAAATGAACCGACTGCCTCTCGTCTCGCCCGAACAATAACACCTCCCGGGGCGTTCTTATTTCATAAAACTAAAACTACAGAATTATGAAAGACAAAGACCTCGAAAAGAAAGCCGACGCTAAGGCTGTCGACACTTACCCCGGAGTAGCCGTAAACTATGGCGACGACGGAAAGAACGACAAAGCACTCGAAAAAGAGCGAACCCGCACCATCAACAACAACCCGCGAAACAACAAACTCGACGAATAAAGTTAAATCGTTTCATACCACCACTCGGCCCCGGAAAGTCAACACCTTCCGGGGCCGTAACTTTACCCTTCCCAATCTCCCGCACTCACCGAAATGGCGCCCCAACGCCCAGCCGAACTTTATTCCCCCCAAAAAATATCATGGACTACTTGCTCCATCCAGAATTTTGTCGTAAATTTGCACTAATCGCCGGCTCCATGAGAGGAATTACCTGGTGATTTAGATAACATAAAGCGTTGCTATGACGCTTCGATTCTGATGTCTTGGAACTTCGCAACTTCTTAGGTACCATCGGAAAGAAGCAATGGTAGTGGCACTGTTATGTGTATATTCTCACAATCATGCCTCCCGAGAGGGAAGCATGTATTGTGACTATGCATATAGCGTGGTCTTCTACTTTGCTTGTTCTATGGTACCGGGCAATGCGAAGGCCTCAAGGCGTGGAACGAGCGAATAGTTGGGTTCCACGCTTTTATTATGCATTTACGTCTGAATGGAGCTCGCAGACGTCCTTAAATCATTCATTTTCTTAGCAATGCGAAGACTTTTGCTCTGCCTATTACTCTTCATTGCCTCCTTGAGCTCCTCCTCACAAGAATTCACCTACGACGGCATTAACTATCAAATCCTCGATACGGAAGCTAAAACGTGTAGTACACGACAGGGCACCCTTTTCTCTCCAGGTAACTATGACGTTCAGGGTGACATTGTGCTACCCGAGAATCCTGTGTATAATGGAGAAGCGTATACTCTTACCGAAATAGGCGATTGCTCTTTTTCACATAATAGTGAAGCTCAAGGGTATATCACCAGCATTACATTCCCAAATACTATTACGCGAATAGGTAGATATGCATTCTCTATGCAGGAACAGATTCAGCATCTTGAAATTCCTGAAAGCGTAGTGATTATAGATGATTACGGATTTACACATAACTGGGGTCTCACTTATGTGCAGTTAAACAACGGTCTTAAGACACTCGGAAGATCGGTATTCTGCTACTGTGGCTCATTGACCGAACTGGAGCTTCCTTCTACATTGGAAACTATAGCCTCCTTCCCTTGGGAAAATGATTTTCCTCCCTACTGCAATTTGCAAACAATGATTATCAATCGCTTCGATCCTCCGACTATCACCAACGGCACATGGCCGACTCTTGAAAATTCTTTTCTGTATGTACCCACCGGAGCTAAAGAAAATTATCTCAAAGCTCCGGGGTGGAATGCCTACAGCGAATCTCAAATAATAGAGATTAACAAACTGATGGTATTCCTCGACAGAACCTCTGCCACCATGATACGTGGATCTCAGATGGATCTTCCGCTTATATGTACTTATGATCAAAATAACGATGCTACTTTCCCACGTGAAATTCAGTGGGAGTCATCTGATGAGAGTGTTGTTACTGCAGTGCAAGGCTTTGGTAAAGGCATTGTTAAAGCCGTCGGAGAAGGCAATGCTCGCGTGACTGTAACTGTCTATCCCAACAGCCTCAGTCTTGAGCCTGCTACCGCATATTGCGATATTACCGTACAAGAGGGAAATATCTCTTTTTCTCTAAGTGAGAAGAGTGTAGAGCTTCGCGTCAATCAAAATAGACAACTTATAGTCGATATTCAGGCTATAAAACCCGGCAA
Source organism: uncultured Bacteroides sp. (assembly GCA_964472555.1). Taxonomy (GTDB): domain Bacteria; phylum Bacteroidota; class Bacteroidia; order Bacteroidales; family Muribaculaceae; genus CAG-873. The sequence goes on from CAYYQS010000061.1 coordinate 13,607, forward strand.
CGCAACTCTCACCGTATCTATGACTAATGATAAGAAAGAAACGATAACGGAGTCGTGCGACATCACCGTCCTCGACGTTGAGACCGAAGTCACTCCGGCCCTGAATATCAAATCGGAAAAAGTGAACATCTACGATTTCAATGGCAACCTGATTCTCCAGAACGTGTCTCCAGAAACCGTTAAAACATTATCGCCTGGCTTCTACATCGTCGGCGACAAAAAAATATTACTGAAATAACCATTTATAACCCACATCTCCGGGAGGCTGTGTCAAAATAGGCGCAGCCTCTTTCTTGCGCCCGTAGGCCGCCGACCTTCACGCAACGGGGTTTGTCTCCTGGTGATTCTCATTTCCCGAATCCCGGGATTTCCACACATCATCGGCTCATTTCACCCCTTACCTTTGCAGCAAAAACTAATTATATGAAACCCCACCAACGCCGAAGACTTCCCAACATCACCCTCGAGTTCGCAAGATGGTTCGGCCGTCCCCTCCGCTGGTGGGAACGCAATATCATCTTCACCCTCGAGCGACAGCGACGCCGTGGCGCCGCTATCACCGCCCACATCGTCGACTACCCCGGTACCGACTCAA
>CAYYQS010000062.1:0-14106 GCA_964472555.1 uncultured Bacteroides sp.
CAGTGCCGAAAGACGCTATCCGGCTTATCGCAAAGGCCCGCGTGACCGTTCGTGCCAATATCCGCCAGCTCGTGGGTGGCGCCGGAGAAGACACCGTACTCGCCCGTGTTGGCGAAGGCATCGTCTCTTCTATCGGTTCTTCCGAAAGCCACAAACAAGTTCTCGAAAATCCCGACTCAATCTCGAAGCTCGTGCTCCGCAAGGGTCTCGACTCAGGCACGGCCTTCGAAATCCTATCTATCGACATCGCCGACATCGACATAGGCCGCAATATCGGTGCAGCACTTCAGATCGACCAGGCACAGGCCGACAAAAATATCGCTCAGGCCAAGGCCGAAGAACGTCGCGCAATGGCTATCGCCCGCGAGCAGGAAATGAAGGCCCTCGCTCAGGAAGCCCGCGCAAAAGTTATCGAAGCCGAATGCCGTCTTCCCGAAGCTATGGCTCAGGCATTCCTCAACGGCAACCTCGGCATCATGGACTACTACCGCATGCGTAATATGGAAGCCGACACCTCCATGCGCCAGTCTCTCGGCAACAACCCCACATCAACACCTGAAATCCGCGAATGACAACTCTCCTCATCTCTCTCGCCGTCCTCATCGGAGGATACTTCATCTATGGTGTGATCGCCGAAAAAGTCTTCGGCACCGACCCCGCACGCCCCACCCCCGCTCTTACCAAGACCGACGGCGTGGACTATATCCCGCTGCCGACGTGGAAAGTCTTTCTAATTCAGTTCCTTAATATCGCCGGTCTCGGCCCGATTTTCGGAGCTATCATGGGGGTGATGTTCGGCCCCGCAGCTTTCATCTGGATTGTGGCAGGTACGATCTTCGGAGGTGCCGTACACGACTTCATCTCCGCAATGATGTCGATGCGCAGCGGCGGCGACTCCCTGCCCGAGCTCGTAGGACGTGAACTCGGTCCGACAGTCAAGATTGCCATGCGTGTGGTGTCAACGGTTCTGCTGATTCTTGTAGGCGCAGTGTTCGTTGTCACACCTGCAGGACTACTTGCCGGAATGACGCCCGACTGGGCCGGAACATATTTCTGGATCGGCATCATATTCCTCTATTATATGCTTGCCACAGTGCTTCCTATCGACAAGCTCATAGGGCGCTTCTATCCTATCTTCGGATTCGCACTCCTCTTCATGGCAGCCGGATTGCTCTGCGTACTCCTTTTCGGAGGCCACGTAATCCCTGACGGCTTCAGCGAAGGGCTTCAGAACCGCCACGCCTCTCCCGAGTCGGCGCCTCTATTCCCCATGATGTTCGTGAGCATTGCCTGCGGAGCCATATCAGGCTTCCACGCCACTCAGTCGCCCATGATGGCCCGTTGCCTCAAGACCGAAAAACTCGCACGACCAGTATTCTACGGCGCTATGGTAGCAGAAGGAATAGTAGCTCTGATCTGGGCTGCCGCCGCAATAACATTTACCGGTGGCTACGGTCAGCTCGCCGACTACATGGGGTCTCACGCCGGAGCGGGCGCTCTGGTGCACGACATCTCTGTAAGCTGGTTAGGCACGATCGGTGGCTTCCTCGCACTGCTTGGTGTCATTGCCGCGCCTATCACCACCGGCGACACAGCTCTTCGGTCTGCCCGACTGATCGTGGCCGACTTCATGCACACATCGCAGGCAAACTTCCGCAACCGCCTGCTCATCTCCCTGCCCATTTTCGTGCTCACCTTCGGCATTATGCTGATAGACTTCAACGTTCTGTGGCGCTACTTCGCGTGGACCAACCAGACACTCGCCGCCTTTACACTCTGGGCAGCCACCGTCTACCTCGCCCGCCATGGCAAGGCATACGTCATCTGCCTCATACCGGCCTTGTTCATGACTCTTGTCGTGATCACTTACATCCTTTTCGCGCCCTCGCCCGAAGGATTCGGACTCCCCATGGAAGTTGCGCTTGGCGCCGCATTCATAGTCGATCTCTGCCTCCTCGGCCTCTTCGCCCGCTATCAGATTCTTAGAAAGAGCGGCCGACTGATTCACGAAGTATCATATTGATATGGATTTCAATAAAATCATTTCGTCTACACGCAACTATAACTTTCACAGCCACACCCAGTTCTGCGACGGCAAAGCTCCTATGGCCGAAATGGCCCGGGCAGCTGTCGCAGCCGGTATGGTGCACTACGGCTTCACTCCTCACAGCCCCATACCTATACCCTCCCCCTGCAATATGAAGGCCTCCGACGTGGAGGAATTTATCGCCGAAGTAAAAAGAATAGCCGCCGACCCTCAGCTTGCCGACTGCCACTTCTATACCGGCATGGAGGTGGACTATCTTTCACCCGAATGGGGCCCGGCAAACGATTATTTCAAGAGCCTGCCTCTCGACTATACGATAGGCTCGGTACACTTCATTCCCTCACAGTCGGGCGAACCGGTCGACATCGACGGCCACTTCGACAGCTTCAGCCGCAGGATGCACGATCATTTCAGAGGCGACATCGACTACGTTGTCCAGACATTCTTCGACCAGAACAGAGCTATGATCGAACAAGGTGGATTCGACATCCTCGGCCACTTCGATAAAGTAGGACAGAACGCTTCCTACTACGCTCCCGGCATTGAGGACGGTGAGCACTACCGCTCACTCGTCGACTCGCTTATCGACCTTATCATTGAACGTCGGCTCACCATTGAGCTCAACACCAAGGCCCGTGCCGAACACGGCCGCTTCTTCCCGGGAGAGCGCTATCTTCCGCGCCTCGTAGCAGCAGGAATACCCATTCTCGTCAACAGCGACGCACACCGGCCCGACCGCATCACCGCCTCACGAGCCGAAGCCTTCGCGTTGCTCGACAAATTCGCCACTCAGGCTGAACAAGATCCAAAAACACGCGTAAATGCATAGCCTCGAACTTCTTGCTCCGGCCCGCGATGCTTCGGTGGGCCGGATTGCTATTCTCGCCGGTGCCGACGCCGTGTATATCGGAGCTCCCGCTTTCGGCGCTCGCGCGGCGGCAGGAAACAGTGTGGCCGACATTGCCGCCCTGGCAGCCTTCGCACACCGCTTTCGTGCACGCGTATATGTGACGATGAACACTATCCTCTTCGACAACGAACTCGAAGAGGCACGCCGACTTGTATGGCAGCTCTATTCTGCCGGTGTCGACGCACTCATCGTGCAGGACATGGCATATCTCGAAATGGATCTGCCTCCGATTGCACTCCACGCAAGCACTCAGTGCGATATCCGTACACCCGAAAAAGCCGCCCTCCTCGCCTCGGCAGGCTTTTCACAACTGGTGCTTCCGCGCGAGTTCACCCTCGCAGAAATCAAAGCTGCCCGGGAAGCTGCCGGTGTGCCCGTAGAGGTATTTGTCCACGGAGCTCTATGCGTAAGCTACAGTGGCGACTGCCAGGCAGGACAGGCTGCAATGGGCCGGAGCGCAAACCGCGGTGTATGCCCGCAGATGTGCCGACTGCCCTACGAACTCGTCGACCGTAACGGCAAACCCGTAGGTCCCGAAAAACATTACCTCTCACTCCGCGACCTCGACCGAAGAGACGACCTTGCCGATCTGATTGATGCCGGAGCTTCCTCATTTAAAATAGAAGGACGTCTGAAAGATGCGCGCTATGTGGCCAATGTAACCGCTGCTTATTCACGGGCTCTCAATGAAATCATCGCCCGTCGGACTGACCTATGCCGCTCTTCGGTAGGCACTTCGGAATGCGGCTTCTCTCCCGATCCCGACCGCACTTTCAACCGTGGATATACCGACTACTTCCTGCGCGGCACATCGAGAGCACGACGCATGGCCTCTATCGACACCCCGAAGTGGGCCGGACTACCGGTCGGAAACTCCACGTCCCTGCCCGACAAACGAGGGGCTTTCACCGCCAAACTCACTGAAAAACTTTCGAATGGCGACGGTCTCGGCTACTTCGACAAAGCGGGGACATTCCACGGATTCCGACTGAATAAAGTGGAGGGATCGCGTCTCTACGCTGTCGGCGAGCTCCCCGGACTCGCTCCCGGCACTCCTCTCTACCGCAACTCCGACAAAGCTTTCTTCGACATACTCGACCGACCCGACGCCTCTTGTACCCGCACCATTGAGATAAACATAACACTCTCAGGGGCCGACGACGATCATATCGTCCTGTCAGCACAGGACGACCGCGGCTGCAGAGCTGAAATCGTGGCAGAAAGTAAGTGGCAGGAAGCCAAGACACCTCAGGCTGATGCTCGACGGAAAACACTCTCCCGCCTCGGCGACACCATATACCGCTTAGGCACTCTCGACGATCGTCTCGGCAACCGTTTCGTGGCCGCATCCGTCATCGCTAAAGCGCGCCGAAACCTCATAAGCGCACTCGATACAACGGCCGATGCTACTTATATCTACGACCGACGCCGTACCTCCACTCTCCCCTCCGATGCCTTCGCCTCCCTGAAGCCACTGACGTATCACGACAACGTGGCCAACCGGCTTGCAGAGCGATTCTACCTCAGCCATGGTGCAACCATTGCCGAAAGAGCCCTCGAATGTACACCCGCAAAAAATCATGATGAAGAGCTCACGGTGATGACGACCCGCTACTGCATCCGGCGCGAACTCGGTGCATGTCTCCGCGAAAAGAACGCACACTCATTGCCCTCGCCCCTCTTTCTCCGTAATAAATCCGGCCTCTACCGCCTCGACTTCGACTGTGCCCGCTGCGGCATGAAAGTGGTCAAGACGCAATAATACCCTCTGCGCCGACGTTATTACACTAAACAGCAATTACTATTCTAATGAAACTCGCATTTGTCGTCCCACCCTGTTTCGATCACCGGCAGCCTGCCGAGCGCACTGCCGGTTGCACCAGAGTGGTCTACCTCGCTCCTAATATCTACGAACTTACTGCCGCAGCCGTTCTGGAGGAGAATCCCGACAATAGGGTAAGCTATCACGATTTCGTATATCACAAGACCACTCCCGAGGATTTCGAGAACTTCTTTGCTGGCGACGACTCCGATGTATACCTTTTCTGGACTGTAAATCTCTCCATACCCACCGACCTCCATGCAATCGAAGTGCTTCGCCGTCACCGCCCCGAGGCAAAAGTGATACTCATGGGGCCCGGCCCCACACATTTCACTTCGAAGTGCATTGTCGACGAAAACACCTTCGTGGTCCGCGGAGAGCCCGAAGAGTCGCTCAGCGAACTCGTCGCAGCCCTCTCCGAAGGCAAAACTCCCGAAGGGATCCGTGGCATTTCATGGATGAAAGACGGCAAGATCATCAACAATCCTCCCCGCCCCCTCATCAAAGACCTCGACGCACTCCCCTTCCCGGCACGTCATCTGCTCGGCGACGCCTCTTACCACAACCCCAAGCTCAAGACAGGCCCCTACACCACGGTTGTCACATCGCGCAACTGCCCTTACAAATGCATCTACTGCGTTCCCTCCTCGCTCACCTTCGCACGCGAGATAGAGTTCCGGGGAGAACATGGCCGCAAACCGACTATCGGATTCCGCTCGCCCGAAAGCATTGAGAAAGAAATTGCTCATTTGGCCGCGCAGGGCTACAAGGCAATCGGATTCATGGACGATAACTTCATCTGGAATGAAACCCGCACTGCCGCAATCTGCAGCATCATGAAGAAGTACAACATGGTGTGGGGATGCCAGGTGCGAGCTGACGCTATCACCGAACCCATTGCCCGGATGCTCGGCGAGAGCGGCTGCCGCTATGTCGATATCGGCGTGGAATCCTTCGATGATGAAATACTCAAGTATATAAAGAAAGGAGAAACTGCCGAAGACATCTACCGAGCCGTCCGGCTCCTCAAGAAATACAAAGTGCCGGTAAAGCTCAACGTTCTAATCGGCTCAAGCCCTCTCGAAACACGCAGCACCGTGCTTCACACCCTCCGCGAGGCTCAGAAACTTCATGTCGATCAGGTGATGTTCAACATCGTTTCGCCCTTCCCTGGCACAGAATTCTACACCCTGTGCAAAGAAAACGGCTGGCTCGAGACCGGCGACTATGTTCCCACCGACGTACAGCGTGAGTCCATCCTCAATCTACCCCACCTCACCGCTAAAGAGATGGAGCGCCTGCTCTTCACCAACAATCTCCGCTATTTCCTTTCTCCTCGCTTCGTTGCCCGACAGCTTGGTAGATTCCACTCTTTCGGAGAATTCACTCACGCCCTCAAAGCTTTGAAAATCAAACTTTTCGGCTAACACCCACCTCCTTGCATGGACATTTCTCTCGTCATCCTCACCTGCAACCAGCGCGAACTCACCTTGCGCTGCCTGCACTCCGTGAGTGAACTTCTCGGGAAAGAAGGACGCGAGATTATACTTGTCGACAACGGCTCGACCGACGGTACAACCGAAGCCGTTGAAACACTATTCCCTGCCGTACGCATCATCCGCTTAGACAAAAACTATGGAGTAGCCGGTGGACGCAACCGCGGCCTGAAAGCAGCCCACGGTCGGCATCTCATGATTCTCGACAATGATACCGTTGCATCACCCAGCACTATAGAAGCCCTCTCGGAATACCTCGACAGGAATCCCGATGTCGGACTCGTTGCACCACGGCTCACAAGTCCTTCGGGCGACGTACAGAGCAGTTTCCGCCCTTATCCCGGCATATTCAGCAAACTTCGCAACATCTTAGCGGGAAAGCGGCGCTCATCTATATCGCGCGCAGTTCCCACCGAAGCCATTGAGCCTTTCTACGTGATTGGAGCTGCCCAGATGTTTACCGCAGAACTGTATCAACAGTCAGGAGGGCTGGACGAAAATATTTTTTACGGGCCCGAAGACGCCGATTTCTGCATGGCAGTCAGAGCCGCAGGAAAAAAAGTGGTCTACCTGCCCTCCCTTTCCATTATTCACGACTGGCAGCGAGCCACCACGGCATCGCTACTTTCAAAAGGCGCACGCACTCACACCCGCGCTCTCCTCTATTTCTACCGTAAACACAGGCGCTACCTCTGCTAAGGCATGTCCTAAATGCATGGTATATAATGCAAAAGTACCCGTCTCGGGATGATGAGCGGGTACTTGCGCTGAATTATTCAGCCTTAAACAGTTGTCTTATAGACATTGCGTGTAGATAATTGCGTAAAGTTGAGTCTTTTACAACGAGGATGTTTCACAACATCGTTCTAAATGTATCTGCTATTTTTGCACTACAAAATTAGATATCAATTTTTATTTGTGCAAGTACCTTTTTGACCATGATTTAATTACAAAACAGCAATTCTCTGATATTCTGATATTTAACTTTTACCATTTTAACATTTAACTATATAAATAAAGTCTTTTTAATATTCCTATACTCAATTTAAAGCTTATGTTCGACTCTTAACACCTCGCATTTCCTCTTTCTCAGAAATAATTCGTAACTTTGAACATCAAAAAATCACCTCGCGATATGGCAACAATAAAACCGGAAAAAATTGAAGAACTCACGGCGCAGCTCCGCGAGCCCGCAACGGTGCGTCCGGCTTTCAACGAGGTGATGCGTCTCTTCAGCGAACCGCTCTACTGGCAGATTCGACGCATGGTACCTTCACACGACGATGCCAACGACCTTCTCCAGAATACCTTTATGAAAGCATGGCAGTCGCTTGAGAATTTTCGTGGCGAAGCCCGGCTCACCACATGGCTCTACAAAATAGCTATAAACGAAAGCCTCTCTTTTATCGAAAAAGAAAAGCGGCGCGGCACTGTCTCTCTCGAGGCCGACGATGCTTCTGAGATAAGGGCTCTCTCTGCCGACGAAAGTCCCGACGGCGAACTTCTGGCCGAAAATCTCCGCAAGGCCGTAAGTACACTCCCCGAGAAGCAGCGCCTCGTATTCAACATGAAATATTTCGACGACATGAAATACGAGGAGATTTCCGACATCCTCGGCACCTCCGTAGGTGCCCTGAAAGCCTCCTATCATCTCGCCGTTAAGAAAATTGAGCAATTTTTCGACAACCTCGGTTAAACCTTTCTCCCGGCACACAATCAAATCTTATAAAACAGATTTCAAGCATGGCAAAACACGACAACGACATATTAGCTCAAGCTCGCGAACTCGGTCTCAACCGGCCCTCCGCCGGTCTCGAGGTTCCCGAGGGTTACTTCGAGACCTTTGCGTCCCGAATGGCCGGCCTTCTGCCCGAGCGTCCCGAAATAGAGTCGGCCGATGCACCCGTCGAGCTTGCCGAAGTCCGTTCATTCTGGCAGAAAGTGCGCCCATACGTCTACATGGCCGCAATGTTTGCCGGGATATGGCTCATGATGCAGATATTCACCAACTTTACCGGCGCGGGCAAGCTCACGCCAATCTCCGAAAATCCGGTGCTCGCATCAGCTTTAGCCGATGATTCATTTGTTATGGACTATATCTACGACGATCTCAATTCATGGGATCTGGTAGATGAAATGCTCGACGACGGAGCTTTCGACGACGATAATTCATTGCAGAGCCTCCTCAACGACACCGAACCGGAATCAAACGATGTTGATTACATCCTTCCACAATAAATTTTTCTATGAATAACCCACGGAGCCTTTTCGTCGCACTTCTTCTGGCTTTCATTTCTGGCGCTGTCTTTGCGCAGGAAGCCGAAGAAAATCTGCGCGACAGAATATTCAGCGAACTTCGGCCATATAAGCATCAGGTACTTGCTCGAGAGCTTCAGCTATCCAAAGAACAGCAGAGAGAGTTTTTCGCCGTCTACGATGAAATGGAAGACCGCCTTCAGCAGATTTCCACCGAGACACGCGACCTAGAGAAAAAAGTCAACTCCGACAAAAACGCTACAGATACCGAGATCGAAGCAGCCGCAAATGCTGTCTACAGCCAGAAGGAACGCGAGGGAAAAGTTGAAATGGAGTATTTCGACAGGTTCAAGGAAATTCTCACTCCACGCCAGCTCCTGCGCCTGCGCACTGCAGAGAAATCTTTCACTCAGCGCTTGGTAAAACATCACCGCAACCATAAGGACGGAGCAATTAAACAAAATAAACCCACAGATAAGAAAGACTGAAATGCCCGTACGAACTCCCGCCGAGACACTGTCAGTAGCCCACCAGGCTGGACTATCTAAAGCCGCGGCGAAGCGTCCGGCTCTCAATTTCGCAATATCAAGCACGCTTGCAGGAGCATACATAGCTCTTGGTGGCGTGCTTTCCATTATTATAGGCTGGGGTATTCCCGGAATCGCAGCTGAGAACCCCGGACTGCAGAAGCTGCTGAGCGGAGCCGTATTCCCTATCGGCCTTATGCTCGTGGTCATCCTCGGAGCCGACCTTTTCACCGGAAACAACGCCCTTCTCATTCCCCCTCTTGCTTCACGCGCCATAAGTCCGGCGCGCGTAGCCCTCAACTGGGTCATGGTTTGGTGCGCCAACTTTGTCGGAGCCCTGCTCGTAGCCTATTTCCTCGTCTATCAGACCGACATCACGGCCTCAGGCCCTTACGCCGATGCGGTAGCTAAGATCGGAATAGCCAAAGTTTCGGCTTCTCCTTGGGTAATATTTCTCAAAGGAATAGGTGCCAACTGGTGCGTTTGCCTCGCCGTTTGGCTCGCACTGAGCGGCCGACGCCTCGGAGAGAAGCTACTCGCATGCGAAATACCCGTGTTCGCTTTCGTGGCGCTCGGCTACGAACACTGCGTGGCCAACATGTTCTTCATCCCCCTCGCCATTATGCAGGGGGCACCGATCGGCATCGCAGAAATGTTTACAGCCAACCTTCTTCCCGCCACACTTGGCAATATCGTTGGTGGCGCACTCTTCGTCGGTCTCCCAATGACGATTCTCTACCGCCGTCAGGCCTGACCGTTACGTCCCATTATCACATCCATGAATTCCGGGCGGTAGCTGTCGCTCACAGGGATGCACCGCCCCGCGATGATCACCGAGTTACGCTCAAGCACCCGCACCTTATCCATATTCACAATAAACGACCGGTGTACCCTCATGAAAGCCGGATGTGGCAGCTCCTCCGCTACAGCTTTCATGCTCAGCAGCGAAAGCACCGGTTTCTGGTCCGACTCAAGGAAAATTTTAACGTAATCCTTCAGACCCTCCACATACATTATATCCTCAAAAGGAATGCGGAGCAGGCGGTACTCGCTTTTCACAAGCAGATACCCTTTCGCCGGAGGAGTACTTTCGCATTTCACTGCAACGGTGTCGGCACTGACATACGACGTCTTTAGTCCGCGGGATGCCGCCTCGAGAAATTCCTCATAGCTCACCGGCTTGAGAAGATAGTCGAGAGCATTCACGCGAAATCCCTCTACCGCATGATCGGAATAAGCTGTGGTGAAGACAATCCGTGTTCGCTCGGGCACAAGCCGGGCCAGCTCCAGTCCTGACAGGCGCGGAATGTGAATATCAAGGAAAACGAGATCTATATCACCCCCATGAAGATATGCCAAGGCCTCTTCGGCAGTGTATATCTCGGCAACAAGCTCCAGAAAGGGCGTTCGGCAAACGTAATTGCTTATAAGTTTGGCCGCAAGTGGCTCATCATCCACCACAAGGCAGCGAAGCTTCCGTGTTATATTATCTGTCGTGGTCATACTTCAGTGGCAGAGTAAGAATTGCCGAAAAAATCCCGTCGGCGCACCGGGTTTCAAGAGAAGCTTCACCATCATAGAGCAGCTGAAGGCGGCGGCGTAGGTTGGCAAGACCGATCCCTGAATTTTTTTCGTCGGTACGCTGCGAGTCCGCTGCTACAGAATTGACGGTCCGGCAGCTTATGGTATCGCCTGACACCTCCAGAGATAGTTCCACCGGTGTGTCGGTGCTATCCTCAGTGCCGTATTTGAATGCGTTCTCAATAATAGGAATAAAGAGCAAGGGCGGTACCTTGACATCGCCATGCCCTCCCAGATTGATGTCGACGTTTATCGTACGGTTTGCAATGCGAAGGCGCATAAGGTCTACATAGTTCCTTATGAAATCAGCCTCCTGGAGCAGGCTCACCCACTTCACGTCCTCGTACAGCACATATCTCAGCATCCCCGACAGGCGATGAACTGCTTTCTTGGCATCTTCAGGTTCTACATCGATAAGAGCATAGATTGTATTAAGCGTATTGAAGAGAAAATGTGGATTCAGCTGACTCTTCAGGCTGGCAAGCTCCGTGGCCTGCTGCTCCGACAGAAACTGACGCCTCTGATTCTCAATATCTCGCAGCCGGGCCGACAGCCGGAGAGCCACTGCAAGACCTATGGTAAGAATTATCATCACACCGTCGCGCATCAGGAAGCTGAAAGACCGGAGTGTGTTCGGGCCATGGCGGTGCCGCGGATGTGGCATGTAATGCTCAAGTGAATAGCTTATGGCAAGACCGACTGCCAGCAAAACAAGATTGAGCGCTATAAACGGCACCACGCGCTGACCCTTACGGTGATTGAACGTCGAATCTACTATATAGAAATAGTTGAGATAGAACACTAATATATAGAACAGATTCCGCACATAGAAGCCGGGCATCACAAGAAACGAACCGCGCTTGGGCATAGCCATGGCCATGAGCAGCTCGGGCAATACAAAGATGATGACTATAAATAGTATATGCGCCACCGTCGACGCCATTCGGCGCCGTCCGGCATCACGGGTCTGAAGAGAAATCACTGCAGTCGAATTTTTGTTGCAAAAATAGCGATATCACCACATACTTCAAAATACAAATCGACAATCTGCCTATCTTTACCGACATAAGCAAACCTTATACCCCTTCCGAGTGTATTAATTATATATAAAACATTCAATCTATGAAAGCTAAATATCTCCTCCCGCTGGCTATTGCGGCACTTGTTCCGGCCGCTGCCCCCGCTCAGACTCCCAAGGGTCTCGGCATACACGCCGCCATGGAAGTGACAATGCCCTCCGGAGCATCTTCAATCTATAAGAACGGTGCGGGCCTCACTCTGGGAGCACACTACCGTCTTCCATTGCCTAAGAAATTCTATTTCGAGCCCGGCCTCCTCTTCAACTTCACGGCTATGACTGCCAAAGACCTCGTGAGCTTCGACGATAAATATTTCTATCAGGGAGCCGCCAACATCTATGGCCTCCGCATCCCCCTTACCGTCGGTTACTCGGTCAACCTTGCCGACTTCGTCAACCTCGACGTATCCACCGGTCCTTGGATCAACTTCAACATCTCGGCCACACAGAAGCTCCTGCCGAATTTCAGTGCACCCGAAATCGTGCCGAACAAGACCATCGATCTCTTCGACCACGGCTGGAACCGCGTCGACGCACTCTGGGGTATTCACCTCGGAGCCACATTCGCCGATAACTATTATGTAGGACTCAGCACCGGTCTCGCATTCACACCACTGGCAAGTTTCGGCAACAAAGACAAAAAAATCAGAATTCACAGAAACACCGTAGCCGTAACCCTCGGCTACAGATTCTGAAAGAAATTTTCAGCGCTCAGAGCGGTCGGAGAAGAGTCTTTCCGGCCGCTTTCTTCGTATCCCGTTTTTTTTCGCTATATTTGCTGTGGAAACCAATCATTAACCGAAATGTCGCAGAAAAAATTTGATGCTTTCATCAGTTACTCACGCCGGAACTTCAACGAGGTTAAAGCGTTTATAGACCGTATCACCGATGCCGTACCCGGATTCAGATACTGGTTCGACCTCGACGGTATAGAAAGCGGCGACGAATTCGTTGATAAGATTGTTGTGGCTATCGACAGCTCTGAGTGCCTCCTCTTCATGGTGTCGGACGACTCTCTCAAATCAGCTTACGCCAAAGATGAAGTGATGTACGCCCACAATACCGGCAAGCGCGTCATTCCCGTATTGCTCGACAACGCAAAGCTTTCTGGTTGGTTCCTGTTTAAATTCGGCAAAGTCGACACTATCGACTCTAACGACTCCCGCCAGGTCAATAAACTCATCGGCAATATAATATCGTGGAGAGGCTCGGGCTATGAACCTTCGGCTCAGGACATCGACGAAGATGTCAGGCTATACCCCATTGCTAAAGGCTGGTTCTCAGTCAGATTCGGATTCCGCGATGATAAAGCTCAGATAGTTATCCCCTGTACTTTTGAGAATACACGTGGCTTCACCGAAGGCCTTGCTGCGGTGGAGGACGACGGGAAGTGGGGATACATCGACGGTACTGGAAAGACTGTCATACAGTTTGTTTATGAAGACGCCGGAATCTTTTCGGAAGGACTCGCACCGGTTTTCGACGGAAGAAAATGGGGATACATCGACAGGAGGGGCACCGTAGCCATTCCTCTTATCTTTGATAGCGCACGTCCTTTTTCCGAAGGCCGGGCGAGAGTAGGAGCCGGAGGCAGATTAGGATTCATCAACCGGCAAGGAGAAATCGTCATACCTCATAGATTCAAGTTTGCCGGAAACTTCTCATCGGGCGTCGCACCGGTGGCTATCGAGGACCTGTACGGCCTGATCGACAGGGAAGGAAGAGAAGTGATTTCTCCCGTCTATAAATATTGCGAAGAGTTCTCCGAAGAGAGGGCTTGGGCTATCGACAAGTCAGGAAAAATCGGTTTCATAGATAGTTGCGGTAAGATCGTGGCACCTTTCATCTACGAAAAGGCCGATTCTTTTTCCGGGGGTCTTGCGAGAGTGATGAAAGACGGCAGATACGGTTTTATCGACCGGAACGGAAATATAGTTGTGCCATGCAAATACGCATTTGCCGACTCTTTCTCCGAGGGTCTTGCCGTGGTCGAAGACGCCGGTAAGTACGGCTTTATCGATCGAAACGGAAATATTGCACTTCCCTTCGATTTCGACGAGGCTGTGGCGTTCTCTGGGGGACTCGCCTTGGTAAAAAAAGGTGGCCGCAAGTGTTTTATAAATCACAGCGGCCAGACTTTTGACTATTGATCAAGTTTTTCTTTCAGGAAGCGGCCGGTGATGCTCTGCTCGTTGGCCGCTACTTCTTCGGGAGTGCCGGTAGCCACTATAGTTCCTCCGGCATCGCCTCCGTCAGGTCCCAGATCTATAATGTGGTCGGCACACTTTCTCACATCAAGATTGTGTTCAACCACTATCAGCGTATGACCAAGCTTTATCAAGTCGTCGAAGGCCTTCAGAAGCAAGTGGATGTCATGGAAGTGCAATCC
>CAYYQS010000063.1:0-13843 GCA_964472555.1 uncultured Bacteroides sp.
TTTTTGAGTGCAAAGGTAAGGGGTGAAATGAGCCGGTGATGTGCGGAAATCCCGGGTGTGGGGGAATGTGGAGTGTTGTGTACAAAATCGCGGCACAATTATGCATTTTGCATTATGTGATTTGCATAATTGAGCGGAGTGTATTATTTTTGCAAAAAAATCTTTTATGGATAAGCCTCGCAATCCTTTCATTCTCGGCCATAGAATTAATCGTCCATATTTCTGCGACCGCGTTGCCGAACAGAAGAATCTGACGACAGCGGTCTTAAACGGCCGTAATGTGGTTCTTATCTCTCCCCGCCGCATGGGTAAGACCTCCCTGATATATTTATCACTCTATGATTCAGAGATAATTAACGAAGCGGACTATCTGCTATTTTTCTTCGATATTCTTCAGACGAATTCCCTTGCAGAATTTACCTATCTTCTTGGAAAAGAGATTTTCTGTACACTGCTCTCTAAAAGTCAGACAAGGGTACGAGCTTTTTTGGCGGCCCTGAAGTCTCTCAAAGGTACTTTTGGGTTTGACCCTGTCAGCGGCACTCCGACATTTAATCTTCAGCTTGGCGATATCAAACATCCGGAATATACCCTCGAAGAGATTTTCACCTATATAGAGCAGAGTGAGAAACCTGTTATAGTTGTTATCGATGAATTTCAGCAGATAACCAAGTATCCTGAGAAAAATACCGAAGCAATCCTTAGGAGCCATATCCAGAGGATGAGCAACGCTTCCTTCGTTTTTGCCGGTAGTGAGCAGTCGATGTTACGAGAAATGTTTGTTTCATCCAAACGACCTTTCTACAACAGCGCTGAAATAATGCATATGGATCCTATTGCTGAGGATGTATATGTAGAATTTGCCAGCAGGATGTTTGAAGAAAGAGGGAGATCTATAGAAGGAGATCCTATAAGGTGGGCGAGCCGACTTTTCGACGGTAATACTTTCTACTTGCAGAGAACCATGAATGCGGCTTTTGCAGATACTCCTGCGGGCTGCTGCTGCGGGATTGATACGGTGCGAAGGGCCGTGAAAGGTATGATTGCGGCAAATGAAGTGATTTATAGAGAAATACTTTCCAATATCTCGCCAAACCAAAAGACTGTACTTTATGCAATAGCTGCCGAGAAAGTCGTGCCAAATCCAATGAGCGGCGAGTTTATCAAGAGAAATTCACTCACCACAGCAAGTTCTGTACAAAGTGCAATTCAAAGGCTCGCTAAGGGGGGGTATATTGTAAAAACTGACTCGGGTTATAAGTTGACGGACGCGCTCTTCAGGATCTTCATCAACGGGCTTTATTCCACGCCTGAAATATAATTATTTCACCCGAGGATGACGCGGAGGCCGATGAGGAAGGCCGCGACTACTATTATTAGCACGGAGGAGGCTACGATGCAGGCGATGGCAAGGCGTCGGTAGCCTCCGTGGTTGAGGCCGCAACCGGCAATGGAAATGCCGAGCGAGATGATGCCGCAGATGAGGGCTGTGTAGCCGTTGACGAACATCAGCATGGCCCATGCATAAAGCGTGAGCACTGTGCCTATGATGCTCCACAGGCTTTTGCCTTTTTCTTTACCCTTGGGGGTGGGTTGGGGTGTTGCCGGTGCGGACTGTATTTCCTCTGCCATTATCGTCTGTTGTTTGGTGTGAAAATTTTCTGCAAAGATAAGACAATTATCCGAATGTATGCCTTTTCGGGTGTGGTTATGAGCCTGGATGAGAGCTTTCGCGCACTTTTTTGGCCTCTTTCTTGATGTTGTGCCAAAAAAAACGTATCTTTGTGCGCTTTTTCCAAAGAAAATAATAAACCGATACATAATAATGGCAACCTTAGAAAAAATCAGAAACAAGTCGGTGCTGCTCTTCGTGATCATCATCGTGGCACTGCTTGCATTCATTTTGGGTGACTTCCTAACCTCCGGACGTACGTACTTCGGACACCCCACCACTGTAGCAAAAGCCGGTCCTGCAACGGTTGAGTATCAGGACTACAACAACCGTCTGAGCCAGGCTTCCGAGCAGCTCCGCTCCCAGGGCCGCGAGTACAGCAACGACGTGCTTACTCAGACCGTTATCCAGAACCTTATCACCGAGCAGCTTTTCAAGAACGAATACGAACAGCTCGGTATCAAGGTTACCGACAAGGAGCTTACTGAAGCAATGACGGGTGACTTCCCTCACCCCGCAGCCCAGCAGATGATCTACTATCTTGCTCAGCAGCTGCAGCTCCCCGAGGCTTCGGGCAAAGCTCTCTTCGATGCTATGCAGAACCCCGCTAAATACGGTCTGCGCCCCGAAGTCGGCACTGAGCTGCGCAATATATGGGCTAATCAGGAAAAGGAAGTTGAGAACACCATGCTCAACCAGAAGTTCCTCAGCCTCATCAACGGCCTCTACACTTACAATAAACTCGACGCCAAGTCGTTCTACGACGACGCTGCCGCTTCGCGTTCAATCGCTTACGTATCGAAAGACGCAGCAAGCGTAGCTGACACCGATATCGAGTTCGGTGATGCCGACGTCAAGGCACTCTGGAACTCTCAGAAGCAGAACTACCGTCTCGACGAGGAAACGCGCGAAATCGACTACATCTATGTAGCAGTAGAGCCCTCTCAGGCCGACCGCATCGCCGGTCAGCAGGCAATCGAGAACGCAATCAGCGGCCTCAACGCCACCAACGGAACTGAAGCAGTGGCTGCATCAACAGCATTCATCGTCAACACAAGCGAAGCTCCCGCTTCCAAGATTACCGACAACCGCCTCCGCACATTCGTTACAGAGAACGAAACCGGTACCGCCAAGCTCATCAACCGCGACGGTGACACCTACACCATTGCCAAGCTTCTCAATATCAAGCAGGGCATCGACTCGATCAACGTTTCGGTGCTTCAGGCAATGGAAGGCACCAACCTTGACAGCATACTTAATGAAATCAACGGTGGCGCCTCTTTCGCATCGTTCTCCGACGGAGCCACGATGCAGGGCCAGGACAGCATATGGACCAGCCTCGAAGGAACCGGTATCGACGAGAACACCAAGGCAGCCCTCATGGCCGCTTCTACCGGCAAGGCTTTCATCTACAGCGACACAATCCAGGGCACACCTATCAATGCTATATATAAGGTGAACCGCCGCAATGCTCCCGTGAACTTCTACGAAGTTGCCACTATCGAATACACCGTAGATCCCTCGCAGGAAACCCTCACCGATCTTGCCACCTCTCTGCGCACTTTCGTGAGCAACAACTCTTCGGCAGGCGAATTCTCAAAGAACGCTACCGACGCCGGTTACTCCGTCCTCTCCGACCAGATCTCAGCATCGTCTACCGGTATCGGCAACGCTTCGGACAGCCGCAAGTTCGTGAAGTGGGCTATGGACGCCAAGAAGGGTCAGGTATCGCCGATGATGCAGGACGACAAGCAGACCTATCTCATCGCTGTGGCCGTGAAGGATATCTACAAAGACTACATGCCCTACACCAGCCCTGCTGTAAATACTCAGCTCACCGCTCAGGCCCGCAACTCGAAGAAGGCCGACAAGCTTATGGCCGACTACGCGGGTAAGGCATCCGACCTCGCAGGTTATGCTCAGGCTATGGGCGTGGAAGTGGCAGAAGGCAATGTAAACCTCACAACTCCCTCTTTCCTCAACATCGGTATCAACGAAAGCGCTCTTCAGGGTGCGGTAGCAGCCGCCCAGCCCGGCAAGCTCGTTGGTCCTCTCAAGGGTAACCGCGGTATAATCGTATTCGAGGTGAAGGAAATCAACACCGAGAACCGTCCTTTCGACGAATCAGAATACGGCAACCGCTTCGCCCAGACTTTCGGTTTCTCGCGTCAGCGCTCCGCTCTTCCCCTGCTCCTTGGCAAGGATAAGATCGAGAACCGCTCGCTGAACTTCGTACAGTCGGTAGGCGAATAATCTCCGCCCTCGCTTAATAGAAAACCAACCGGACGGGTGGCCCAGATTTGTCGGCCACCCGTCTGTTTAGATTATATACCGCTAACCCTCAAATCAGCTCCGAGTGGAAGAAAAGAAACTCTTTTTACTTGATGCCTACGCCCTGATCTACAGAGCCTACTATGCGCTGATGCGATCGCCTCGCGTAACGTCGACAGGCCTCAACACCTCAGCCATTTTCGGATTCTGCAATACGCTGGAAGACCTCTTGCGCAAGGAGAATCCGGGCTATATAGCAGTATGCTTCGATCCTGCTCACGGCCATACCTTCAGGCACGAAAGCTATGCCGAGTACAAGGCCGGTCGCGACAAGCAGCCCGAGGATATCACCGTAGCAATTCCCTATATAAAGGATATCCTCAAAGCTTTCCGTATCCCCGTGATCGAAGTGGAGCGCTTTGAGGCGGACGATGTGATAGGCACGCTTTCCAAAAAAGCCTCAGCCGAAGGGTTCGTCACCTACATGATGACTCCCGACAAAGACTACGGGCAGCTGGTGACCGACAAGGTGTTCATGTACCGTCCGGCGCTGAAGGGGCAGGGATTCGAAATCCGCGGGCCAAAGGAGGTGTGTGAGCGGTACGGTATCTCATCACCGCGTCAGGTGATAGACCTTCTGGCTCTCGAAGGCGATGCGTCGGACAATGTTCCCGGTTGTCCAGGAGTGGGCGAGAAGACAGCGGTGAAGCTTATCGCCGAATTCGGCTCCGTAGAAAATCTTCTCGAGCATACCGACAGAATAAAGGGAGCGCTCCGCCAGAAAGTGGAGGACAATGCCGCTCAGATAAGGATGTCGAAGGAACTTGTGACAATTGTTACCGACGCTCCCGTCGACTTCTGTCCGGAGCAGCTGCGCCGCAAGGAGCCCGATGTGGATGCTCTCGTGGCAATCTTCAAGGAGCTCGAGTTCAAATCGTATATAGCCAAGTATTCACGCGGCACCGTGGTGGAAGACGTTCTGGCGCCAGCGGCACCGAAGGCTCAGCCTTCACTCTTCGACTTCGACGCCGAAGTTGTCGCTTCAAGGCCTGCAGCAGCCCCTGCCAGCCATACCTCACTTGAGCTCGACGGCCCCTCGGCATTGGCCGACTACCTCAGCCGGGCAGCAAAAGCCGACACAGTGGGCATCGCACTCAACAGCGTAGGTGCCGAGGCGATGACAGCAGTACTCTACGGTATCGGCTTCTCTTACGAGAAAACACCCGGTGAATACGAGGCGGCGTATATAGCCCTTCCTGCGGATCAGGATCAACGTGCTGCCATAGCACAGGTGCTTGAGCCGATATTCTCCAATCCGGAGATGACCGTTACGGGAGCTGATATCAAGCGTGATATGATTCTCCTACGCCGACTTGGAGTGGAATATCAGGGTGCAAAGTATTTTGATATCGGCGTGGCTCACTACCTCTGCCAGCCCGAGCAGAAGCACGATGTGCCCACGCTCGCACAGAACTATCTCTCTTTCGTCACCTACGACTACAGCTACTCTCCGGCCGACCGGCGTCAGCCCCCGCTCGACCCCGTAGCGGCAATGACAGAGACCGCTACAACGGTGCTGCGCCTTCGCCCTCTCATCGAAGAAGAGATGCGCGAAAAGGGGCACGAAAAGCTCCTGAGCGATGTGGAGATGCCGCTGGTTGCCGTGCTTGCTTCAATGGAGTGGGAAGGTGCCAGAATCGATCCTGCCGAGCTTCACGCGCTTTCGCAGCAGCTTTCGGCACGCCTGGCGACTCTTGAGCAGGAGGCCTACGCAATAGCTGGTCGGCCTTTCAATGTGGGCTCGCCCTCGCAGGTGGGTCAGATTCTCTTCGGCGAGATGAATATCGACCCCAAGGCGCGCAAAACCAAGGGTGGAGCCTGGTCGACGGCTGAAGATGTCCTCGAGAAATACGCTGCCGACGTTCCTCTCGTGAAGCTCATCCTCGATATCCGAGGCTTGAAAAAGCTACTCGCCACCTACGTAGACTCCCTTCCGAAGCTGATCAATCCTGCTACGGGCAAGATTCATACGACGTATAATCAGACTGTTACAGCCACGGGCCGTATCTCCTCGACCAACCCCAACCTCCAGAACATTCCTATCCGCACTGCCGACGGTCGCGACATCCGCCGAGCGTTCATCGCCGATCCGGGCTGCCTTATGCTCTCGGCCGATTACTCGCAGATAGAGCTGCGTCTTATGGCCGACCTTTCGGGCGATGCCGCCATGAAAGAGGCATTTCTCTCCGGGGAAGATATCCACCGCGCAACCGCCGCCAAGATTTATCACGAAAGTCTTGCGGATGTGACCGATACGCAGAGAAGAAATGCCAAGACAGCCAACTTCGGCATCATCTACGGTATCTCTGCTTTCGGCCTTTCGGAGCGGCTCGGCATTCCGCGCGGGGAAGCGAAAGAACTCATCGAAGGCTATCTTGCGACGTATCCGGGAGTAGCCAAATACATGGATAAGTCGATAGAAATAGCCCGGCGCGACGGGTTCGTAACCACGATACTCGGGCGCAGACGGTATCTGCCGGATATTCAGTCGCGGAGCAACACCGTGCGCTCTTATGCCGAACGCAATGCTATCAACGCACCACTGCAGGGTAGTGCAGCCGACATCATCAAGGTGGCAATGGTGCGCATCGATGCGGAAATACGTCGACGCGGACTCCGCTCGAGGATGATCATGCAGGTACACGACGAATTGATTTTCAATATCTTCCCTGACGAACTCGCCGAGATGCAGCAACTGGTGATCTCGGGCATGGAAGGAGCTTATTCAGGCTCGGTGCCAATGGAAGTGGCTGCGGGTGTGGCTCAGAACTGGCTCGATGCCCATTGATAACAGATAATAAACACAAGCGCAATGCAACGATTCATAAACCTTATCAAGCGTCCTCAGGTATGGGGCTTCTTTGTGTCGGTAGCCGTTATCGCCATAATATCCCTCGCTTTCTTCTACCCCGATAATTTCGACGGAAACTCACTGCGTCAGCCCGATATGCAGCAAGGAGCGGCCAATGGTCAGGAAGCGAAGGTGTACGAAGAAACTACCGGCGAGAAGGCCCTTTGGACGGATGCTCTCTTCGGCGGAATGCCAACATTCCAGATTTCCCCTTCTTATCCGTCGAACGATCTGTTCACGTGGCTCAATACGGTCTACGGGCTTGGTCTTCCGGCGCCGTCCAACCTGCTGTTTATGATGATGTTCGGCTTCCTCATCCTTCTGTTTGCACTTAAGCTGAGGTGGTACTACGCGCTTATCGGAGCGATAGCATGGGGCTTCTCGAGCTATTTCATCATCATTATCGGAGCAGGGCATATATGGAAATTTCTCGCTCTGACCTATGTGCCGCCAACGATTGCCGGACTGATCCTGCTTTATCAGGGACGTAAGATGTGCGGAGCTGCGATGCTGGCACTTTTCGCCATGCTGCAGCTCAATGCCAATCATCCGCAGATGACTTACTATTTCGGGCTTGTGATGATTATAATAGCAGTGTGCTATCTAATCCAGGCTCTCCGCAAGCACACACTCCGCCGCTGGTGCATTGCATCGGCAATAGCCCTCGGAGCGGGTGCTCTCGCACTGGGCGCCAACGCTCCGTCGCTCTACAACACCTGGAAATATTCAAAAGAGACAAAGCGCTCGCAGTCGGAGCTCACACCGCTGCTCTCGGCTAATCCTGCTGCCGTGGCGGAACGTCCGACAGGAGGTCTGCCAAAGACTGATATCCTCGGCTGGAGCTACGGCACCTCTGAAATGTTCTCTCTGATCGTCCCCAATATCAAGGGAGGCGCATCGGCTCGTCCGGAGGCAGGGCGCATGGTGCCGATGAGTCTGGATAAACTCGCCGGAGCGGACCAGTACTCCTCCACATCGCCCCTGCTGCCCTATATGTCGCAGTACTTCAATGATTCAGAGGGGACTAACGGGCCGGTATATGTCGGAGCTATCATCTTCGCACTTTTCCTATTAGGATGCTTCATAGTCCGCGGGCCGCTCAAGTGGGCGATGATTGCCTCCACGGTGATGTCGGTACTTCTCTCTCTGGGGTATAACGCGCAGTGGCTCTCCGACTTCATGATCTATCACTTCCCGATGTACAGCAAGTTCAGGGCCGTGGAGAGTATTCTTGTGGTGGCGGAGTTCGCCATGCCTCTGCTTGGAATTCTTGCTCTGGCACAACTTCTCGAAGCGGGAGAGGATGCTTGGAAGAAATATCGCCGTCCGCTCTGCATATCGTTTGGCGTCCCTGCTGTGATAAGTCTTGCCGCGTGGTTCGCCCCCGGGGTGTTCGGCCCGGCAATCAGCGGTTCTGACCGAGACACGACGGAGCAACTTCAGCAAATGGTTGCACAGCAGGCACTCGGGAGCGGATATACTCAGGAAGACCTGAACGGAATTCTCTTCCACTATTCGCTGGCGAATCCCGACAATTCAAAGGCGATCACCGCTCTGCGTCACGGTATGGTAAGTGCCGACGGGCGTCGTTCGTTCCTCTTCCTTGCGTTTGCGGCCCTTATCCTCGGACTTTATCTTTTCAGGCGTGTACGTCTTGGCGTGGCAGCGGCCGGAGTGGGAATTCTTGTCACAGCCGACCTCTATACAGCCGACAAGCGATATGTGTCGCACAGTTCTTTCGGGCCGGCAGGTCCTTCGGGAGCTATTGCATTTACTCCCGATGATAACGACAAAGCGATTTTAGCCGACGGAGAAGGGCACTACCGTGTGCTCGATATTCCCGGATTCTATTCGGCGAACCGCTCGTATTTCCACAAGACTCTCGGTGGCTATCATGCTGCGAAACTAAACCGCTACGAAGATATTATTCAGCGTAAGCTTCAGCCTATGCTTCAGGTTGGATATTATCCTGATTCCCCCGAGCTCGACGATCCTGAAGTGGCTGAGATAGCGAGCCGCCTCCGCACGGCCTACAGAATCACGGATATGCTCAACGCGCGATATGTGATTACGGGCGATCAGCGCGCTCCCATAATGCGCAATAATCATGCGTTAGGCAATGCGTGGTTTGTCGATTCGATCGTGTGGGTGGACGGTGCCGACAGCGAAATGGCGGCTCTTGATGCCTCGAAGCTCGATCTCACTCATCAGGCCGTGGCTGACCGTCGCTTTGCCGGAGAGCTGGGCAAGTGTGCCCCCATACTGCCGGGTGATACTCTCTATCTCACCTCCTACACGCCCAATGAGGTTCGCTATCATGCCGACACTGCCAACGGCGGAATAGGAGTGTTCTCCGAGATTTATTTCCCCTGGGGCTGGCACGCAACTATCGACGGGAAAGAGGTTCCCCTCGCCCGTGTGAACTATATCCTTCGCGCGTTGGCTGTGCCTGCCGGTTCTCACGATATAGTGATGCGTTTTGCTCCTGAGTCGATACGTACGAGCTCCAATGTAGCCTACGCGTGTGTCACTCTCATCTATCTGCTCCTGATCGCTGCAATATTTGTAGAATCGCGCCGATGCCGCCTGTTCTGAAATATCTCACACTCTGGCGCCACGGGCGGGGTTTTGGCATCCACTCGCCCTTTGCATTCCGCTTCATCACGGAGGTGCTGAGGATGCGTGTGCCCTATTATGCGTACAGCGACATCCCTGCGGTCGGTCGGTTGAGGCAGATATTCCGCGTGGTGTGTCATCTCGGCGTGAGCCGCGTGGCGGTACTCGCGGATCAGCCTGAACTGATCGAGGTGGCGGTGTGCCGTGTGGGCCGGAATGTGGCGATTGTGGATGAAAATCCCGATTTCGTGGTGGCGGATATGAAGAGCGCCGATGCTGATACGGTTGCCACTTTCATTGAGGCGGGTTGTAGCGGGGCATATCTTCTCAACTGCCGTAAAGAATGCCTTGAGACAATCTGCTCGCGGATGAGCTATGGCATGACGTTTGACAATCTCCGGGGCACTGCAGTGATAGCTGCCCTTCCTCATCTCCCCAGACAGGACTTTAAAGTTAAATTCTGAGAGCCTGATGACAACATTACTGATCGTTTCCTTTCTTCTTCTCGTTATAGAGATTCTATATATCCGGATTGCCCGCAAGGCGGGAGTGTCGTCCTACCCGGTTGGCCGGAGCTCGCACACTGTACCGACGGTGAGCGGCGCCGGTATTATCTTCCCACTCGGGATATTTGCGTGCACAGCCCTTTTTCAGCCGCGCTACGCCGTTTTTACCGTTGGTCTGGCAGTTCTCTCCATTATCAGTTTTGCCGACGATCTGAGGCCAATTTCTGCAGGCCGTCGCTTTGCTGTGCAATGTGTGGCCGTTCTGCTTATGCTCCTGCAGGTGCTTCCTCCGGAGATATCGTACTGGTGGGCGATACTTGCGCTCTTCTGTATCCTCGGGATTGTGAACGCATATAATTTTATGGACGGGATAAACGGGATTACAGGCCTCTATACGCTCGCAGTGCTCATTCCGCTGATATATCTCAACCGCACGGATGCTTTTATCACTCCTCAGCTTCTGTATATCACTTTGGCGGCTACGGTGATTTTTCTATTTTTCAATTGCCGACGGAGCGCTTTGTGTTTCTGCGGCGATGTTGGTTCGGTGTCGTTAGGTTATATCCTGTCGTTCGCAATACTTCTGCTTATTTATCATACTTCCGACCCTGCGTATCTTGCTCTGCTGCTGGTCTATGGCGTGGATACTGCTGCCACTCTTGTGCGGAGAACTTTGAATGGTGACGACCTTACCACTCCTCACCGCATGCATGCCTATCAGTTGTTAGCCAACGAGCTTCATATTCCACACATCGCGGTGGCGTCGGCCTACGCTCTTGTGCAGCTGCTGATCACTGCAGGACTGCTATTCCTCAATATTTCTCCGTTGGTGTATATTCCTGCGGTAACGGTGCTACTGTTAGTGGCTTACATTGCAATCGAACGGAAGGCTACAGAGAAATAATGATAGCTGGTTGGAGAGAGCCACGAACATCCTTTATGCTATTCATTTATATCATAACGAGTTATTTCTGAGCTTGCGGAACGGACTTCTTCAATGATTTCCCGGCATCTGTCTTCTGTAAGCTTTATTTTCTTTCCGACAGCAATGAAATCAGACAGACGAGGGTGCCCTGAGCCATTGACGGAGGTTGCGTGTTCTCCGTTATAGCCTTCTGTGCAAAGAGTAAGGTCGTATGCGGGTGCAAGTCTCCAACGCCAGGTCTTCAAATCGTTGTCTTTGACCACAAGGAAGCTGAAATTCTTGCAATGGTCATCCTTATTGTCTGTTAGATAATTGAATAGCATTCTGCGATACATCTGCTCCACATCTTCACGGCTTTGTGTTATGTAGCCGGTGAGAGCAAGTAGATTGGAGTAATCCATAAAGGGTTCCCGGAGAGAAATACCCATTAAACCACCGGCAGTAGAAGTATGAAGCCGATTACCTTTATCATCTATATCGAACCGTCGGGATGCGAAATATCGTCTATTGACAAGCCTGAAGTCCGGTACTATGATACCTGATTTTCGTGCAATTTCGTTATAAAGGGCTTCTTGCACACCGATATCTTTAGGATCGTATGTATGACGAAATTTTACTATCCAGTGTCCTTGGTCATCTGAAAATACTGCTTTGGGTCGGGCTCCTCCGCTGTTACCACTGTTGTATAGTAGTAAGCCTGCATCTTGATCCTGCTGCTCTTTAAGGACTTCGAGTGCAATTTCCTGAAGTCGGTCAAAGTCCGTTATAGTTTCCTCTTGGTCTAGGTTTATGGCGGGGGAAAATGTTAAAGCTCCCATACCATTGTCTCCAACTAATGCGAGTCTATCCAGAGATGACAGGTCGGAATCGTTTATCCCGTTACGGAGCAAAGCTTTATGCAGTAGATAACGCCCGTAACCATCCGGGAGGCTGTCCTCAAAGACGCCAAAACTTCCGTAAAAAGGTTGTGGTTTGGCAATGAATATACCGGGCTTTAATGGTAGTTCAAGCGGGGAAATACTAAATCCGTCTGCAAGCCAAGACTTATCATACTCAAAGACGTTGAGACGATTATCGGGCGTGAGAGACAAGTATCCGACAGGTCGCTCATGAAACATAACCTTAAGTTTCTCGGTCTTTTTCATTTCTTCTTACTTTTAGAGTAGGCTCTTTTATCGTTTGTTTTCTGACGTATCAGATCAAGTTCTTCCATTGTATCGAACTTGGGAACGGAAAACAGATTCTTTATTTCTGAAGTATAGCCAAGTGCTATAGCAAGCTTGATCAGCGATTCAAAAGCAATTAAGCCTTTTTGCTCAAAACGAGCCAATGTGGATAATGGCACTCCAGAGAGTTCGGACATCCGCTTTCTGGTGATGTTTTTCTCCACTCTACGTTTGCGAAAATTCTCGGCAACCTGAGCTAAAATATCATCGGGATTGGACAATGTAAAATTGTCTAATACAGATAATATATTATCACTAACGCTATTGAAAGTCATGTTACTGCTAATATTTTAGCACAAAGATAGTGAATAATTCCGATGTTTCAAAGAATGGGATCTGTAAAATAGATAAAAAAAGAGGGCGAAGAGCCGAAGCTCAACGCCCTCTAATGCAGAAGCCTATTTTATTTCTTGGCGGCAACAGCCTTGCGGCGGTTGTCGGTAAGATAAGCCACGGGGCAGGCTACATAGATAGTAGCGAATGTACCGATGATGACACCGAAGAGCATCGCGAAGGTGAAGCTGCGGATAGAGTCACCACCGAGGATGAAGATGCAGAGGAGCACGAGAATGGTCGATGCCGAGGTCATGATCGTACGGCTTAGAGTGGTATTGATCGAATTGTTGATCGTGTTGAAGAAGTTCTGCTTGGGATAGAGAGCAGTGTTTTCACGCACACGGTCGAATACCACCACGGTATCGTTGATCTGATAACCGATTACGGTAAGGATTGCGGCAATGAAGGTCTGGTCGATTTCCATTGCGAAGGGAAGAACGCCGTAGAATATCGAGTAGAAGCCTATGATTGTGAAGGCTGTGAATGCTACGGCTGCGAGAGCTCCGAGGGAGAATGCCACGTTGCGGAAGCGGATGAGGATGTAGAGGAACATCGCGAGAAGAGCGAGCGTTACGGCGATGTAAGCATCGGTACGCATGTCGTCGGCTACTGAAGGACCTACCTTCTGCGAGCTTACGATACCCTGGGAAGCGTCGGTTGTGCTGAATTCACGAGCGGTCATTCCTTCGCGAAGGAAGGGCTTGAGGGCTTCGAAGAGTTTCTCGTTGATTTCGGCCTCAGTACCAGCGTCTTCGTTGTTGATCTTGTAGTTGGTCGAAACACGTACCTGATTGGAGCTTTCGATGGTGATTACCGAAACTGAAGCGCCGGGGAACTGGGGAGCGAGTGCTTCCTGAAGTTCAACTGTGCTAACGGGTTTCTCGAACTTGACGATGTAGTTGCGACCACCGGAGAAGTCAATACCCTGATTGAGACCACGGACGCAGAGCGAGATGATGACGATAGCGCACATGATAGCAACCACTGTGAAGCTGATCTTACGCTGGCCGAGGAAGTTGATGTGGGTGTTGATGAATACCTTCTTCGAAAGAGGGGTGGAGAAGGTGAGCTTGTTGAAGCCCTGGCCTTTGGAGCACCAGAGGAAGAAGAGGCGGCTCAGATATACTGCAGTGAAGAAAGAGCAGATAAGACCGATGATAAGGGTTGTTGCGAAGCCCTTGATAGGACCAGTACCGAAGAGAAGGAGGATTACACCGGTGATGATAGATGTGAGGTTCGAGTCGAAGATTGCGGAGAAAGCGTTGCTGTAACCGTCGGCAAGGGCGTTGCGCACGTTCTTGCCTGCGCGAAGTTCTTCTTTTGTACGCTCGAAGATGAGCACGTTGGCGTCGACTGCCATACCGAGGGCGAGCACGATAC
>CAYYQS010000064.1:0-13599 GCA_964472555.1 uncultured Bacteroides sp.
TGCGGAGGCGGATGAGGTTGCGGTAGTAGTCGAACTGATCGGCATTCGATGTCTTGAGATTCCAGTCGATGCCATTGATTGAGTCAGGCGACTTATAGGAATTGTGAACGCCTTTTTTGTCGCGGAAAATCTCTTCTCCGGCAAACATAAACGGAGTTCCCTGAGAAGTGAAGACGATAGTCTGGGCGAGTCGGGCGGCACGCTGACGTTCGGCTTCGGTGCTTCCGGGCATAGAGAGGGCGAGTTTATCGGTGAGCATGAGATCGTCGTGGCACGACACATAGTTGATGATCTCGGTGGGTGCTCCTGCATAGGGCGCTTTAGCATTGTTGCCCTTGGAGTAATCTACCTGAGGGTGAGCCGTGGATGCAACGATGCCGATTTTTACGGTCTCTTCATTGCCGGGTTTGCCGGTTGCGAAACCACGGTCGCGGGCGTCGGAGTAGTGACCCTTGACGGCATCGCGGATATCATCGGAGAATACAGCTACGCCTTTCATCTTATCCACATTCACCTTAAGAGCCTGCTGATCGGAGGGGAGGGGAGAACCGCCGGCAGTCCAGCCTTCGCCGTAGACGAAGATCGAAGGATTGATCTTTTTGAGTTCTGCTGCAACTTGGTTCATTGTTTCCGTATCATGAATAGCCATAAGGTCGAAGCGGAAGCCGTCGATATGGTATTCGTCGGCCCAGTATTTCACCGAGTTGACTATGAAGTCGCGCATCTGGGCACGCTCCGAAGCCGTCTCGTTGCCGCAGCCCGAGGCATCGCTGTAGCTTCCGTCGGGGTTGTGACGGTAGAAATAGCCGGGAGCGGTGAGGGAGAAGTTCGAATCGTCGTTGTTGGCTGTGTGGTTGTACACCACATCCATTACCACACCGATTCCGGCATCGTGAAGAGCCTTGATCATTTCCTTCATCTCACGCACACGGGCAGAGGGATTTGCAGGATCGGTGGAATAAGAACCTTCGGGAGCATTGTAATTATATGGATCATAGCCCCAGTTGTACTGATTTGCCTGTAGATTTGCTTCGTCTACCGAGTTGTAGTCGTAGGAAGGCAGGATGTGCACATGAGTGATACCAAGTTCCTTGAGGTGGCCGATACCGGTCTTAGCTCCTTGTGGAGAAGTGGTCATTGGCTCGGTGAGAGCGAGAAACTTGCCTTTGTGTGTGATTCCCGACGAAGGATCTATGCTGAAATCGCGATGGTGCATCTCGTAAATTATGGCGTCGGTGATATTTTCCACTATAGGTCCGTGATCTTCTGCCCAGCCTTCGGGATCGGTTGTGGAGAAGTCGATAATAGCTGCACGGCGGCCGTTGGTTCCTACGGCCTTAGCCCATATGCCGGGAGTTTCGTCGAGACGCTTACCGTCGATAGTCACGGCGAAAGTATAGAACTTGCCGTAGAGCTGTTCGGGCACAGAGGCACGCCACGTGCCTCTGTCTCCTTTCACCATGTGGAGAGTCTGCACGGCAGGAGTGTTACGGTCGGAGTCATATATCATCACATCAACACCTTCGGCCATAGGAGACCAGAGAGTGAAATGTGTTCCTGATTCATCAACTTTGAGTTCGAGATCATCGCCACTGTAAGAGGGCCATTGAGCATAAGAGCTTTCCATGTTGGTTTGAGCGTAGATACCCGGCTGAACTGAAGCAAAACCGAGTGCAAGTGCCAGACATACTTTTAGATTCATATCCGTATTTTTGGAGAATGTTATTTAAGGTGTTCTTAAGAAAGGAGCTGTAGGCGAATCCATTTCGGCAATTTCCTCGGGAGTGCCTTGAGCTATGATGCGACCTCCACCGGCGCCACCGTCGGGACCCATGTCGACTATGTAGTCGGCCGAGCGGATCACATCGATATTGTGTTCGATGACAAGGACAGTATTACCTCGATCGACCAGTCGGTTAAGTATCGAAAGGAGCGTGCGGATATCATCGAAGTGCAGTCCGGTAGTCGGTTCGTCGAGAATGAAGAGTGTGCGCCCCGTGTCGCGCTTGGCAAGCTCTGTTGCAAGCTTAACGCGCTGATTCTCACCTCCCGATAGGGTCGACGAAGGTTGTCCGAGTTTGATGTACCCGAGACCGATTTCCTGCAGAACCTTGATTTTCTTATAGATAGAGGGGATGCCCTGGAAGAATTCCACAGCCTGATTGATGGTCATGTCGAGGACGTCGGCAATGGATTTCCCTTTAAAACGGACCTCGAGAGTCTCGCGGTTGTATCGCTTGCCGTGACATTCTTCGCATGGGATGAGGACGTCAGGCAGGAAATTCATCTCTATGGTCTTATAGCCGTTGCCTGAGCATGCTTCGCAGCGTCCTCCTGCCACGTTGAAGGAGAAACGCCCCGGCTTGTAACCTCGTATCTTAGCCTCGGGGAGACCGACGAAAAGGTTGCGGATATCGGTGAAAACGCCGGTGTAGGTGGCCGGATTGGAGCGAGGAGTACGTCCGAGAGGCGACTGGTCGACAGTGACGACCTTGTCGATATTCTCGATTCCTTCAATTGCCTGATAAGGCAGCGGTTCGGTTTCCGAACGGTAGAAATGTTTGCTCAGAATGGGCTGGAGAGTACCGTTGACGAGGGAAGATTTTCCACTACCTGAAACGCCTGCTATGACCGTGAACGTTCCGAGCGGAAGCGTGAAATCCACATTCTTAAGGTTATGGCCTGAAGCGCCTTTCAGGGTGAGAGTCTTGCCAGAGCCTTTGCGGCGGACTTCAGGCACGGGAATCTTTTCCTTGCCGTTGAGATAGCGGGCTGTGACAGTGTCGCACTTCATCATTTCCTGAGGCGTTCCCTGGAAAACGACTTCGCCGCCTTTACGTCCGGCTCCCGGACCGATATCCACCACATAGTCAGCTTCAAGCATCATGTCCTGATCGTGTTCGACCACCACAATGGTATTTGATGTATCGCGCAGACGTTTCAGCGAGGAGATGAGGCGGTGATTATCGCGCTGGTGCAGGCCGATAGAAGGTTCATCGAGGATGTAGAGCACGTTGACCAGTTCCGAACCGAGCTGAGTGGCGAGGCGTATACGCTGACTCTCGCCGCCCGAAAGAGTGGCGGAGTCGCGCTTGAGCTGGAGATAGTCCTGACCGACGTCGACACGAAAATGGAGACGAGTGGCAATTACCTTGATGATTTCGGCTGCGATCTTACGGTCGCGTTCATTCACGCTGTCTTCGACGGTGTCGGCCCATTTGGAAAGCTCGGATATGTCGAGCCGGGAGAGCTCGGCAATATTCTTTCCGTCGACAAAAAAGTGCAGACCCTCGCGGTTGAGTCTGTCGCCATTGCATTCGGGGCACGTACAGCGGGTGAAGAACTGTCCGCTCCACTTTCTCTCGCGGTACCCGGCATCTTCGTCGGTCTGGTTCTCAATGAACTTTATGATTCCGTCGAACGAGCTGAAGAAGCTCATGCTTACGTTCTCGCCGTTGGAAAGTCCGCCCATGCTCGTAGTGCCGTTGAATATTTCATCGACGCACTCATCGGAAAGATCCTTGAAGGGGGTCTTTAGTGTGAATCCATGCTTCTCCACAATGGCGCGAAGCTGCATGAAGAGAACGTTGTCGCGGAACTTCCCGACCGGAAGAAGAGCTCCGGCGTGAATGGAAAGATTCTCGTCGGGAACCATTTTGGCCCGGTCGATAAGGTTGACATATCCAAGGCCTTTGCAGCGGGGGCATGCACCCTGGGGAGAGTTGAAAGAGAAATTGTGGGGTGCGGGATCGTGATATGATATTCCGGTTGCCGGATCCATTAACTCCTGACTGTAATATGCTACGGAGTCGGCTTCAACGTCGTATACAACGAGCTCTTTGTCGCCCTGCACGAGCGCGCTTTCGACCGAAGCAAGCAGTCGCTCCGAATCTTTATCGGACACCTTGAGACGGTCGATGACAAGTTCGATAGAGTGATTGCGGTAGCGGTCGAGCTTCATGCCGCGTGTTATCTCGGTAAGCTCACCGTCGACCCTCACATTGAGAAATCCTTTCTTTGTGAGCTGCTCGAATAGATCTTTGTAGTGGCCCTTGCGGTTCTTGACGAGTGGCGCGAGGATATAAATCTTCCGTCCAGCGTATTTTTCGATGATGAGACTGACGATTTTTTCGTCGGTATACTTCACCATTTCCTCGCCGGAAATGTAGCTTATAGCTTTACCGATGCGGGCGAAGAGGAGGCGGAGGAAGTCGTAAACTTCTGTTGTGGTGCCTATTGTACTTCTGGGATTGCGGTTGACGGTCTTCTGCTCTATGGCTATGACGGGGCACAAGCCCGTGATGCTGTCGACGTCGGGACGCTCCAGAGTGCCGAGCATATTGCGAGCGTAGGCGGAGAAGGTTTCTATATAGCGTCGCTGACCTTCGGCAAAAATAGTGTCGAAGGCAAGCGATGATTTTCCCGAGCCGCTGAGCCCGGTTATGACAGAGAGCTTATTGTGAGGAATCTCGACGTCGATGTTCTTGAGATTGTTCACTCTCGCTCCCGTCACTATTATCTTGCGGGTGGTGCCGTCGTCGGCGACGGTCCCTGTCGCTGTATTCTTTATTTCGTCTGTCATTGTAGTGGAGAGATCTTTTTTACCTGAAAAATAGGGTTTTGTCGCCCTGTTATTTTACAGTCCAGCTCGGATTGTAAGTTTTGGTACCGGCTTTCTTGCGGGAAAGAGAGTCGGGGAGCGGAACCTTGACTTTGTAAGTTTTCCCGGCTTTGTTAGTCAGGGAAAGCGATCGTATCCACGGGTTTTCTTCGCGGAGTGTAGAGTAGCTGATTCCTTGTTTCTTAGCCCATTCCGGCCAGCTCTCTACGGGGCCGCTCACTTCAACCGTTTTGTAGTGTCGGGGCTGGTAGAGCTGCGCGTCGGTGAGCTTGAAGCCGTAGGCCTGAGGATTTTCCATGATAGCTTTCATGGCTGCAACGCGATAGGGGTAGCGGGTTGTCTCTTCGGCGAGGAAGAGGTCGAGCGACGAGTCTTCTCCCTGCTTGCTGAGTGCGTTGCTGATGCGTGTCTGGCCGCCATTGTACGAGGCCATTGCTGTAGGCCAGTCGCCGTAGCGGTTGTATGCTTTCTTCAGATATTTGCATGCTGCAGCGGTGGCTTTCTCGAGATTGTAGCGCTCGTCGATCTCATCGTTAACCTCAAGTCCGTATTCCTTAGCGGCAGATGCTATGAACTGCCACAGACCTGCGGCTTTAGCCGGGGAGTAGGCTCTGGGGTTGAGCGAAGACTCAACGCATGCGAGATAGAGCAGGTCGAGAGGCACTCCGTTCTCTCTCAGAATGGGAGCGAGCTCGGGGAAGAAGCGGTTGGCACGCTTGATGATGAGCATAGTGTTGCCGTGGGTGTAGGTGAGCGAGGAGAGTTCCCTGTCGAAAGCTTCATAGCGGTCGCTTCGGTCGAGGTCGATAGTCTTGCCACAAAGTTCGATCTTTTCGGGGACGTGTGGGGAATAGACACTGGAGAACACGACCGAAGAGGTCTGTGCTGAAGCTGTCGCGCCCAAGGCTGCAGCCGAGAATACGATGATTGATTTCAGTATGGTACGCATTTGGGTTCAAATTCAATTAAGTGGGGAATCAAGAGGGTTATTCTTCGGAAGTATCCGGAGTGCCCTTGGTTCCTTCGCGATAGTTGATGATGTTGATATCTCCCGAGCGTTTGTATTTTACGCCGTCGGAGCCTTCGGCAGTGATTACATAGAAGTAAACGCCTGCAGGCACGTATTTGCTGCCGTGCTTACCGTCCCAACCCTGACCGGGATCTTTCGAAGAGAAAAGTTCCTTGCCCCAGCGGTTGAAGATGTGGCATTCATATTTCACGAGGGATTTGTAGCTTACCTTCCATTCATCGTTAACTCCCGGGGAGCCTTGAGGAGAAAAAGCATTGGGAATATCGAGTTTCGACTCTCCGATGAAAATCTGATATGTTTCTCCGGTGTATTCGCATGTACCGTCGGCGTTGTTGGCCACAAAGCGCACATAAGTTGTGCCGTTGTCGGTGAAAGTGTAGTCAAAATCGAGTTGGGAGAAGGTGTTTTCGTTGATTCCGAATTCGGGGTCGCGCGAGATCTGCCATTCCTTGAAAATTGCAGCATCGGTCACACACGCCTCGAAGTGTATCTCGCAGGGCGCCGAGCCTCCGAGACCTCCTTCGGAAGAGTCGGAATTCTGCTCGTTGTCGTTGGTGCGCTCCGTCTGGGTAGCGCGAGTCTCAGCTGCGACAGCTACGGGGGTGAAGGTTGCGGTTGAAGCCGATATCTCGTTGCCCCATGCACGGAGGAAGCGGTCGCCTCGAATAGTGAAAGTTGTGCTGCATAAAGGCGAGTTGACGTGGATGCTAGTGCCATTGACCGCGGCTACTGTCTCGGAGACGTTTTCAGGAACATAGTCGAAAGACTCTTCGTCGAACCGCAGTGTGGTGAATTCGAGTTCGATATCGCGCGAAATGGTAAGTCGGCGCCCGGTGATAGAATAATAAGCAATCTCTCCGGCTTGCCCGCTGAAGGATAGCTCACATCTGTCGCAGTCCTGCTCGGCACCTATACCAATGGAGTTTACCTCGAATCGATGAGCGGAATAGTCGGTGAGCCAATAAGCAGTCTGTCGCCCGGCCTCTTCTACAATGTATCCCATATCGCCGGATGAAGCAGCGAAACTGATTTTCTTTCCGTTGCGTGAAAAGTCTACCGGTTCGCCGTAGGCTCCTCCGAGGTTGCTGAATCGGCTTACAGAGACCGACGCATCGGCACTCAGCACGGATGCAGTGACCGTCACGCCGGAGCAATTCTGAAGGACGTAGATAGCTGATAAGCCTGAAGATGCCGGAGCTTCTATCTGGATTGCCTTGGCACTGTTTCCGCTGAACTCAAGGGCAGCAGCCTGAGTCTGCGCAAAGGTAAAAGCCATAAGGCCGGATAAAATGTATATGCCTTTTTTCATAACTTACAAAGTTACAAAATAATCGGCTCCGGTGCAAGAGAGTGTCTGTGCATCGGAGCTGATTTAACCTTTCTAAACATCGTCAGATATCTCGGGCGGGGCGAATACCGAAGCCGAAGAGGCCGATGTTGGTCACAAACCGGGTGTTGCCCTGTTCGCTTGCAGTCATGTAGCGCGTGGTAGTTGCGGAGTGAGCCATACAAGTCCAGAAGGCGCCGAAGCCCTGGTTGGTATTGTTGGTAGTACCTGCCTCGCGGTATCCGAGGATGGTATAGTAGCATTTGGTACCGTCGGAAAGAGTGTAGACCACATCTTTGCTACCGCTTTCATACACGCCATGATAGTTGTCGGCCAACACTTTAAAGGCGTTGCCGTTAGGGACTTTCAGACCAACCGGGCACGGATCGTAGACGCTTTTGACGTTTTCATCCTGGTAGGCGTTGATGTCGGTGACGAGATTGCTCGGCGACCACAGGTTCTGATAGAAAACGCGCATCTTCTTCACGTCGTCTTCTTTACCGGTAATGAACAGCTGCGGAGATTTGATAGACGTTATGATCATGTCGAGATGACTGTCACCTGCCGGAACAGAAGGAATGACGCTGCTCTTCATTTCGGCGTGTGAAGCGTTGTAGTATTCATCCACTCCGGCAATCATGGCATCCTTTCGTCCCCACTGGTAGTAGGTGTGACAGTCGGGAGTCGCCAGCTGCTTACCTTCCTGCGCTACGGCTATATCTACCGAAAGAGGAGTCGATCCGGCCGGGACATCTACTTGCGTTAGCCGCATAGTAGTGGCGGATGCCGGGAAGAGGGTGACGTCGCCAGCGAATATTCTGCCCAGATTAATGGTGCTCATATCGTATGTGGTACCGTCGTAAGCTATGGATTCCCATTCCTGACCGGGAACAAAGTCGGTGATCCATATGTGCCAGCTCCACATTACATCGCCTTTGCTGTCGAGGACTGCCAGCATAGCATTGCCCTGACGGATCGAGGCCGCCGGAATGTTGAATGTGATGCTTTCACCGTCAGCTGAAAGTTCGACGTCGCGCACCAGATTGATACGGTCTTCCCAGAGAAGTCGGGCAGCGGCGGGTGTGCAGCCGCTGTTTTTGCTTATATACGGATCGGAAATATCGTTTCCGAGATGATTCACGAAGTGAAGCAGGGCCGAGCGGCGGTGTGCAGCGGTGTTTGTTAGTGTGGAGATATACGATGCGGTATTGTTGCTGCCGTCCTTGATAGCATTGCCGTAAACAAGGGGTATCGAATAACGGCCCGGAGCGTTGATAACGTAGCAGTTGGCAGTATTCACCACCGTTGACGCGCCAGTAGGATTAGCCAGATTGTAGGGCGTGTTTCCGGACGTGGAATTGATATCCGCGTGTGAGCGAATAGTGGCGGTGTGCGGGCTAATGGCGAGGAACTCAGGTTCGGGCAGGGCTGTAGCAAGTCTGTGCAATTCTTCTCCTTCGCCGGATTTATCTACGGAACTGATCCATGAGGGTGTTGATCTCAGTTCGTTGCCGTCTGCGTCGATGAACGATGCTTTCCATTTGACAGGTACACCTTCGCTACTGCTGCCGTCGGGATAATAGAAACTCCTTACGGTGTAGCTTGTTGTGTCGCCGGTATAAGCAGAGTTTATCTTCGAAAGAGTTTTGCCTTCGCTGTCTAATACCTGAAGTATCAGCGACGAAGCTGCGGGGCTTGCCGACAGACGGTAAGTGATGGTTTTACCGGCATCCCATTCGTTTTTACCTATAGACGCAGTGAAAGTGCTTGTCTCTCCTTGCGATTCGATAGTCAAAGTTATGGTTGCGTTATCGTCGAGAACCTGAGGGAGGAGGAAGAAAATTTCATCATCCTCAGTAATAGGTGTTGAGGGGGCTACATACTGTGAGCCTTCGGCGGCGGTAAGTTGCCTGTCGAGCTGAATGGAGTAATCTTTCTTTGTTTCTCCGAGAGTCCACTGTCCGCTTTCGAGATCGAGGGATCCTTCGCTCAGAATGTTGCTGATTGTGATTTCGCGGATTGTGCAAGGAGCGAGTTCAGCTCCGGCGGCGAAGCGGATACCGGTAAGAGCATGATTGAAAGTCATGGCGCAAGGCGACTCCGATGCTTCAACAGGCACGCTGTAGAGCAGGTCGGACTGATTGTCTACCTCATCAGGTGTCGACCACGCAATGGCGAGAGTTTTGTCGCCTGTTGCGGGGAGTGATGTAATTCCTTCGTCGGAGGAAGAGTCGGCATAAGGTGAGTATGCGTTGAAGTGAAGTGTGCCGTCGGTGAGCCAGCGGTATTTTTCGCGAGGAGCCCAGCCGTTGCTTCTGGTAACCTCAACATTGCACATATAGTCGGCCGATACAGAGCCGTCGGACCGACGTGCGAAAACGCCGAAAGAAGAGATCTCGTCGTTGTCGGTAGCAGAAGCTCTTGAGGGTGTATCGGAAGATGATATTTCCGGAATGAGATAGAGAGACTTGTCGGCTGAACGGAGAGCAATTGCTTCGGCGGATGCGGAGCCAGCAGCTGCCGAGCGTGAAGAAACACTCTCCACGGCAAATCGTATGCTGCCGTCGGAGCTTTCCGGGGCTTCAATCTCCGATTCGGAGCAAGCTGAGGCAGCTATCAGTGTTGTTGCCGCTATGGCGGCTTTCCACATCCTGTACATACTTGAATTTTTATTTAATTAGTTACCGCAAGGGGAGGCGCTGCCCCGGGGGAGGCAAGCGCTGCCATTGAACCCCTTGCGGCTTGTATTATGGGTATTATTCGTTAGTGTCGCGGTCGGTGGTCATGGGGAGATCCATGGGGGTATCTACCCAGTCGACTACATCAACAGTGAATTTGATAGGACCACCAAGAACGGGATCACCGGGCTTAGGATCGTGAGGATCTACATAACCGGCACCGTTGGTAAGGTCGAGGGTATAGATATATTTCTTACCGGCCTGCCAGTTGGTATTCAGAGGAATTGCTGCCCACTGGCATTCAGGAGAGGTGGGGAAGGGATATACCTGAGCACCTGCTACGGTGTTGATCTGCAATTTGACTGCGAGATAAGCACCTTCGGCTGTGTTGGTTGCATCGGTAGTTGGATCCCATGCTGTAAGCTGCTGCGGGATAAGCATTGCGTTGCCGCCCTGACCCATCACGCTTGTTGCGTCGGCGCTAAGATTGATAGGTGTTGTGTAGGTATCTTCGTAGATAGCCTTGTCGGTGCCGAGAGTCCATGCATCGGTAGTGAAGTCGTAGTCACCTTTCGAAACGGGTTCGGCTATACGGATACCGGTGATTTTATAAGTATAGATTTCGCTGTCGGCTTTGGCGCGGACTTCGATCTGAGAGAGCTGGTGGTTGAAGGTGAGCTCAACTCCGCTTGCTTCGTTGGCTGTACGGGTGCCTGTAGCTTTCGAAGTGATGAAGTCGATCTGATCGCCAAGTTCGGCAGCAGGAGAGAAGCCTGTCAATGTTTTGGTGTCAGGTGTAAGATCGATTGTTCCACCGGGCGTTTCGGGAGAATATGCATAGAAAGAAAGTTCACTATCGTCGCCCGGCCACCGGTATGCGGGAGTGGAGGTGAAGAAACCGTCGCTGCCCTTGGTGAACTGCATGGCGGGGAAGAAAGTCGCGTCGCCGAGGAATGATGCTACAGTGATTTCACTGAGGTTGGCGTTTGTTGTTTCTGTTGCACGTGAAATAGTGCCTATTGCGGGGCGGAAAGAGATTGCATCACTTTCGTTGATGCTTACCGGTTCGTCCTGCGAGCAGGATGCGAGGGCAAGTGCGCCCAGTGCCATGATGAAATAAGATTTTTTCATACCGTAGGTGTTTTTAAATTTTGGTTACTATATTTTGTTGATTAATTATTCGAAGTTTGCATTGGCAGGTCGATGTTCTGACTTACCCAATCGTTGACGTCGGGGGCAAATCCGGCGGCAGGAGA
This sequence comes from uncultured Bacteroides sp., assembly GCA_964472555.1. GTDB lineage: Bacteria > Bacteroidota > Bacteroidia > Bacteroidales > Muribaculaceae > CAG-873. The sequence continues at coordinate 10,913 of CAYYQS010000064.1, forward strand.
TGCAAGTGGAACCGGAATCTCGAGTCCGCTGACGCGAATAAGCACGTGTCTTGGGTCGGGAGCATTGTGGATCTGGTCGGATACATCGTAGGTGTAGAAGTGACAGCTACCGTCGGACAGACAAAGATAGATAGTCAATATGTGGCTATTCTTTGCAGAAGGACTTTCTCCGAAGGTCAGGAAGTTGGACTGAAGCATTGATTGTGCTTGATCGGCCTTGAGAGTGAACGGCATGGTGGCAGCCGTCTCCGAAGGGCTTGCAGATCCGTGAATGAAGCTTCGCGACATCCCCGAGAGAGTTCCGTCGATAGTGGCTCCATGAGCGTATTCAATGTTCTTTACGTCTTCTACTTCAACCGTATAGTGGCAGACAGCCTCTTCGGGACGGAAGACAATAGTATGGGATTCTTTACCATCGTCGAGGCGTATGTCGTCTTTTCTGGCGCTCCAGAGCATGCCCGGAGTAGCTACAAGTTCTTCATCTTCGGTACCGCGGGCTCTCGGGAGAGACCGGGCCGGAATGGAATATGCTTCAAGACGGCTCACTTTCGCGGTAGAGGTTTCGAATCTGTCGATATCGTCGGTATAGCTTGTCACCGCCCAGTCGGTATCGTCGGTATTCATGCCTAATGCACAATATCCTGCGAGTGGGATAGTGATATCGCCACCGTCGCGACCGGTGAAAATATATCTAAGCGAAGCACCTCCCTCGAGAGGATAGAAGTACGCTCCCATTGATTCAGGGTTGGCATCAGGTGCATCGGTCCAGTCGAATACGACCTCAACTTTCGTTCGCATGCCCTGGTCGTAAATCAGGTCCTTGTGGTGACACGAACTGAGCGTTAACACAGCAGCGAGCATGAGGAGTTTTAATGAAGTTTTCATAGCTTGCCTCCTTTCGCTTTATTAGTGTTGCCATGGCCAATTAGCCAGACGAGAGATACTTCGAGTTTTGTAGGCCCGAACCATGTCAGGTGGTGTGTCGACTTCCAGAGATACCATTTCTCGTAGGGTTCGTATTTCAGATACGTGCCACCGAGATAGCCGATTCCTAATGTAAAATCGAGGTTGAGGCGTGAAGCAATGGGGAGTGAATACCCATATTCTACACCTGCCATTCTGTTGCAGCGGTCCCAGAGAGTTCCTCCGGGCTTACCGCCCATGTAGCCCGTGCCGCCCCATTCGAAGTCGTAAGTGACGACGCCTCCGTAGATTCCGATGTGATGACCGGTGAGAGGTTTGTTATGGGCAGCTTTGCCAAACCACCAGCGGATAGCGATATCGCCTCCATAGGCACGCCAGTAGCGGTGACGGCGGTCGGTTTTCCACCAGCCGTATTCCCAGTTGCCTACGATAGAGAAATTTTTTCCGAGATAGAATTCGGCACCGATTTCAGGTATTGCAGCCGCGTCGAGGAGAAGATTCGACTTGAGCGCCATATAGAAAGGCTTGGATTGCTTGATTGCGGCGGGTGCGAAGAGTGGCTCGATTGAGCCTCCGAAATTTGTAGGGATGTCAAGAACCGGAGCTGTATCAACAAGCGACATCGGCAGTGCCATGTAGTCTACCATGATGTTGGACTCGCGGAGCGCCGGGAAATGCTTGAGATACAGGTAAGAATAAGGAATTCCACCTCGGAGCGAACGGAGTGCACGGAGAGTACCGCTTCCGGGTTCTTCGCCATGAAGTGAAGTCATTTCTACAATTGAGTCAAGAAGAGAAAGTACCTCAGCACGATAAGGTACGTCCTGATCGGTAGCGACGAGGCTGCGGAGCCCCGACCAGTCGCGGCCAAGATAATCTGTCGACAGAATGTGCATCGGCAGAGAAGAGGTCTTAGAGAGATAGTCGGAGAGGGTTGCGGCACGACGCTCCGATAGACGTTTGTTCAGATTCACAGAACCTTCGGGTGAAGCACCGCCTGTGATATGAATTCGACCCACGAGCTTTAGTGCCGATGAGTCCTGAGCTGATATTCTATTCTCAAAATCCTGAAGACGCTCGCCATTATGAAAAAGATCTTTGCGTAATTCCCATTTGCCCTGCTCGAACTGAATCTTTACAGAGTCTTTCGTCTCACCACTCCATACGAGCGGAAAGGCCGAAAGCATAATGCTGATAATTACAATTAATTTTTTCATAATCTTGAAGTTGAAATCGTCGGAGAGTCGTTGAACTCTTCAATATTATGAACGTCTGAAACCTGCCTTTGTTCATAGAAAGATAGTTTTTGCAAAAAAATAGCCGCTCCGACGGGTCGAAGCGGCTAAATATTATTCAGTTGAAGTAGAATCAGAATGTGTAATCCTTAAGCTCTTCAATCTTGAAGCTGTCGATAAATTCGCAGTGGCGTGCTACTTCAGCCTGAACGAGGTTGGTGTAGACTGTTGCCGAACGTGCGAAGCTTTCGTTTGCTTTAGCGTCCTGCAGCACGAGATAAGCCATGATGATGAATCCGGCCATTTCTACGAGGCGACGGGCCATGAAGTCGAGGTATGCCTGATCGTTGGCTTCTGTAACCTTGGCAACTGCGGCTTTGTATTTCTCTGTGAGGTCTTTGAGGATAGCAACCTTGTCGGCGAGAGCTTCGGGGTATTCGATAGCAGCGTAGGTATCGATAAGAGAAGCATAAGTGCCGGTGGTGACGTGGCGGATTGCTGCCACAACCTGAAGCTGGGTTGTACCCT
>CAYYQS010000065.1:0-13393 GCA_964472555.1 uncultured Bacteroides sp.
AACTTGCGCAGGTAGTGGCGGATTGCGCTGGCCGGTTTTTTTGCCGAATTAGGTGTAATGGCGGCAAGGAGCACATCGCGCAGTTTAGAGGCTCGCGAAGTATCGTTGATCTTCGAGGGATCGTCGTACTCGCCGCTCACGTAAGTGCGTACCTGGCGTTCGCCACGGAGCACTGCAAGGGCGTTCTCCGCGAGCGATTTAAGCTCGTTCTCGCCGGGATATACATATATGGGAGCTATGGTCTCCACATAGTCGGCAATGAAGTCGGTCACGCGTTTGCTGTGTGCAATGCCGCCGGTTATTAGGATAGCATCCACATCGCCCTTCAGAGCCACCGACATCGCGCCGATTTCCTTGGCTATCGAGTAGCACATGCCGCGCAGGATGAGCATGGCATGCAGATCGTGCGCGTGGATGCGCTCGAGTACCTCAGGTACCGAAGTGGTGCCAAGATGTGCCATGAGGCCTCCGGCGCCGTGCACCATGCGGATGAGTTGCTCTTCGGTGTACTTGCCCGAGAAGCAGAGGTGGATAAGCGGGCCAGGAGGAAGCGAGCCCGAGCGTTCGGGCGAAATGGGGCCGCAGCCGTCGAGTGCGTTCGTCGTATCGATCACGCGTCCGCGGCGGTGTGCGCTCACTGTGCATCCGCCTCCCATGTGGCACACCACAAGGTTGAGCTCTTCATAGCGGCGTCCCGATTCTTTTGCAAAGAGACGAGCCACAGCTTTCTGATTGAGCGCGTGGAACACCGATTCGCGCGGTAGCTCCGGTACACCGCTTATGCGTGCGTAAGGCATCATCTCGTCTACCACCACAGGATCGGCGATATATGATTTCACCCCTATCTCGTCGGCGATCTCGCGTGCAATGAGACCTCCGAGATTCGAGGCGTGCTGCATGCGGGCATGCTGAAGGTCGTGGCGAAGCGCATCGTTCACTTCGTACACACCGCTCTCCACGGGGCTTACAATACCTCCGCGGCCTATCACGGCCGAAAGCGTGCGGATGTCTATTCCGTTGTCGGCGAGAGCCTTTTCTACAAGATCCTTACGCCAGTCGAACTGGTCGATGACGCTCTTGAACTGTGCAATTTCTTCGGCCGTATGGGGTATGGAAAGAGTAAAAGTTGGCTCTTCGTCGGTATAAACCGCGATTTTGGTAGAGGTCGAACCCGGATTGATCGCTAAGATTTTGTATGCCATCCGCTCAATTTATTTGCACTGGAGACAGGCCAGAGCTATTGAATAAAGTTTCGTAAGAGGAGTGTCGCCACGCGAAGTGAGCACGCACGGCACCTTCGTGCCTACCACCATTGCCGCTATTTCGGCTCCCGCAATATGCGTGGCGGCTTTGAAGAATACGTTGCCCGACTCAATGTTGGGGAAGAGAAGACAGTCGGCTTCTCCGGCCACCGTGGAGCCCTGCACCTTTTTCTCGGCAGCGCATTCGGGATAGAGGGCTACATCGAGCGACAGAGGGCCGTCGACGGTCACCCGGCCGAGTTGTCCGCGGTCGCCCATTTTGGCAAGTATTGCTGCTTCGATCGACGAAGGTACACTCGGAAGAACCTGTTCCGACGGCGCTATGCACGCTATCTTGGGCAGTTCTATGCCGAGCGAGCCTGCCGTGGCGGCAAGATATTTTATGAGCTGTGTCTTCTGCTTGAAGTCGGGCTGAGGAATCACCGCCACGTCGGAGATGCACAGCAGCCGTCCGCGCCCGGGAAGTTCTACCACCGACACGTGGCTGAGAGTACCCTTGGGAGGGAAGAGTCCTGCTTCCTTGTTTAGGATTCCACGCATATATTTATCGGTGGATACGAGCCCTTTCATCAGCACATCGGCACCGCCGGTAGCCACAAGCGACACAGCCATTTCCACACACCGCACATCGCTCTTTTCATCCACTATTGCGAAAACTGTGGGGTCGATGCCCTCGGCGCGGCACACCTCGAGAATGGTGGACTTTTCGCCGAAGACCGTAGGGTCGACCAGACCTTCCTTGTAGGCATCGTAAACGGCTCTGAGTGTGTGGGAGTCATTCCCGTAGGCTACAGCAAGGCGGCGACGCCCGCGGCGGCGTGCTTCCTCTACAATCTGGCTAAGTCTGGTAATCATATTGTACGGTGGATTAGGGGGTATACGTAGGTCGGAAGACCCTGTGGGTTTCACTTTGCAAAAATAATACTTATTTCGCGCCAAAAATGTTAAAATGCCCTAACGGACCAATCTTTTTCCTTTTTAGCGAAAAATTATGCTGTTGCGGCCCGACGGGCTCACCTTGAGCGTGATCTGCGCCGACTCTATCACAGGCACATTGTGGTCGACATGCCCGATCGGCACATTGTAGGCCACCGGGAATTTGTAGCCCGCTACGGCCGCGCTGATCATGGATTCCATGTCGGCGTGGTTGGCATCGGGTTTATAGTCGGTGAACTGCCCCACGATCAGCCCTCTGATTTTGTCGAGAAGGCCGCTGAGCCGGAGCTGGTAGAATATGCGTTCGATCTTGTACACCGGCTCCGATACATCTTCTAAAAAGAGGATTGTGTCGGGCTCGAGGATATCGTAAGGAGTGTTGATGAGCTCGGCGAGCACGGCAAGATTGCCTCCGAGCAGCTTGCCCGTGGCTATGCCCTGGCGGTCGAGAGGATGACTGTCGAAGATATGCACAGGCTTCTCACCGCGGAGAATGGCGAAAAGGGCCGCGTTGTCGGGGTCATCGGCACCCTCCTTTATTTTGGCGCACATCGAAGAGTGGATACTCGCCACTCCGTGTTTTGCCATAAGGGCATGCAGGGCCGAGATGTCGGAGAAACCGATCACCCACTTCGGATCGTCGGCCAAGGGAAGTTCATTCAGACGGTCCATGATATGCACCACTCCGTAGCCCCCGCGGGAACAAAGCACCGCGCGTATCTCCGGATCGGTAAAAGCCTCCTTCAGGTCGCTGAAGCGCTCGTCGGCCGTGCCGCTGAAATATCCGTTTTCGCCCAGGGCGTGCGGCATGATCACCGGCTCCCAGCCCTGCTCGCGGAGCACTTCGACGGCTTCGTACACTACCTCCGGCTTGATCTTTCCGGCAGGAGAACATATAGCTATTTTATCACCTTGTTTCAGTGGTGCGGGATAAACTGTCATATCACGGTTTTTTAAGGATTCGGAGTGCGGTGCGGGAATGTCCCGTCCACTGCAAAATTAGAGAATTATTTCCGTATTCCAAAATCACAGAAGGTCCTTGATCTGTGCCGGAGTCGAAATTATATGGTCGGCATAAGCCTCCTTAAGTTCATGTATGGGTCTGAATCCCCATGTTACCCCTACCGATTCCACGCAGGCTCGGCGCGCCGTCTCCATGTCCACGCCCGAGTCGCCTACGTATAGCACCTCAGCCTTTGGGGTAGGACACATCGACAGGGCTTTGAACACTATCGACGGATCGGGTTTCCGCGGCATCCCTTCGGTATTTCCGAGGATAGCCTTGAAGTTGGCGTTCGGGAAATAGTGGGCTATGATTTTGGTCACCGCCTCCTGATATTTGTTTGAAGTCACGGCAAGGCTCAGGCCGCGGGCCGTGAGGTCTTCAAGCAGCTCCGGGATACCCGGATAAGGCTTCGTAACGTCGCAGCAGTGCTCGTTGTAGTACTCCTTGAAGTGCTCGAGAGCCTTGTTGATATTGATTTCCGAACGGGCTTCTGCCGGGAGAGCGCGTTCGATCAGCTTGGCCACACCGTTGCCCACCATGTTGGGATACACCCATAGGCCGTGCGGAGGAAAGCCGAGGGTCTTCAATGCATGGTTGGTGGCGTTGGCAAGGTCGTCGATAGTATTGAGCAAAGTGCCGTCGAGGTCGAAGATTACGAGCGATTTCATTATATCAGGCTGGGAATAAGTGGGTTCAGAAAGGATATCCTACGGAGAAATGGAAGTTGGCGTCGCGGCTCCATTTGGGGTGGAGCAGTGGCCATTGCTCCTGATTCATGGCCGGGTTGTGTGCCTTGAGGCCGAGGTCGAATCGAAGCAGGAAGTAAGTGAAGTCCAGGCGGATACCGGCTCCGTAAGCCGCCGCTATCTGCTTGTAGAAAGTGTTGAAGCGGAATACGCCTCCGGGCTGGGTGGCATAGTCGCGGATCGTCCATATATTTCCGGCGTCGATGAAAAGTGCCCCTTCGATCACCCAGAAAAGTTTGGCGCGGTATTCGAGCGAAAGTTCGAGGCTGATGTCGCCGCACTGGTTGATGAAGTCTGTCACAGAATTGCGGGCGTCGTAGGCCCCGGGGCCAAGCGTGCGCACGCCCCAACCGCGTACTCCGTTGGCGCCTCCGGCATAGAATCGCTTTTCAAAGGGCACCATCGTGGAGTTGCCGTAGGGCCACACGATGCCGAAACCGCCATGTGCCGACAGAGAGTTGCGGTAGTTGAAATTTCGGGTGTAGGTATAGTCGAACTCGCCTTTGAGATACTGTGCATACTGTATGCCGAGTATCTTGTACACTCCGTCGGAGCGGTGCTGCCCTACCAGATGCGAGAGGCCGTAGAGAAGATTGCCTGCGCTCTCTGCCGACGCGCGCAGAGTGGTGATGCTGGGCTGAACCGAGTGGATATTGGCCGTAGCATCGGGCATCCGGCGGTTGGAGCGGTAGAATGTATAGCCCATGCGCATAATGAAGTGGTCTTCGTAGCTGTAGCGAAGCAGAGGATTGTCGGGAGCGATCTCGTCGATGAAGTTGATGCTCGAGCGGGGCAGACGCACGTAGTTTATGTCAATCAGGTCGTAGGTCTGCCGTCGTGTGAAGCCTGCGCGCTGCTGCTGCCACTTCCATTTCCACGCCGTGCCGAAGATCACTCGTGTGTACTCCGGACGCTCCTGATAGTTGGCCGATACGGAGAATTCGGTCGATGCAAGCACCTTCTGCTTGAAGGTGTGCGAAAGGAAAGGACACTCGAATTTGGGGAAAGTGATGCCCACCTCGCCCGCAAACTCGGTGTAGCGGTTGTTGATAAGTCCCTCGAAATTGCCCGACAGGCTTTCGTACGAACCGCGCAACTTCGCTGTCAGCAGCTCCGACCCTCTGGCTAAGTTGCGGTGCTGATAGGTGAGCCCGAGCCCGGCTCCGAAGTCGCCTTCCGAATTGGTGCCTTCGAGTTCTACCGTGATTGCCTGCTTTTTGTTGCGCGACAGGTGGATGTAGACGTCGAGGAGCCCGATGTTACCTATCGAACCGGCAGCCTCCATTTCGATGTTGATGAACTTCACTATCGCAAGACGCCCAAGAGCCTCATAGGTGCGCTCCACAGCCTTGGCAGAGTAGGGGCGACCGGCCGAAATATGGCACATCTCATCAAGGAGCGAAGGCTTAAGATAGCGGTCATTGCCGTAGATTACGGTGATATTGCGGTACTCCACCGTATCGCACTGCTCCTCATCGATTCCCGAATCGTCAAGCACGAATATCACTTTGCGCACGTCATAGCGGTGGTGTACCCGTGGATCGAGAAAAAGACTGTCGGACAGCCGCGCTCCCGCACCCCCGTTTTTTTCCGAGGGACTGGGAAGATTGAGCGTGAGCGACACCATGCGGTTACCAGCAACGGTATCGGCCGTATAAGTTATGCACTCGCGGTTGAAATCGTAGTAGCCGCGGTTGCGGAGCTCGCGGGTTATACGGCCTCGCTCATTGTCGAGAGCCGTAAGGTCGAGAAGCATGCCCGGCCGGAGTCCCGACTCATTGCGCACCGACATAACCAGGCGCCGGAGTGTCGTGTCGGGGATATTGTACCCCAGCGACCCTATCCGCAGCGGTTCGCCTGCGGTGATGTGGTATTTGAGCGATATTTTTTTGCCATGCGATACCGTGTCGGCAGTCACATACGCATTGGTATAGCCGCTGTTGACAAGCGCCTGGCGGAGCTGACGGGCCGAGGCCTCGGTTAGCTCCTCGTCGTAAATCACCGGAGCCTGACCGGCACGCCGAAGCCAGCGGTTATACCATTTCGACGAGTCGCGCCCCGAAAGACTGTAGGTGGCAAGCTGAAGTTTGGCAAAGCCCAGCACCTTGTGGTTGGGCGTCTGGCGCAGGAAATTGTAGAGCTCGCCGCTCTCAATATCATCGCGGTCTTCGATATTGATCGAAACCTTGTCGAGAAGGTAGCTCCCCTCGGGTACATGTTTCGTCGACGAGCACCCTGCCAGCGCAAGAACCAGCACGGCGCATAGCACCGCAAGAAACTTTCCTCCGGCTCTGCGCTGAATCATAACGGAAGTGATAGTATGAAGCGTGCCCCACCGTGGTAATCGCTGTCTACCTCGATAGTGCCTCCAAGCAGACGCGCTATCAGACGCGAAATATAGAGGCCGAGGCCGCAGCCGCTTGTCGAGGTGTCCAGCTGCTTGAAGCGAGTGAAGATCAGCTCCTCTTGACCCGCAGGAATACCGATACCCGTGTCGGAGACTATAAAAAGCAGCTCCTTCTTGTTGGTCGACAGCTTGTATTCAAGAGTGATAGTGCCGCTTTCAGTAAATTTATCGGCATTCTTGAGCAGATTCACCAGTATCTGGATCACACGCTGCGGGTCGGTGTCGATAGTCACATCGCGCATAGCTTTGGCATCGTACACTAATTTCACCTCGGGCTTCGACGGTCGGCGGTTTTCGAACACCGTGTCCACTGCCACCTCGCATAGCTCCGAGGCGCGGGTAGGCTTACACTGCAGCGACATATTGCCGTTTTCGGCCGAAGCGATATCGAGCAAATCGTTCACCAGCGTGAGAAGAAGCTTCGAGTTGAGGTCGATGATATGTGCGAAGCGGTCCAGATAGTTGCGTTTCTCGTCGGGAATACAGTCCACTATCAGCCGCGAGTATTCAGTGATAGCCTCCAGAGGCGTGCGCACCTCGTGGCTCATGTTGTTGATGAAGTCCGACTTCATCCTGTCGGCACTGTGCGCCTTATCGCGGGCCTCGATAAGGGCGTCCTGGGCTTTCTTAAGCACATTGCGCTCATCGCGCAGATTCTTTACAGCCTCCCGCAACTGCTTGGCAAGATGCTTGTTGCGGCGGTTCTGCCGGGCAAGGAAAATAACCGCCACCACAAGTAGCACGAACGTGAGCACTCCGCCCCATATTATTATCTGCTGCCGTTGGGCTGCGTCCTCGCGCTCTGCGTCGAGATTGGCGTTGTGCTCCTCGCGCATGCGCGCCACGAAATTGAGGAGCTTCAGCTCCTTCTGCCGCTCAATGCTCTGCGTCCGCTGCTTGTCGCGGTAGAGGTCGGCAAGACAGTCGGCTGCATGCAGGCGCATACTCTCCATGTTCGACTTCCCGGCCGCTTCCTCAAGCGCAGTATAGAGAGCTATCAGACTGCCGCTGTTGGCAGGCACCGAAATAGCATCCAGAAGATGCGGCACTGCATCCTCATAGCGCTCCTTGGCCATAAGATAGAAGGCAAGAGTGCGCGGATTATTGTTATAGTCCGCCTCGATCTGCGAATTGGTCGCCACGAGATCGAGAATTGCCTTGTGGTACTGCTCGACCTCAAGAGGCGCAAGCACCTTGTAGTTTGCCAGCATACGCCTGAAGCAATTGTAGCGGTTGATCTCAAGTTTGCGGTATTTGCGCCCCGACCGGGCATAGGACGTGCTCAGCGAGTCGATGATATTCAGCGTCTTCTTGTCGATGCGCACTGCATCTTCCGCACGGTCGTTTTGAGAAAACGTACTCGCCGCCCGGGTATAGATAAGATTGCGCACCGAGCCGTCGGGTAGCGGACTATTCTCCACCAGCTTCTCCAGCTGCCCTTCGTACACCACCAGAAGATCGCCCTTGCTCGACTCCGCTATGCGCGAGCAGATCGAGAAAAGAAGAGCTATCTGATCCTTATAGTCGGCGGGAGTATCGAGGGCTTGACGGAGAATGAGCGCCTGTAGCGACGTAGCACTGTCCTTGGGGTTCTCTCTGAGGAAATTCTCGGTGCGGAGAAGATCGATGAAGAGCGTCACCTCGTCGACGCGCGGCGACGGATTGAAATCCTTCATCTTGTCTCTTAGCGAATTGAGTGCCGACGTATCGCGGCTCACCAGATTGGCGCGGTAAGTGATAGCAGTAAGCTGAGCCGACGTATCGCGGGCAGCGCGAGCTGCTCGATAAGCGCGCCGGGCAGCCTCCTGCCGGGGCTGACTGCCGCTCGAAAGATCGAAGATATCGAATAATATCTTCATGCTGTCGGCCGCGCTCACACTCTCAGCCAGACGATCCTCCAGACTGTCGATTAGCTCCGGCCGACGGTCATTGGCCGCATTTACCGATAGAGCCGATATGATGAGGACAAAAAGTCCGATTAAAAACCTTTTCATTGCAAGAATTCAACTGAATTGCAAATTTACTGAAAATCTGCGAAATTCAGGACTCCTTTCATCAAATTATACTATTTGGAGTAAATGTGCATTATCCAAGAGGCACACCTTCGCTTATACCACGGTAAGCTGCTAATTTTTCATTCAGCAAGTTGCAGACATCTTTGAGGTGCGACACTTGAGAAGAGCTTAGGCCCGTTTCCTTTTGTTGCCCGTCGAAAGTCAGCGCCATCAAGATTTTAGCTGAATTTAGGTCGAGCAAGAAGAATTGATCGACTTCTTCATAACGGATTGTGAAATATTTCAGCTTCCGCGGTATCAGAAATTCAAGTCTGTCATCATATATCGTGGCAAGCGGCTTATGAATTGCTTTCATCCAAAGCAATACACAACATAAGATAAAGCAGAGCACGCAGCCCGCAATCGCAATTGGTGTGATAATTTTAAGAATAACAGGAGGTTCTTTCTGAATTATCTTCGGGAAGTAATATAGAAAAACTATAATAATCGCACAAAGCAGGAGCATACCTGTGGCACGCCACCCGCTGAGATAGATTTCAGTCTTCATCGCTCACTCTCCGGCTATCGGTGCCAGTTTTACCGCGCCGCCGGTGGTGGTGTCGAAAGTCACGGAGTAGGGCTCTTTCTTGTCGGTGAATAAGGCGGGATTGAGGCCGAACACCACGCCGAGCTGTGCGAGGTCGATTTCCTCCGATGCAACAGGCTGGCCCGCATAGTTTACAGTCACGAGGGCACGGCCCGGTATGCAGTAGGCCACGCCGCCTTTGGGGAAAGTCTTGGGCTCGCCCTTTTCGGTGAGGGGAAGTTCGGAGCGCTCAAGAATCTTTATGTCGAGCGTCACGGGTGCTCCCGCCAGATTGTCGGGCTGCAGAATGCCGTCGACTGCCGAGATTCTTGCCACCACCTGGTCGCGCACCTCATTGGAGTCGGGCACGAAAGTGATTTTATCAACAACCGTGTGCGACGACGATACTCCTGCAAACATTGCTGTCAGAGCCGCCTCCTGCGCCGCTAAGTTCTCAAGCACGAGCTTCATGGCCGCTCCGTCGGCCGGAGGATTGTCGGCCTGCCCCGAGAGAATGTCGGAGCGTGTCTCGCGTAGTTCGAAGATGCGCTGCGCGGCCAGTTCGGCCTTTTTCGATGTCGAGGCGCTCCGTGCCATTTCCTGCGTCACAGCCTGCGCTGCAGCAGGGCCTTCGAGGGGCGACGGAGCGGCTGCGCGGGCCGCAGGTTTCTGAGGCGCTTTAGCCGACGTCTGACCCTCACCATTGATTGCCAGAGGAATACCTTCCGGCGTGAGCGTCATCGAGGCCGAAGTGCCGTTTTTGAATTGCGCCGTCCAGCGGTTGTCGGCGTCGGGAATACCGCGAGGCACTATAGTCACACTCTTGAGCTTGGCAGAGCGCTTGGCCGCGGTTATGGCATCCGTTATGCCGAGGTGACGGCGGGCATAGTTGTAGAATTCGCCCGGCTTCTCGTCCGAAATTTCTGCCTCGAGATAGATATCGAGAGCGGTGAGCGGAAGCGAGTACGTCAGACCGTAGTCCGATGCTTTTCCTGCTGTGATTTTCTGCGACGTCTGAGCGGCGGAGTAGTGCCCGGTCAGAACTATTGCTGCGGCTGCCAGTGCGGCGGTGAGAACTTTCATAGTAGTCGGGTGAATTTATGCGCCCTGTCGGCGCGGATTAAGGATAGAGTCGATCGCCGGCCCTACGGCATCGGCTATGTCTTCGGCTGTAGTGCCGTGTATTCCGTTGATTTTGGCAGAGATGCGTCCGGCCACGCCATGGAGGTACACTGCCGCTACGGCAGCTACCTCGGGCATCATCTTCTGTGCCACAAGTCCGGCCATAAGCCCCGTGAGCACATCGCCGCTACCCGCCGTGGCGAGAGCCTCCGTGCCCGAAGAGTTCACTATTACCGAGCCGTCGGGCCACACCGTAAACGTGTAGTGGCCCTTGAGCACGATGATGATCTTGTGCTCCGACGATATCTCGAGAGCCTTCAGAAGTCGCTGCGACTGTGTGACATGCGGCCCGAACATCCGGTCGAATTCTCCGGCGTGCGGAGTGATTATCGACCGGGCCGGAATGAAATCTATCATCGACGGCTTCTCGGCCATGCAGTTGAGTGCATCGGCATCCAGTATCAGAGGTTTGCCTGTGGCGAAGCACGATTTCAAGAAGATTTCGAGCCCGCGGATAGTCTCGTCGGAATGCCCCAGACCCGGTCCGATCGCTACTCCGGCGCAATCGTTCGGATTCTCGAAATGATGCACTGCCGTGTCGCCACCGTCGGTAACGAACATTGCCGACGGTACCGCCGACTGCATCACATAGAACCCGCACCTCGGCCCGTGGCACGTCACCTTCCCGCAGCCCGACCGCGTGGCCGCGCGGGTGGCAAGCACCGCGGCTCCGAGCATCCCGTAGCTCCCCGCGAAGATTAGGGCCGAACCAAGATCGGCCTTCGAGGCAAAAGCCGGGCGCGGAGGAAGCACCGTACGCACGGCACGTGCATCGATGATTCGCGACATGCACCGTACCGACGCCATCGCATCGGCGTCGAAAGGCACATCCAGAGTCTTCCAGCGCCCGATAAGCTCCGCATTCTCAGGCATGAAGAACGCCAGAGTCGGCCCCACCAGCGTGAGCGTAAGGTCGGCGTGCACTATATTTCGGTTGATCATTCCCACCGTAAGATCGGTAGTCATCCCCGAAGGGAGATCGATGGATATCACCTTGGGCGAATGCTCGTTGATGAAGCGTGCAACCGCCTGATAACCACCCTTGAGAGGCTTCCGGTACTCACTTCCGAAGATGCCGTCGATCACCACCGTGCGGCGGTTCATATCCGGCATCGTGAATCCCGGCCCCGGATTTATCACCTCTTCGAGATACTCCTGCCCGCATGCCTCCACAAACTCGTCGCGGGCGCGTGTGGCATCTACCGACAGCATTTCTCCTCCGATATTGAAGAGCACCACCTTGCACCTACACCCGCGGCTGTGAAGTATCCTCGCCGCCGCAAGTGCGTAAGCTCCGCAGATACCGTCTCCGGCAAAAACAAGCACATCGCCCGATTCCGGCACCCCGAAAGCGAGCACCTCTGTAGCCACCTGCGTTCCTACCGACACCACGAACGAGTGGCGCCGGTCAAGCATCAGCCCGCGGCGACCCGCATCAAGCTCCTCGATATCCTCGAGTCGCCCGAGCGTGGCATTGACTATATCCTCTATCTCTCCGGGAGTATAGACGTTCTTCATCTGCGTCTGGTTTGCTGTCGTTCAGTTAGTTGTCAGAGAGCTAAGAGCTCGTCGATCTTAGCGCGGATAGCGTCGGCCTTCTGACCGCCTACAAGGCGAAGATCGGTCTTCTTGCCGTCCTTGAAGAAAAGAAGGGTCGGGAGGCTGCGGATATTGTTCTCGCTGCAGAAATCATTCTCCTCGTCCACATTGTACTTGCCGATCACCGCGCGGCCTTCATATTCCTTGGCGAGTTCCTCGATAATGGGCGCCATGGCCATGCACGGGCCGCACCATGTGGCCCAGAAATCTACTACTACGGGCTGTCCGCTCGCTATTATCTCTTCTATGTTACTGTCTGTAAAAGTCATTGCTTTCCTTTTTATTTTGTTATTTATTTGAATTATCACTTATTAAGCATCACGCCGGTACACGCCGCCTGATATGGAAATCGATGCCGAGGTCGTTGAGGGTAGTGATGAACTTACGCGTCAGTTTCACCTTAAGCGCCGTCGAGAGGCTCACCTTACGCTCGATGTCCGAGGCATAGATTATCATCGAAAGCGGCACAGGCACGGCATCGGCTCTGGCATCGGCGAAGAGCGAAGGATCTTCGAGTGTCTGCATCACCTCCATAGCCTGCTGTGGATTGAGTTTCAGAGTAATCTCTTCGATGAGTTTCCCGCGAAGACCGTCGAGCGGATACATGTTCTCAAGCTGGAAGCGCAGATTGCTTACTCCCGTGGAGCGGTTCACAACCTGCTTGAACGACCCCGTGACAAGCACCGCCGTGCCCGGAATGCACAGATGTGCGAACTCCGCACGCTGCTTCTCGAAGATCGCGAAGTCGGTAGTACCCGTATAGTCCTCCACCTTTACAATGGTCATGGTACTGTTGGCAAGCTTACGATCCTCCAGACCAACTACCATACCGGCAAACGCTATCGGGCGAGGTGTGGGCGAGGAAATCTCGTTTTTCTCCGCTGCCGTTACCTCAACGCCGTGATTCACCTCAAGCCAGTAACTGTCGAGCGGATGTGCCGACAGATACATGCCCACCAGCTCACGCTCCTTATTGAGGCGCACCAGATTGTCCCATGCAGGAGCCGAAGGGATTGCCGGACGGCTCGATGCGCGTATTTCATCATCGTCGAAGGCAAAGAGCGACGTAGCCTGTAGCTTAGCCTCGCTCTGACGCTGGGCACCGTAGCGCAGCAACTGTTCGGCCACAGTCTCGCCCTTCTTGCCAGCCTCGGCAGCAAGATCCTCGCGTTTAGTGCCTTCGAAGCAGTCGAAAGCTCCCGAAAGGGCAAGATTATCGAATACGCGGCGGTTCACCGTCTGCGACGGTACACGCTCCACGAAGTCGTATATATCCTTGAACGGGCCGCCCTCTGTGCGGCACTCTATGATGCCGCGCACCACATCCGAACCGATACCCTTGATTGCCGAAAGACCGAAGCGGATAACGCCCGGCGACGACACACTGAAATTGGAGAACGACTCGTTGATGTCCGGGCCCTTTACCTCCAGGCCCATGGCCCGGCACTCGTCCATATAGAACGACAACTTAGTGATATCGTCGAGGTTTCGGCTCAGCACCGCCGCCATGAACTCCGCAGGATAGTTGGCCTTGAGATACCCCGTCTGGAACGCTACCCAGCTGTAGCACGTGGCGTGACTCTTGTTGAAGGCGTACGACGCGAACTTTTCCCATTCGCTCCATATCTTCTCGAGCACTTCCTTCTTGTGCCCCTTGGCCTGACCGCCTTCGAGG
>CAYYQS010000066.1:0-12625 GCA_964472555.1 uncultured Bacteroides sp.
GCACACGATAGGATTCAGTGCATAGTACTTCAAAACTCCACAACTTCATAACTAATAACTCGTACTCACCACTTAACTCCTACGCCTCGCAGCGAAGAGAACTTTGACATTGTGGTAAAAAAATTAAGGCCGTGCCTTGCGGCACAGCCTCTTAGCCTTTGTTGCGGGGGCAGGACTCGAACCTACGACCTTTGGGTTATGAGCCCAACGAGCTACCACTGCTCCACCCCGCGATGTTTTGGTAGTGCAAAGGTAGGAACAATATTTGGAAGCTACAAGGAATTAACAGTATTTAACCTACAATGTATAGCCTACGTAGTTCGAGGGAGTGATAGTGTGAAGTTCTGCGCGGACGTCTTCAGAGATGCCTTCGAGTGAGTCGATGAACTTGGAAATGGCCTCACCGTCGACCTTTGAGTTGGTGCGTGTCAGCGCCTTGAGGGTTTCGTAAGGATTTGGATATCCTTCGCGGCGGAGCACGGTCTGGATGGCTTCAGCAACAACGCTCCAGCAGCCGTCGAGATCGGCGTCGATCGCCTCGGGGTTGAGGATGAGCTTGCCAAGTCCTTTCAGAGTCGACTTAAGGGCGATGAGGATATGAGCGAAAGGCACACCCACATTGCGGAGCACCGTGGAATCGGTAAGGTCGCGTTGCAGACGCGATACCGGAAGCTTCACTGCAAGATGATCGAGCAGGGCAGCGGCTACGCCGAGATTGCCCTCCGAGTTCTCGAAGTCGATAGGGTTGACCTTGTGCGGCATTGCCGACGAACCTACCTCACCGGCCTTGATACGCTGCTTGAAGTAGTTCATCGATATATACTGCCACACATCGCGGTCGAGATCTACAATGATAGTGCAGCAGCGGCGCAGTGCGTCGAAGAGAGCGGCGAGATTGTCGTAGTTGGAGATCTGAGTGGTGTACTCTTCGCGTACAAGTCCGATAGTAGAGAGGAACGAGCGCCCGAAAGCACGCCAGTCGATAGCCGGATAGGCCAGACGGTGAGCGTTGAAGTTGCCGGTTGCACCACCGAACTTTGCCGACACAGGCACTGCAGCAAGGCTGCGGAGCTGCTCACGCAGGCGGTAGACAAACACGTAGAGTTCTTTTCCTAAAGTAGTGGGAGAGGCAGGCTGACCGTGAGTCTTGGCAAGCATTGCCACCGGCTCATATTCATGCGCAAGCTCGTCGAGTTTTGTCACCAGTGCATCGAACTCAGGCATAAGCACGTCGCGGAGAGCATCGGCCGTCATCATCGGGAAGGCAGTGTTGTTGATATCCTGCGAGGTGAGTCCGAAGTGGATAAACTCCTTGATACCTGAGAGGCCGAGGGCGTCGAACTGCTGCTTGAGATAGTACTCCACTGCCTTGACGTCGTGGTTGGTAACGCTCTCAATGTCTTTCACCTTCTGGGCCTCAGCCACGGTGAAGCGTTCAGGGCTATAGATATTGCGGAGCGCTGCCTTGGTGGCGTCGTCGAGAGGCGGCAGTTGCGGTAGCCCTGCTTCAGAGAGCGCGATGAAATACTCGACTTCCACCTTCACGCGGTAGCGGATAGTGGCATACTCCGAGAAGTAGGCTGCAAGGGCCTCGGTCTTCGACTGATAGCGCCCGTCGACGGGCGAGATTGCGGTAAGCGACATTTTTTACTTTAGAAATATGGTTGTTCTGGTTGATTATCGACGGAGGTCGTCGAGCTTGAAAGTTTCGATATGGCGCTGCTTCTTCACTTCGTATATCTCCGAGATAGTGAGGAAGATGCCACTTTCCTCCACGTCGCCGAATTCATCGTTGATAGCTGTGCCGAACATTCTCATCGTCGGCGACAGCCCCATGTAGGCGTGAACGAGAGGAGGGATTGTGAGACCGTGCTCGCGCACTTTGGCGTTGAGAATCCTGAGATCGCTCTTGAAGTCGCCGCCATTGAACACCTCGTCGAGCTCCGCGGCGTCGGAGCCTGTGTCGAGGGGATGAATGGGGCGCACCAGCTCGTCGGGATCAGGGAAATACTTGTGCAGGAAGTGAAGAATGAGGTTGCGGCAGCTCGCCACGTAGCTCGGATACATCGTCACCTTGCCGAAGAGATATTTGATCTCGGGATTAAGCACCGTAAGCGAGCCCAGCCCGTCCCAGAGATTGTCGAGGGTGTAGAGAGCCTTGGCTCCGGCCCGAGACGACTGATATTCAGGGCGTACAAACGACCGGCCTAACTCTATCGTGTACGGAAGGTAGTCGCGCATGAAAGTTTCGGAAAAACTGAAAAGATGCGACGTGGCGATATCGGGAGTACCTTCGGGGGTAATCTTGATGTCACGGCCGAGGATAAAGCGGTAGCCGCCGAGAATGAGCTTGCTGTCGGGATCCCAGACTATCAGCTGGCTGCAAGGTACTTCCATGGTGTCGAAGCGGTCGATATCGCAGCTTAATCCTGTGCCGCCGCCCGCCATACGGAAGGCGATCTCGCGGAGGCGACCGATTTCCCGCATGGTGTTGGGAGCATTATGGGCAGTGACTACATATATTTCGTTTCCGCCCTTATTAGATGTGCGCAGAAAGCGCTCAGGTGTAAGTTCGGCCTCAATGAGGCTCACATCGACCGGTTCTATTATAGCTTCGTTCATGATTTATGAATCGCTTTTTACAAGGGAATAGACAGTAGTCCGCAAGTCGTCGGCGACCTTTGCCGCATTTTTGCCTGCAAGGGTCTGCCACTCCACGGTATCTCCTACCGTGAGTGTGAAAACTTTGTCGCGGCTCCGCACAAGTTCGCGCGGAAGCAACATCATCTCGTAGTTGAATCGGATTCCGGCGGCAGCACGTCTGCGGGCCCAGCGGTAGAACGACATCGAATTCTGCCCGTCGAAATGCACCGGCACCACGTTGCGACGGCTTTCCACAGCCTTTATCACCGCCATTTTGCGCCAGGTGAGGTCGGCAATGCGCCCGTCGTCGCCGAGCCGCGACACCAAGCCCGCAGGGTAGATCACCACCGGGCCGTCGCCTGCCAGAACCTCGTCGAGCTGGCGTACATATTCGCGATTCTGTGCGCCATGCTTATTCACGGGCACAAAGCAGTCGCGAAGCGGCTCAACCGCCATAAGCAGATCGTTTACTACAAAGTGAACAGGTTTGCCCGGATAGAGCTCCGACAGCCACGCTATCATGGCAATGCCGTCGAGGCCGCCAAGGGGGTGATTCGACACCACGATTATGCGGGAATCCGAGGGCATGCGCTCGGCGTGGCGGATTTCAAGGCCGAGATTCATCTCCTTCATCACGCCCCGGCAGAAAGCCGCGCCCCGGAAGGGGTAGTTATGCTCAAGCAACGCATTGAGCTCGTCCTGGCAGATAAGTCGCTCGACACCACGTACAAGGAAACGCGGTATCAACCGGGCCCGCCTCCCCAGTCGGGATTCAAGCACCGAAGCTACATCTATCTTTATGGGACCTTGTGTCGACATTTTGTCCGATTAAGCCGCAAAATTACTAAATTTCGGCCAAACGGCAAAAAGCACACACTTACTTCAATTGCAACTTCACTTCCTGACGGCCACTTTCTCGGCCTTATCACCGCTCAGGCGGATGTAGAATCCGGCATCGGGATGCGACACCCTGCGGCCGCTCAGATCGTAGAGCACCTCAGGCACGGCTGGCGAGATAAGTCCCTGAAGCGATACTCCGGCCGTAGCGGTCAAAGTAACGCTCATCGTAGCGATGCGGCTCTGCTGCCACGAGGTGAGTTCAAGTTCGGTAACGGGAGTGTCGCCGGTCGGTTCCCAGCAGTCACGCTCCCAGATCCAATCGCCTTGCGAGGGTATGAACCATACGTCGGAGTCGGTGCCGCTCTCCGAGATCGTGACGTCGATACCCGTTATCGCCATTGCCGGATTGATAGAGCGTACGGTGAGCATATCTCCGTTGTATAGACGAAGGTCAGTACCGGCATCATAGGAGCCATAAAGCCGCACGTGGGTGTTACCTTCGTCTGTCGCGGTGAAATTTATGGTCACATCCCCGTCGGCAAACGAACTGCCGTTGAGGTCTACATATTCTTTGACGGCAGGTGCCGCTACCGACGGATTCAGTGATTCGGGCGCGGTGAAATCGAAGAAAGACTCCAGTGTCGCCTCAGGATTGCGGACCTCGAAAGTTGCCGATGCTATAGCCGAAGGTTTCTTCCCTTCTGCAATGGCGAAGGCCCGGAGAGTAATGTCGTGATTCAGCGTAACAGGGACTGAATACTCCAGAGCCGATGAGGTTGGCTCGGTGCCGTCGACAGTATAGTAGATCGTAGCGCCGGGAGTGGAAGTGCTGATTTCAACTGTGCTTCCCGCTGTTACGCTACCACCGGCAGGGGTGAATACCGGAGTCGCCACGGTCTCGAGCACGTCGCCCACATCTCCCTTGGTATCGTCGTAGTAGACCGTTATTGCCGAGAGATACACACGGTGATCGGCGTCTATGATGATATTTGTGAGTACCTTCTCGGGCCGCGAAGGGATGTGGAGGGTGTAAAGGTCGGTCTCCGGCGAAGGAATGGAGAGAGTCTCCGAATTGAGCATCAGGGCTGCGTCGGCATCGCGATCGTTGTCGAACCGCCGTGCCTCAAGCACAATGCGGGAAGCCACCACCTGGGCGTCTTCCTTGAGCTGGATGTTGAATTTGCCGTTGGTCTTCTGCGAGGAAAGCCTCACGGCATCTTTCTCCGGAAAAACGGCCACGACACTCGTCACCTTTTCTATAAAATCGGCCCCTGAGCTTACGGCCGTGAGGAAATTGCCATTATTCAAAGTAGTGGTGCTCTCGGTGGGAGCTCCGAAACGGATAGAGAAGCTCCTCTCGGCAGCAGTGGCAGCTGCCAAAGATACGCACAGCACGAAAAATAAAAGACCGATTCTTTTCATATCTTTATTTATAACAATACAAAGTTAGGAAAATACTCTGTGCTGTGCAAATTTATGGCATAAACAGAGCGTGAAAAAGTAGTTGAAGCCTCGCTTCGGTAGCAAATTGTATGTTTTACAACATACGTCCCGACTTGCGCAATTTCCGGGGATTTGCTACCTTTGTGCGGTTTACCATGCAATTATCACACATGAATACAAAAAAACTACTGCTTGGCGACGAAGCTTTCGCTCTCGGAGCCATTGATGCAGGGCTGAGTGGTGCCTACGCATATCCCGGCACGCCCTCTACCGAAATCCTCGAATTCGTTCAGAGCAACCCGGTAGCCCGCGAACGTAAAATTCACTCTCACTGGTCGAGCAACGAGAAAACTGCTATGGAAGAAGCTCTCGGCATGTCGTACTGCGGAAAACGTGCGATAGTGTCGATGAAGCATGTAGGCCTCAATGTGGCCGCCGACCCCTTTGTAAACTCCGCCATGACAGGCGCTAACGGCGGCCTGCTTGTAGTCGCTGCCGACGATCCCTCGATGCACTCCTCGCAGAACGAGCAGGACTCGCGCTTCTACGCCAATTTCGCTATAATGCCCGTGCTCGAACCTTCCGACCAGCAGGAAGCCTACGACATGGCCGCATACGGTTTTGAACTATCGGAAAAGCTCCATATACCCGTTCTCGTGAGATTCGTGACCCGTCTCTCACATTCCCGCGCAACCGTGGTGACAAAAGATGCTCCCGACGCCGAAAAGACTCTTTCATATCCCGAAAATCCTCGCCAATGGGTGCTCATGCCCGGAAACTCGAAGGTACGCTACCGCCAGTTGCTCAAGGATCGTGAGGAAATGGAACGCCTCGCCGCGTCTTCTCCTTTTAACAAACTTACCCGGGGCACCGACCGCCGCCTGGGCGTGATTGCTTCAGGCATAGGATACAACTACGTGCAGGAAACATTCGGAGGTAAATGTCCCTTCTCTCTGCTGAAGATTTCGCAATATCCCGTGCCCCGCGGCCTCGTGAAGGAGCTCGCCGACTCTTGCGACGCCCTCTTCGTGGTAGAAGAAGGTCAGCCTATGATCGAAGATAATCTCCGCGGACTTCTCGACTGCGGCCCCAAGATCTACGGTAAACGCGACCATATTCTCCCTACCGACGGCGAACTCACTCCCGACACCGTCGCTGCGGCATTTGTGCGGCTTGCTCCCGACTGCGGCGCAAAACTTCCCGCAACACCGGAGGCTGCTTCAAACGTTGTGGCACGTCCGCCAGCCCTCTGCCAGGGTTGCGGTCACCGCGATGTCTACGGCGCTCTCAACGCAGCTCTTGCCGAATTTGAGTCGCCCAAGGTTTTCGGCGATATCGGATGCTACACCCTCGGCTTCCTTTCGCCTTTCAACGCCCTCGACACTACAGTCGACATGGGAGCGTCCATTACCATGGCAAAGGGAGCTGCCGATGCCGGACAGCATCCGGCCGTTGCCATTATCGGCGATTCAACGTTCACCCACTCTGGTATGACAGGCTTGCTTGATGCCGTTAATGAAGATTCGCCCATAACGGTGATCATCTCCGACAACCTTACCACAGGTATGACCGGAGGCCAGGACTCGCAAGGCACCGGCAAACTCGAGGAAATCTGCCTTGGACTCGGTGTGAAGCCCGAACGCCTGCACACTATCGACGCACATCCACGCAAAGCAGAGGAACTCAAAGCTCTCTTTGCAAGCGAACTTGCTTATAAAGGCCTGTCGGTGATCATCGCACGTCGCGAATGTATTCAGACCGCACGCCGTCACGCTAAAAAATAAAACCGGAATGAAAACAGATATAATCCTCGCCGGAGTCGGAGGGCAGGGTATCCTCTCGATTGCCACAATATTAGGACATGCGGCACTCCAGGCCGACCTTTATCTCAAGCAGGCCGAAGTGCACGGCATGAGCCAGCGCGGCGGCGACGTAATGTCGTGTCTCCGTCTCAGTTCCGATCCCATAGCCTCCGATCTTATTCCGGCCGGAAAGGTCGATCTTGTTATCTCTCTCGAACCCATGGAGGCACTGCGGTACGCTCACCTTCTCGCTCCTGCGGGCCGCGTTATCACTTCGACAGAACCGTTTGTAAACATCCCCAACTATCCCGATCTCGAGAAGATAATGGCCGAGCTTAAGGCTCTTCAGGGCACGGTAATGCTCCCGGCAGAGCAAATTGCAAAAGAAGTGGCGAGTCCACGCTCGTCGAACATGGCTCTTCTTGGCGCCGCAGCTCCGTACATCGGCCTTCCCGACAAGGCTCTCGAAGAAAGCATCGCCGCCGTATTCGGTCCCAAGGGAGAGAAGATTGTGGCCGACAATATTGCCGCTTTCCGCGCAGGTAAAGATTATAAAGGATAGTACTAACATTTCTAACATCCACACAGTGACTCCTGTAAACGAAGAAATATTCGCAGGTGCCCTCGCGGCAATGAATATCGAGAATATCAGTTCGGCAACGATCCGACAGATTCTCGCCCTGGCCAACCGGCTGGAATCGCATCTCGGCGAGCAGTTCGTACACCTCGAAATGGGCAATCCCGGACTTCCTGCATCAGAGATAGGTATCGAGGCCGAACACCAGGCACTCCTCACGGGCGTAGCTTCGCAATATCCCAATATCGCCGGTATCGCACCGCTTAAAGAAAGTGCGTCGGCATTCCTTAAAGCTTTCCTCAACGTCGGGATTCCGCCCAAATGCATTGTTCCTACCGTGGGTTCGATGCAGGGAACGTTCACACTGTTCATCCTTCTTGGTCAGCGTATTCCCGGAAAAGACACGATTCTCTTTCTCGACCCCGGTTTCCCGGCACAGCATCATCAGGCCAAGCTACTCGGCATCAAGCAGGAGTCGGTCGATGTGTACGACTGTCGCGGGGCAGCCCTCGAGGCACGTCTCGAAGAACATCTCTCCAAAGGAAACGTGACGGCAATGCTCTACAGCAATCCTAACAATCCGGCCTGGTTCAATTTCACCGACGAAGAGCACCGTATCATTGCTCGCCTTGCTGACAAATACGATGTGATCGTGGTGGAAGACCACGCATATCTCGGCATGGACTTCCGCCGCCGTTACGGTCAGCCGTATACAGAGCCGTTCGTCCCCACCGTAGCGCGTTATACCAAGAACTGTGTGCTGCTTGTTTCGGCATCGAAAATCTTCAGTTATGCCGGTCAGCGAATCGCTGTTGTGTGCATGACTCCCGAGCTCTACGAGCGTCACTACGATTATCTTAAATCGTTCTACGACATTCCGGCCTTTGGCGATGCCTACACCTTCGGAGTGCTCTACTGCGCATCGTCGGGTGTGGCGCATTCCGTTCAATATGGATTTGCTGAAATGCTCCGGGCTGCGGTCGAGGGTCGCCTCGACTTCGTGAAGGAGTGTGAAGAATATGGCCGTCGCGCTGCGATTGCAAAAAAACTTTTCACTGACAACGGTTTCCATATCGTCTACGCCCTCGACGGCGAAGAGCCCATTTCCGACGGTTTCTTCTTCACAGTAGGGTATCCCGGATTTACCGGCGACGCGCTTCAGCGTGAGCTCCTGCGCTACGGTGTCTCTACCATTTCGCTGCCCTCCACAGGTAGCAAGCAGCAGGGTCTGCGCGTGTGTGTATCGTTGCTTAACAATCCAAACGTTTTCACCCTGCTCGAAGAAAGACTCAAAGAGTTCAACCACGATCACCCCAAAGCATGAAAGCAAACTATACTACTGCCGACGAGGCTGTAAAACTAATTAAAAGTGGCGATCACGTTTTCATTCAGGGCAGTACCTCCATTCCCGAGACTCTTGTTGAGGCAATGACCCGTCGCGGACATGAGTTGCGCGATGTGGTGCTCTATTCAGGATTCTCCGTGAGCAAGGGTGAAGCGCCATACTGCCGTCCGGAGTACAAGGATTCATTCCTTGTAGACACCTGTTTCGTATCGTCGAACGTGCGCCGCTGGATTGCGGAAGGCTATGGAGCTACTACTCCCCGCTTTCTCGGTGAAGTACCGGCGCTGTTCCGCGACGGCACCTGGCCGGTAGATGTGTGTCTGCTCAATTGCTCGATGCCTGACAAAGACGGATATGTGAGCTTTGGAGTCTCTGCCGACCTGGCGACTTCGGCAATGCAATGCGCGCGGGTGATAATCGCACAGATCAATCCCCACATGCCTTTCAGCTACGGCGACCCTGTGGTGCACATCTCGCGCATCGATGCTGCAGTTCTTGTCGATGATCCTCTTGTGGAAGTTCCCACTCCCGAACCCGGGCCGGTGGAAACGGCAATAGGTAATGCCATAGCCGAACATATCCCCGACGGAGCGACTATACAGATAGGCGTCGGAGGAATCCCCAATGCTGTGATCCGTGCGCTGAAAGACCATAAGCACCTCGGCCTCCACACGGAGGCTATGACCGACGGTGTGCTTCCGCTTATTCAGGCCGGAGTGATCGACAACTCGCTGAAGAAAGTGGAGCCGGGAAAATCGGTAGCGTGTCTCGCTTTGGGTTCCCGTGGACTTTACGATCTGATGGATTACAACAAAGAAATGATCTTCAAGGACGTGGCCTGGACTAACGATCCATTTATCATCGGACAGAATCCGAAGGTAATGGCTATCAACTCGTGCCTTGAGATTGATCTTACCGGCCAGATATGCGCTGAATCGATAGGAACGCGGATTTTCTCAGGCATCGGAGGCCAGCACGACTTTGTCTACGGTGCTTCGCGAAGCGAAGGCGGAAAATCTTTCCTGGCCATGACATCCACTACAAACAAGGGTATGGGAAAAATTAAAGCTACGCTGACACCGGGCGCCGGTGTTGCCACTACCCGCTTTCAAGGCAACTTTGTAGTGACTGAGCATGGAGCAGTGGATCTGCGGGGACGTAGCCTGCCAGAACGAGCCAAACTCCTCATCTCTATTGCAAATCCGGCCGACCGCGAGGCTCTCGACCGTGCCGCTTTCGAGCGCTTCGGATATTCGTATCTCCGGTTGAAATAAATTTTTTAGCGAAGGCTGTCGATAATCATCTTCGCGGTGGTATCGGCAGCGTTCGTTGTGCCGAGTCTGTTTCTCATCTCGGCATAGCCTTCAAGCTGGGCTTCGCGAGCGGGCGAACCGTCGCGCAGAAGAGGTGCAAGAGTTTCAGCTACGATATCGGGCGTGCAGGTGTGAAGAAGGCGCTCGGGCACTATCTCGCGGCCAACAATCAGGTTGGGCAATGATACATAGTCGACGCTGAGCAGACGTTTCATTATATCGTAGGAGAGCTTTGAACCGTTTGCTCTGTAGGTTACTACCTGAGGTATTCCGGCAAGGGCTGTTTCGAGTGTCGCAGTTCCGGAGGTGACAAGCGCACCGCGGCAGTGAACAAGCACGTCGACGGCACTTGATGTGCGGATGAGTGGAAGATTACCGGCTCCGTTGGCCCGATAGAAGTCGTCGTCGATTCCAGGTGCGGCTACTATAACGGCTCGATACTGAGGAAAGCGATCTGTGGCAAGGTTCATCACCGGGAGGTTGTTGCGGATTTCTCCTTTGCGACTCCCGGGGAGCAATGCGATGAGAGGGCGGTCGCGCAACTTGTGCTCAGCGAGGAATTCGGTGCGGGAGGCTGTGTGACTTAGCCGTGCGTCGACTTCTTCTACCGACGGATTGCCTACGTATGTTGCGTCGAAGCCGTTGGCTCGGTAGAATTCGGGCTCGAAAGGGAGTATGGAGAACACTTTGGTTACTGTGCGACGGATGTCGCGGATACGCCATTTTTTCCAGGCCCAGATCTTTGGCGAGATGTAGTAAAATACCGGAATGCCGAGCGCATGTGCTTTGGCGGCAACCTTGAGATTGAAGGAGGGATAGTCGACAAGAATTACGCAATCGGGGTGCGCCATTTCCACGGCTTGTTTGGCTGTGCGAAGGTTTGCTCCGATCTTGCCTATATTTCTAAGCACTTCGCTGAACCCCATGTAAGCCATGTCTTTGTAGTGCACCAAGGGTGGACAACCGGCAGCCTGAGCCATTAGGTCGCCACCGAAGAAGGTGATTACGGCGTTTGGATCGCGCTGCCTGAGGGCGGCGATAAGATGTGAGGCGTGGAGATCGCCTGAGGCTTCGCCTGCTATTATGAAGTAGTGCACGGAGTGTATGTTTTTTAGTTATTTCTTTCGGGGCCTTTTCTGCTGGAAGAAGTCCTGAACAATAGCCCGGCATTCGCCTTCGCGGACTCTTTCTGTGACAGAGGCTTTGGGGTGGAATGGTGTGGCGCCAGGCTTAAGAATGGTGGAATAACCTCGTTTGGGGTCGGGAGCGCCAATGACTATTCGCCCGATTTGGGTCCAGCCAATGGCTCCGGCGCACATGGGGCAAGGTTCGACGGTGACGTAGAGCGTGCAGCCGGTGAGGTATTTACCGCCAAGAGTCTGGGCGGCAGCGCTCAGCGCGAGCATTTCGGCATGAGCGGTCACGTCGTGGAGGCGTTCGGTTTGATTGTGTCCACGTCCGAGAATACGCCCCCCGCCAACCACAACAGCTCCGATAGGGATTTCTCCTTCTTCGGCTGCGGCACGCGCTTCGGCGAGCGCAAGGCCCATATAGTAATCATCGCCAAACATAGAGGTCTAAATCAAGTCGATTGTAAGTCCTTCGCTCGCGGCAATTACGGTGCCGCCGAATTCTTCGGCCGCCTGGGCAGCGAGTATGCTTTCATCGAGTACTGTTTTTGAGTAATGGCCTATCACGAGTGTCTTGGCTTCGGCAGCAAGGGCGATGCGTCCGGCTTCGCGGGCTGTGGCGTGGCCGCGTGGGGCAGCGTTGTGAGCGCGGTCGTCGCCATATGTAGCTTCGTGATAAAGCACGTCGACTCCTTTTACAGCTTCAGCCACACGCATATCGAACGCAGTGTCGGAGCAGTATGCGTAGGAGAAAGAGGGATCGGCAGGAGTCGTAAGACGTTCGTTAGGGATGACAGTACCGTCGGGACGGACGAAATCTGCCCCGTCTTTAATGGCATTCATAAGATAGTGTGGCACGCCGTGGAAGCGGACCATTTCGCCGTCGATATGCGGGCGTTTTATCTTTTCCCTGAATAGATATCCAACGCAAGGCACGCGGTGATAGAGGGGAAATGTGGTCACGGTCAGATTATTGTCTTCGTACACCGTGGCCGGAACTTTCGGGTCGATAATGTTGAAGCGGAGGTTGTAGGAGCGTTCTTTGCAGAAAATGTCCATAAGGCGCCTGAGGATTTCGGCACCTTCTGCAAATGTGTGGACCGTGACAGTTCCGGGGACTTCGTGGAGCGCCATGGTGGAGAGGAGCCCGGGTAGGCCGAGGAAGTGGTCGCCGTGGAGATGCGAGATGAATATATCTGATATTTTTGCAAAGGAGAGCCCGTAGCGGCGCAACTGAAGCTGGGTGCCTTCACCACAGTCGATGAGCATGAGCTTCCCGCGGTAATTCACGGCCTGCGAACTTGGATTGTGCCGGAGAGTGGGAGTGGCCGACCCACACCCCAATATTGTGACATTGAAGTATGACATAATGCAAAAGTAAGCAAATTTCGGCGGTTCTCTGTAAAAAAACGGTAAAAAAGTGCTTTCTGAGCCTCTCTTACCCAACAAATAGCGGTGCCAATACGTATTAGGTATACAACAGCAGAAAGAAGTAAGTATTGAATTAGTTTTTTCATAGGATTAGATTTTTA
>CAYYQS010000067.1:0-12537 GCA_964472555.1 uncultured Bacteroides sp.
ATATTCATCGCCTTCTGTAGCATGGATATCGATCTGTGCGGGGAGGTTGCAGCCGGTGTTCACCTCTTCGTACATGGTAAGAGGTGCATTCTGGCTGTAGCGGAGATTGTCGGTGGTATAGGTGAGGTAAACGCCTTCGGAGATGCGCTCTTCATCGTTGCAACCGGTGAAAACGAACTGACCTTTCTCGGCGTGGCAGATAGCCGTGCCGGTATCCTGGCAGAAGGGAAGCTGGCCTTTGGCAGCCACTTCGGCATTGCGAAGCATGGTGAGTGCTACGAACTTGTCGTTCTGGCTTGCCTCCGGATCGGCAAGAATCTTGGCTACCATGGCATTGTGCTCGCGACGAAGCATGAAGGCATTGTCGTGAGTGGCCTGGCGCGTAAGCACCGTGAGAGCTTTAGGATCGATTACGAGAAATTCGTGGCCGCCCCAGTTCTCGGTGCGGACATAGTCGGAAGTCAGATGATAGTACTCGGTGGTATCGGGGCCGAGAGGAAACATCTCCTGATAATGAAAGGGTTTAGTAGCCATATAAGCGTTTGAATTGTTTGTCGTATAGGATGATTTGCAAATTTAAGAAAAAAGCACGGAAAAGCAATTGGCTTTCTCAAAAAAATTGCTCGCTTTGGCTCAGAAGATGACTGTTTCGGCATGTTGGCCGACGACGCGGACGCAGATACCCGACGCGGGCGGAGCAGACAGGAGGCGGCCGTTGAGGTCGTAATATCTCACCCTCACGTCGTCGGCGGCAGGGCTGAAGGAAGAAGAGGTGTCGAGAATCTTGCGGATGCCGAAGATTCGCCATTCGTAGATGCTGAAACCGTACGCTCCAAGGGCGCGCCTATCGCAGCATAGCCGTACGTGAGTAGCTATTACGGGGGAGAACGACAATGATTCGAGTGATCCCCGGCCGTTGTCGGTGCTAAAGATTTCTGTCCAGTTCAGGCCGTCGAGGCTTACCTCTATCCTGTACTGCCGTGCGTAAGCCCCTTCCCAGAGTATCTGCATGCGGTCGATCTCATATTTATCCTCGAGGTCGATAGAAATCCACTGGCTGTCGGCCCATTCACTTTCCCAGCGCGTGGAGGGATTGTCGTCGTTGACGAGTGATGCTTTATTGGCGTCGCGGACGGAGGATGCTGTCGCCGTTTTGCCCAGAGCGAGGTTTGCCTCTCGGAGAGCTACCACGTTCACCGTGGCTCGGGCGAGGGAAGCGAAGTCGATGAAATAAGTCCCGGGAGTGTCGGCTTCAAATACTCCGGTCGCGGGATCGTAGAAAACGTCCGGCGGGAGCTGTCCGTCAACATCCGAAACGGATATCTCGAGATCGGCGCTACAGTTGCGGCACGGAGCTCCGAACTGATTGAGAGGGGTGGCAGCGATGCGGACGCTCTCGCCCTCGATCATGGTGAGCGTGGAAGCGGATAGCTCGACGGCTTCGAGACGCTCGGCCTCATTTACGAACATCGACGATGAGGTTGATATCGTGCTTCCGGCAGATGCGGTTACGGTATAATGCCCATAGCTCAGGGGTATGAATGTGTTTCCGCGGAAATCGGCGTCTTTATCCGCAGTCCACTCGACGGCCACGTCTGTTTTCTTACCGGAGCGGGTGTAAGCCTTCGGCCTGAGAGCAATCTCTTCGTGCTGGTCGGCAACGGTGGGGAGGGCAAAGTCGATACCTAACACGTCGTCAGGGCCGATTGAGGAGTCGAGTCCGAAAATCTGCATTTCGTAGATCGAATAGCCGTAGGCTGTGGCACGTGTGCGGCCATGTACACGCACGTAGCGGCCTGTTGCGCCCACTACGGTTTCATGCCAACCCGGGCCGGAAGCAGAGTCGTGTATCACAGAAGTCCATGCGCCCTCCGCCGGGACTGAAACGGAAGAGCTCACCCCGGCATATATACCTATATGTGAGGCAAGTGCGCACCCGTCGGGAGCTATCTCGATATCGTAAGAAGATGCATAGGCTGCCTCCCAGTCGAGTGCCACTCTTGAAATAAAGCAGTCGGCACCGAGATCGAGCATAATCCATTCGTCATCGGTATGAGAACTGCCCCACCTCGTGCCGGGGTCACTGTCGTTGACATTGACTGGATTACATCCCACATTCTCGGAGCTCGAGCCTACAGCCTTGGCTCTTGCGGAAATCAAGGGCATGGGAGGAGTGACAAATACCTCGGCGGAGACTTGGGTACTTCCGTCTGGCGTGGTGCCCGTTACTGAGTAAATACCGGGAGTATTCGGCGTGAACGAAGAGCCGACTGCGCAATAGCTGTCGTCGTCGGCTATCATGCGCCATTGAGCTCCTGAGACGGTTTCATCTACGAGATATTGGTCGACGGTGTGCATTTCCATGCTGATCGGTGTGCCGACTTCAACCATTTCCGGCAGGCCCTCTATGCGGGCCGACTGTGCTACGGGACGGTCGTTGACCGTGAAATCGAGTTGTGTGTCGATCTCTCCACATGAGAGCGAGAGGGTGAAGCGCGAACCTCTTGAAGCCGACGTGGATACTGTGAGCCTATTTCCCTGAAGAGTAGCCGGGGCTCCCGACGCGAGTGATAGCGACACGTCAGAGCCGACGATACCGGCACCGTATTGGTCGAGAAGACGCGCTACGATAGAAGTAGACGAGCCGGGAGGGATGACGGTACCCTCCGACGATGAAGCCTCGATAGCCGCAGGGCGTACGTCATCGGTGAAGACCGTAAGGCGCCGCGGAGGAGCTGTGACGGTGCGCAAAGTAGTTCCTGAGGCATCGAAGAATCGGACTGCACGGTCTGTTGCTCCGGAGTTGTAGACTATATAGATCCGGGAGCCCGATCTAAGGTTGCACCGTGCCGTGGGGATATCGGCATAGACTGAGAAGTCCGGGTCACCCCATGTGAGGTGACTGTGTGTGACAAAATAGGAAATGTGTGCCGTGCTTATCGCCTTGGCTATGTGCAGCCCTTCCTTCCACGCTCTTGCGAATATCGAGGCGGCAAGCTGAGGGTCGGCGCGCTGAATATAGGCCAGTGTGACATTGCCCCAGTCGTTGTATGCAAGCGGCTCTATAGGGTCACCGTTGTCGGAATTCACGCTTGATTCAAACCACTTGTGCGAATAAGCGGAGTTTGCGCCCGACATCATATCGCGGTAGGCCCACTCCACAAAGTCGGTATCCCACGAGAGATAATCAAGAGCCGGAGATATGGGCATCCACTGTATACCGTGCATAAAGAGGGGATCTCCGCCAAACCATGTCCACCAGCCGATGCCTTTTCCGGTGATATTTGAGTTGTAGGCATAGGGATACTGCGAATAGTCGTAGTTCCCCTCCCTGTTGCCTTTTCCGGGCCACGCCTTGCGGCCGCCCTCGTTTTCAGGGCGGGGAGCGTCTACGTCGTACCAGTATTCACGTGTGGCACGGGCCTCTGTACACCAGCCGAATATGCCCGCATCGCGCATTTCTTTATCACCGAGAGCTACTCCCAGCAGGTACACCCCACCCCAGCCTTGCATTGCTTCGGATGTCGACTCCTGACCGTTGCCGTTGTCGTTGCCCGGATCGCCTAATCCCCCGGCCCAGGAATGACCGCACCAGGGGTCGAGTGTGCGGAGGAAGGGAAAGCGCTTGTCATGCTTATCCCAGTTGGCATAGTCTTTGGCAATCAGGGTGAGGATTTCACCATATTTCTCAGCGAAATCGCTGTCTTCAAGGCAGAGAAGAGCGGCGGCGTAGGTGAAATAACCGTAGTGGAAATGATGATCATTGAAGGCATCGGAGTCGTAAGATACATCGAACCCGAGCATCGCGCCCCAGCGTGGATAATAACTGAAGAAGAAAGAATCCTCACCGGGAGTGTAGGTAAGCCAGTTTTCAAACGCTTCCCTGAGGCGGCGGCGCGACTTTTCGTAGATCTCCGTTTCTCCGGCCTCCTTTGCGAATACCATGTTGAGTGCCATTTGCGTCAGTCCCTTACCACCCCAATACGTATCACCGCCAAACGAGCCTGCTGAAGCGTAAGATTCCATAAGCTCCCGGAGAATGGCGGCCTCGAAGCCGTCGGTATCTGTATCGCCTTCAAGAGGTGCGGGATAGGCCGGAAGCATGCCCGAGAAGGGGTAGGAATAGGCGAATGTACCGCTCTCCGAGGTAGCGAGCTTTAGCTGGCCGCGAGGGGTGAGATAGGAGCCGCCGCTGTCGAAAGTGAGGTCGGCGCCGGGAAGGACGTATTTGTAGACATGCGGGAGGAAGCCCTGCAGGACCGGCGCTGAAGCGTCGGGATCGGAGAGATTCTCGGCCGTCACGGTCCACGACGTCGCGAGTCGGGCGGAGTCTTCATTGTAGCGCCAGCTTACGTCGGTAGCTCGCGGGATCGATGTGGCATACCTTGCGAATGCGTTAAGATCGGACTCGGAGCGCAATAAAGCGATAACGACCCAGGGGCATCCGGCACCGAGTTGCAGTGTGGCATCGGCCCACCGGAGGTCGGTCCCTTTGGGGAAATATATGCCGTAGATATCCCCTCCTATGCTGACTCCGGCATAGGAAGAAGAGGTGGCAAAAACCCGGGGCACGGCACTGAAGCGAAGCTCGGGGGTGATACCATTCAACTCAAACCATGTAAAAGGAGAGCCATGGGCAGCCGTGACCCTCATCTCCATATTACCGGTAGCATCGGGCAAGCGCATTACCACATCCCAGTCGTGCCAGTCGGCAGCGACAGCGGCATCGGCCTTAAACCTCACACCTCCTACGGAGATATTCGACAACGATTTGATTTCTTTCCCTGCATCGGCCCAATACGAGGGATAGCAGATCTGGACGCCCTCGTCGGACGTACGGAGCATTGCCGGATAGCTCCACAGAGAGCCGCTGAACCGACTCGCTATAAGGTCGGTCCACCAGTCGTTGGTGGGAATCGGCCTGCCCGGGATTTCGATCTGACCGTCGGGCTGTGCGGAGAGTTCGTCGACATAAAGTTTTCGCGACAGCATCTTCGTAGCGTTGAAACCGGGGTGCTGATCAGTGCGTGCTTTATAGGAAGGAGGCTCGGAGGCGAAAGATGCGCCTCCGAGAGTTACTACTGTTTGAGCGGCGGTGGAAAAAATCCCTGTTACCGCCAGCAATATCACGATAATGCTTATTAAGTATGCTTGTCTCTTTGGGAAGTAGGTCATTGGCATAGTCACTGTCAAGGCTCGCAATTATTAGCGAATAATACGGCGCAAAAGTAGTGGATTTCCACGAAGCGCACCACCGGGAATGCACTTAGGTAAGTGCAGAAGTAAACATTTACGAGCTTGACAGTGTATAAAGTCCTATTTCCCACAGGATTAGCGGGTGAGGCAAGCAAAGCGCCCGCTCACCCGCGGTAAAGCCGATCAGGCGCGGGAGGTGAGAAGAGTAGCGCGGCCGGAGGCTTTGAGAGCGGTGAGGGCGGCCGGAATGAGCACGGTATGACCCTGCTCAACCGTTGTCTCCCATCCCGGATAGGTAAGGGTGACTTTTCCTTCGAGACACATGAGAACAGTGAAAGATTTGTCGGTGAGAGACAAGTCTATTGTGCCGTCGAGGAGAATGCGGTCGGTGGTAAAGTGGTCGCATTTCACGATCGTTGCTTCGGCAATGTCGTCCGAAGGTGCGGGCGCCTTGTAGTCGGGATACACGTGGTAGTCGATAGCGTCTTTCGCCAGCTCTGTGTGGAGCTCACGTGTATTTCCGGCGGCATCGCGTCGGTCGTAGTCGTAGATGCGATAGGTGATGTCGCTCGATTCCTGAATCTCGGCGAGGAGATTTCCGGCGCCTATGGCGTGCACGCGTCCGGCGGGAAGGAAGAATACATCGCCCGCATGTGATTCATGTACCGCCAGAGTGTCGGCGAAGGTTCCGTCGGCCACACGGCGCACATAGTCGTCGGGAGTCATCTCGTCTTTTAGACCGGCGAATATGCGGGCTCCTTTATCGGCTTGAATAATGTACCACATCTCTGTCTTGCCGAGGCTGTTGTGGCGGGCTGTGGCAAGAGCGTCGTCGGGGTGAACCTGCACTGAGAGGTTGTCGGCGGCATCGATGATCTTGATGAGGAGAGGGAAGCGCAGCCCGTAGCGGCGCACTACCTCCGTGCCGAGCAGTTCGGCCCCGAAAGTATCGATCAGATCGGTGATCGTGCGACCTTCGTAGGGACCGGACGCTACCACTGATTCATGGCCGGGAACTGCTGAGATTTCCCAGCTTTCCCCGATATTGGGAGCCTCGGAAGGGATGCCTTTGTAGGCGCATATTTTGTCACCGCCCCAGATCACGGTCTTAAGGTAGGGACGGAATGCGAGAGGTGCGAGATCAATCATTGTTTTCGTCGATTTTGGAAAGTGCGAAAGCGTATGCTCCGGCTGAAATAGCTTTGGATGCGCCGAGTTTTGAGAATGTAACGCCAATACGCTTCATGTCGTCGTATTCTACCGTAAGGTTTGTGCCACGCACGGTGAGAGTCTTTGTGTTGCCTTTTGCGAAAGCTTCGAATTCCGCGGGATTGTCGAGATTGAACACTTCCATTTGCACGCGGCGTACTTCATCGCCGCCGAGAGTACGGAATTTCGAGCGGAGCTCTGCCAGAAGTGAGGGGAGGATGAGATGACGTGCCGCTGTGATACCGCCGCCGATCACGATTATGCCGTCGATGAGCTGCGCTGCGATAGCCATTGCGTCGCCTGCGATTTCGCCGAATTCGGCAAAGGCTTTCTTCGCGGCTTCCACATTGCCGGGGCGCTTGCCGTCGGCTATCTCGCATATTTCCTTAGGCTCGAAGTTGTGGTCGTATTCGCCTGAAGCTTCGGCGTATACTCGCTTTATAGCTCTTACCGCTACGCCTTCTTCCACTATTATTTCATTTTTTGTCTTATGGGGCAGGCAGAAGGTCTCTACACAAGAGTTGTCGCCCTGATTGAGCTGGCCGTTCACAACGATTCCTACTCCGAATCCGGTGCCGAAGGTGTAGCCGAGAAGATTGTGATAGCGCTTGCGGCTTCCGGCTTCTGGAAGTCGGCGGTTGATCTCGGGCAGAGCGCCACTCAGTGCCTCACCATAAGCGAAGAGATCGCCGTCGTTGTTGATGAACACCGGTATTCCGAATTCATTCTGCAGGAACGGCCCGAGAGCGACGCCTTCGCGGAAAGAGGGGAAGTTACGCAGGTAACCGCCGATGATTCCGTTGGGATAGTCGGCCCGGCCGGGGAAGGCGAAACTGATAGCCACAGGCTTCTCGTCGAGCGTGTCGATCACCTCGCGGAATCCCTTCACCATTGTGTCGAGACAGAGGTCAAGGTCGTGAGCGTTCGAAGGATAAGTAATGGGCTCGGTGATATATTCACATCCGCGCATGGCGCCGAAAACGAGGTTTGTGCCACCGGCGTCGAGCGTGATGACTATACGATTGTCGTGTAGATACATAAGATGAGATTTATATAGCAGTTTAGTGTCTAAGGCATAAGGACGCTGCAAAGGTACGAAAAACTCCCGGTGTATACATGTTATTTTCAGGAAAATCATTACTTTTGCAGTAAGAAAGATTTCAGAAAATATGAAACGATACCTTTTCTTGGCTATTTCGGTGCTCTGTGCACTATGGATGCACGCCGCAGACCGCATAGAAATCGCCCTTACCCCCGACTCCGCGGCGATGCTCTACATCTTCCCCGCTGAGAATCCCAACGGGCTGGGAGTGATATCATGCCCTGGCGGAGGATACGCCATTCACGCTATGGATCATGAGGGATTTGAGTTTGCCGACTGGTTCAACAGCCGCGGCATCAACTACGCCGTGCTGCGCTACCGGCTCCCCTACGGAAATTATGAAATTCCGGCCTCCGACGGCTACAAGGCGATCGGCATAATGAAAGAGATGTGCGACAAGACCGGCGTGATGGGCTTCTCTGCAGGAGGACATCTGGCATCGACACTTGCCACTCACTACCCCGACCCCGCTTCGCGCCCCGACTTCCAGATTCTTTTCTATCCCGTAATATCAATGGATGCATCCAAAACCCACTACGGGAGCCGCGAGAATCTTTTAGGTAAGGATGCGCCTGATGAACTCGTAACGCTCTACTCCAACGAATGTCAGGTGACCGCCGACACACCCGAAGCTCTTATCTTCCACTGCGCCGACGATAAGGTGGTGCCGGTGGCAAACGCTCTTGATTACTGCGCCGCTCTTGCAGCCAACGATGTGCCCGTCACCATGAGCATATTCCCTACTGGCGGCCACGGCTGGGGATTCCACGACAGCTACACCTACAAGAAAGACTGGACGGTAGCTCTCGACGAGTGGCTGAAAGGCCTCCGGAACAAATCTCACGAATAATAAAATCAAATAACCCACAAGAATATGTACGACAACAACTACAACAATTACGGTCAGCAGGATGTGGCCCTGCAGAGCAAAGTGAGCCACACCATGCGTAGAGTTTACCTCAAGATGACCTTAGCGCTTATCGTCACGGCGCTTACCTCGCTCTGGGCAGCCTCGAGCCACGCCTATCTTTCATTCCTCCTCACTCACAGCTGGCTCATGTGGGTGCTGATAATCGCCGAATTCGGCATCGTAATCGGCATCTCGGCAGGAATCAGCAAACTCTCGAATATGGCCGCTACCGGTCTCTTCTACCTTTTTGCAGTAGTCAACGGCCTGATGCTCTGCACGATCTTCCTCACTTTCGACCCGACTGTCATCTTCAAGACCTTCATGATTACCGCAGGAACCTTCGGAGCAATGACAATCTACGGATATTTCACCGATTCCGACCTTACAAGCTTTGGCAAATACCTCTTCTTCGGTCTTATCGGCCTCATCATCGCATCGGTAGTAAATATCTTCCTCCACAGCAACACCCTCGAGTGGGTTGTGTCGATAGTAGGCGTACTGGTTTTCATCGGCCTTACGGCTTGGGACACCCAGCAGATCAAGAGAATGGCACTCGCAGCTCCCGCCGACTCCGTGAGCCGTCTGGCAACTCTCGGTGCCCTCTCGCTCTATCTTGATTTCATCAACCTCTTCCTCTACCTTCTCCGCATCTTCGGAAACCGCGACTAACGTTTTTAATCACGATATCCTCGGGCGGCCACTGACTTCAGCGACCGTCCGAATTTTTACTTGACAAGCTATGATAAAGCGAATGTCGGACTACAGGACACACTACCGGCGCATCGGGCGGCTCGCATTCCCTCTTCTGTTGGGTCAGATAGGCAATATCGCCGTCGGATTTGCCGACAATATCATGGTGGGCCACTACTCCACGGCGGCGCTGGCATCGGCCTCGTTTGTGAACAATGTGTTCAACATCGCCATTTTCTGTTGCCTTGGTTTTACCTACGGCCTGACACCGCTTATCGGAGCCCTATATACCCGCGGAGAGCATGAAGGTATCGGCAGGATGATGCGCACTGCTCTGCGTGTCAACCTGATATTCACCCTCATAGTCACAGGCCTGATGTGCGCGCTCTACTTCAACCTTCATCTCTTAGGCCAACCGGAGGAACTCCTCCCGCTCATCCGCCCGTACTATCTTATAGCGCTGGCCGGAATGATCCCCATGATGATATTCAACATGTTCGCCCAGTGGAGCTTCGGCATAAACGACACCGGACTGCCCACGTGGATAATGCTCGCTGCCAACGGGCTTAATATCGCGGGAAACTACGTGCTTATATTCGGCCACTTCGGATGCCCGGAATTAGGCCTCACAGGCGCCGGATTCAGCACCTTGGGTGCACGTGTGCTCTGCGCGGTTGCCCTGCTCTACTTCTTCTTTTTCACAGATAAGGGGAAATCCTACCGCGGCGGTTTCGCCCGCGGCAAGCGCGTGGCAGGACAATGGAAAGTGATTATGGCCACAGGTTTCCCGGTGGCTATGCAGATGACCTTCGAGACAACATCCTTCTCCGGCTCGGCCGTATTTGCAGGCTGGCTCGGTGAGGTTCCTTTAGCTGCGTTTCAGATAGTGGCAATCAGCGGCATGCTCGGCTTCTGCATCTACTACAGCATCGGAGGCGCCATGGCAATAGAAGTGAGCCATGCTGCCGGAGAGAACGATGCCGCCGGTATGCGCCGCTCGGCCTACGCCGGTTATCATCTCGTGCTGGCATCAATGGTCTTGGTGTCGATACTGTTCATCACCGCAGGGCGTCACATCATGGGACTTTTCTCTGAAGATTCCAAGGTTATCGGCCTGGCAGTGACGATCATCGTGCCAATGGTCCTCTACCAGTTCGGCGATGCCACTCAGATCACTTTTGCAAACGCCCTCAGAGGCACATCGAAGGTTATGCCCATGCTCTACATCGCCTTCGTAAGCTATATTATAGTAGGCCTGCCGCTCGCCTATGTGTTCGGCTTCCCACTCCACATGGAGCTCTACGGCATAGTACTCAGCTTCAGCGTATGCCTCCTCCTCGCAGGAGCACTCTACTACGCATTCTTTCTCAGAGCAACAAGAGTCAGCGCGTTGCCTGGAAAGAGACTTTCTTGAATAGGAAAATGGGGATTGTGGCGCCAACGACCATGGCGAGGAGCACTGCGAAGCACACTATGCCATTGTGAGCGAAAATGTAGAATGCGCTTCGGAAAGCTTCGGGCGTATCGTTGACCACACACTGTGCCAGTCCGCCGAACGCTTTGTAGGCGTAGATGCCGGGAATCATTGGCAACAATGAGGGGAAGAGACACGTCTCGGCAGGCATTTTTGCCATTGGCGACAGGAATACCGCGAGACTTCCGGTGAAGAATGCCGCGACGAGTGTGGCCGTGAAGATGTGGAGGCCGAAGCCTTCGGGATTCATTAGGATATAGCGTAGGGAGTGCCCCGCGGCAGCAATAATGGCGCAGTAGAAATAGGCGCGCCGCGGCGGTCGGCTTATTGCCGCAAACCCGATAGCCGCGAGAGCGGCGAAGAATGCATCCTGAAGAATGTGCTCTATCATAGCCCTGCGAAGTTTGAGTGCATGAGCATCATACCGGCAAAGAGACCGGCCGAAAGACATGCGGTGAGTACTACCGCATCGGTGAAGCGGCTCATGGCGCACAGATAGCGCCGGTAGATCATATCGCTGAAAGAATTCAGGAAAGGAATGCCCGGCACGAGATAGAGCACGCTGGTACCAAGGGCTACGCCGGGAGTGTTTCCTATGTGGAAGAGACCGTCCGTGGCTCCGAGGACCGCGGAGATAAAGGCACAGACGAACACCGTGAAGCGGACGTCGGCTCCGCGCTCGAGCATCATCTGCTTGATGAGGTATCCGGCTGCCGTTGCCACAAATACCGTGAGCATCGCTATCAGATCGCCCCCGAAGAGACGGCAGAATGAGGCATTTGCCACCGAAGCCGCACACAGCACCCACAGTGCGCTCTGAGTGTCGGAGGCGATTATCTCGTTGAAGCGCTCCTTTGCCTGATAGAAGTCGATGCGGCTGTCGGCCACTTCCCAGCTCAGTTCGCTCAGCCGGGTGTTGACGTTAAAACTCACAGGCGCATGCGGCACCGGAGCTATGGTAGTGATTGTCTCGCGGCCGTCGGCACAGAGAATAGAGAAATGGATGTGCCGCGGCATGATCACGATCTCCACATCCACGCCGAAAGCCCGGGCCATACGACGAACGTTTTTCTCAACCCTTATACATGTAGCGCCGCAGGCCTGGAGGCGGGCGGCGTAGCGGGAGAGAAACACGCATATTTCTTCTGCCGAAGGAAGTGAGCTGTCAGTATCAATCCTGATCGTACTCGCGCTCGGGGTGGAGAGGATCGCCCGGCACGAAGAATTCTTCTCTTTCACTACCAATTTCTATAAACTGATGCCGGAGGGCATGGTGGTGGTGTGAGGCCATGCGCACCTGTGCCAGACGGACAATGAAAAGAATAAGCACAGCGGCTACGATACAAATCCAGGTTATGAGAGGGGTGTCCATAATATATAGTTTTACTTGAATTACATATTATATAACACTCCGCAGCCCAAAATGACGCCGCCGTGTGCGAAAAAAATCAGAACTCGAATGTCTCGAGCTTCATCTCGGCGAGCCTGTGCATGATAGCGCACTCCGTGGCGAATTCGGCAGACGCCGAGTGTGCGTCGAGTGCCGCCTGGTCGCGCCAGGTTTCGCAAATCATTAGCACAGAGGGGCGCGTAGCGCTTTCGAAGATATCGTAGGCAATGCAACCGTCCTGAAGGAGCGATGCGGCGGTGAGTCGGCGGGCGGCTTCGAGCACCTCGGCACGATGCTCCGGAGACACGCTGATGAAGCAGTTGAGACGCAGCATGATAGGGGAATATTTTAAGGTCTGATAAAAAAACGAAAAAGCCTCACTCGTAAGTAAGGCTTTGTGGGTGCTGAGGGATTCGAACCCCCGACCCTCTGCTTGTAAGGCAGATGCTCTGAACCAGCTGAGCTAAGCACCCGTAATGGTAAAAGCTTTACGACAAGGAAATTTATTTATTTTGGTGGGTGCTGAGGGATTCGAACCCCCGACCCTCTGCTTGTAAGGCAGATGC
>CAYYQS010000068.1:0-12409 GCA_964472555.1 uncultured Bacteroides sp.
CGTCGGTTGAGTCGGTACCGGGATAATCGACGATGTGGGCGGTGATAGCGGCGCCGCGGCGGCGCTGTCGCTCGAGGGTGAAGATGATGTTTCGTTCCCACCAGCGGAGGGGACGGCCGAACCATCTTGCGAACTCGAGGGTGATGTTGGGGAGTCTTCGGCGTTGGCGGGGTTTCATTTCTCTTACCTTTTTTTGAGTGCAAAGGTAAGGGAGGAAATGAGCCGGTGATGTGTGGAAATCCCGAATTCCGGGAAATGCGCATTCTACACCCGTAAGGGTGTAATTTGAATTAAAAGCGAATTGTTTATACCCTTTGAGGTGTAAATTGAAATAATTTTATTATTTTTGCACCTCAAAGGGTATATATATGACACAACTAAGCAAATTTGTTAAGGCGCCGATAATTTCAAAATGTCAATGTACTCATCGCTGTGGGGCGGTGTGTCTGGGGTTATGAGATGAGTCGGCGTCCTGGGCGGACGCCCTTTTGCGCGCGGTGTAGGGGAGTTATGCGTTGTGTGAAGGTCGGCGGCCTACGGGCGCCATGTTACGTTTGGGGGCCTTTTACCCCCGGCATCCCTTCGCTCAACTGCGTTGCGCTCGGTATGGCGGGGGCTACGATTTGACCGGCGACCCTTCGGGGCGCCATTCGTTGAGGAAGTGGCATTATTGGCGATGCCTCAGCCGGGAATCGGCGTACTACGCACGCCAACGTTGTGGCATGGTTATCCACGGACACCCCTCCACTGCGCTGCGGTGTGTCCGCGGTTACGCGGAGTCGGCGTCCTTGGCGGACGCCCTTTTGCGATGAGTTTGTGGCAGTTATGCGTTGCGTAAAGGTCGGCGGCTCTTCGTTGAGTAGTGGGGGTGGGGATTTTTTTGGATGGGTGAAGGAAAATGATTATTTTTGCGGAACACTAAATGAAGAAGATATGAATGTAGATTTTGTAACGGCAATCAAGATTTATTTTGCCAACTACTTTAATTTCAAGGGACGTTCGACCCGCGCGGAGTACTGGTGGGCTATGCTTTTTGTGTTCATCATAGGCTGTGTGGCTAATTTCTTCGGGCCGATAGTGAGCGCGATTGTGGCTTTACTTCTGATTATTCCTAATCTTGCAGTGCTTACACGGCGCTTTCACGACGGCGGGCACAGCGGCTGGTGGGTGCTCGGGATGTATGCCGTGACGTATTCTCTATGCGGCTATGGTTTCGGTCCCGTAATTTCGGCTGCGCTGGACAACAATCTGGATCTGGTTCATGAAATAGCTATGCGTGATGCCGGAAAGATCGGTATTGCATCGCTTGTGTCGCTTGTGATCGGTATCTGGCAGATAATCTGGTGCTGTCAGCGTAGCGCTCCGGACAATCAGTACGGACCTAATCCCTGGAATGAATGAGACTGCGGGGTATTCTCGCTATAATCCCGGGGGCGCTCGCGCTCTCGGGATTTTATGGTTGTAGCGGTGGCGGCACGGGGTCGGATAATACGGCGGATGTTTTTGAAGCTGATACTCTGACGCACCATGCGCGCTATCTTACGATTGCTGACGCGGGGCACGGGACTGTGCTGGTGGATATTGCTGATCCGTGGTCTGAAGGG
The DNA here is from genome assembly GCA_964472555.1 of uncultured Bacteroides sp. Taxonomy (GTDB): domain Bacteria; phylum Bacteroidota; class Bacteroidia; order Bacteroidales; family Muribaculaceae; genus CAG-873. Next base: position 1,605 of record CAYYQS010000068.1, read on the forward strand.
GGATTTCTCGGCCGCTATGCTCTTGTTGCGCGTGATTCGGTGATTCCTGACTGGCTCGGTGATGAGGTGTCGGTGATTCGTACGCCGGTGGAGCGCGCGGCGGTTTTTTCGGCTGTACACACCGGAGGCCTTGAGGAACTCGGTGCTCTCGGGAGTGTGTGCGGAGTGGCTGACGCGGAATATTTTCGAGAGGGCGACAGTGTGAAATCGCTTATCGCCGAGGGTAAGATAGCGGATCTCGGACCGGCAGAGAGCCCTTCGTCTGAGAAGATCGTGGCCTCCCGTACGGAGGTTGTGCTTCGGAGCCCGATGCAGGGTGTGACGTCGGCACCGCTCCCGCGTGATGTGGTGCCCTTAGAACTTGCCGATTATCTCGAGACGTCGCCCATAGGTCGTGCGGAATGGATTCTGCTCTTAGGAGAGCTTACCGGGCGGCGGGCAGAGGCGCGCAGCATCTTCGAGGGTGTTATCGACGAATATTCGTCGCTGGTGTTCAAGGCCGGAGGATCGGCTATACCGGCGCCCAAGGTTTTGACTGAGAGCGAGCATTCGGGAGTATGGTATGTGCCTGCGGGCGGCAGCTATATGGCCCGGATGATAAGCGACGCGGGAGGCCGCTGGCCGTGGGCCGACAGCGAGGGCTCGGGGTCTCTTGCGCTGAGCCTCGAGAAGGTGGCTGAGCGAGCTCTTGATGCCGATGTGTGGCTACTGAGGACTTTCGGGTATACTGGTTCGGCGAAGACTCTTCTTGATTCGGACAGCCGCTACGGTGCTTTCAGACCCGTCAAGGAGGGGAATGTGTACGGATGTGATACTTCGGTAAAACCGCTTTTCAATGACATAGCGTTTCACCCGGAATATCTTCTTGCCGACTATGTGGCTATTTTTCATCCTGACGTTATGCCGGACTATAAACTGCGATATTTTGAAAAGAATTAATATAGGGGTCTGATGCGCACACCGCTTGTCTTTGTCATACTATTCATTACCCTTCTGCTGCTTTTCCCCTTAGGTCTTGCAACGGGAGGGGTGGAGCTTTCGGGCGCCCAGATATGGGGGGCTCTGAAAGGTGGAACGGACGAAGTGGCACGATATATTGTGGTGGAAAACCGCCTTCCGGCGCTTGTAACGGCAATTATAGCCGGAGCTGCTCTTTCGGTGGCCGGACTTCTGATGCAGACTTGCTTCAACAATCCACTTGCGGGACCGTCGATAATGGGTATTTCCTCGGGTTCGAGTCTGGGAGTGGGTCTGGTGCTGATGTGCGGGGGCGGTCTTGCGGGACTATGGGGAAATGTAGCGGTGATCGGCGGTGCACTTGCCGGAGCTTTCGCCGTGCTGATACTTCTTACTGCGGTTTCGGCCGTACTGCGGTCGGGCGATGCGCTGCTGATAGCGGGTATTCTTATAGGATATCTTGCATCGTCGGTGATCTCTCTGCTGAGTTTCTTTTCGACGGCTCAAGGAGTGCACGGCTTCGTGATGTGGGGGTTGGGAAGTTTTTCTACCGTCGGACTTGACCGCCTTCCGGTGTTGGCTGTGATTTCCCTTCTTTTGCTGTGCTGCTCGGCGCTGTATATCAGGAGCCTTAATGCGCTGCTTATGGGAGAGCGCTTTGCCGCGAACGTAGGTATTTCGGTGCGGAAAGTGCGTACGGGCCTGCTTGCGCTCTCGGGTGCGCTAACGGCCGTGGTGACTGCGTGGTGCGGCCCGATAGGCTTCATAGGCCTTGTTGTGCCTCAGGTGGCGAGGATAGCTCTGAGGTCGTCGAACCATGCGAAAGTGCTTCCGGCGACGGCACTCTGCGGAGCCGTGACTGGCCTTCTCTGCCAGATAATATCGGTAGCTCCGATGCTGAGCCAAGGAGGTGCCATACCGCTGAATGCCATAACTCCGGTGCTTGGCGTGCCGGTGATAATATATGTGTTGTTGAACCGCCGCCGTCTTCTTTATTTTCAATGAAAAACATCGTAGTACAGGCAGAAAACGTCACGGCAGGGTATAGGGGCAACGTGGTGCTCCGCGATGTGTCGTTTGCCTTATGGACCGGTACTTTAGCCGTGCTGATAGGAGCCAACGGGAGCGGGAAGTCGACGCTGCTGCGTACGCTGTCGGGCACTTCTGCACCGCTTGCGGGGCGTGTACTGCTCTCGGGGCGCGATGTGGCGTCGTACAGTCGTCGCGGTCTTGCGCGAGAGCTTTCGGTGGTGTTTACGGACCATAGCGGCGGTGGCGACCTGACTGTGCGGGAGTGCGTTGCAATGGGACGATATGCCTACAACGGGCCTCTTTCGCGTACTGACGAGACCGACCGGGCGTTTGTGACCGAGGCGATAGCTGCCGTGGGGCTGAGTGACAAGTCCGAACGGCACTTGGGTACGCTCAGCGACGGAGAGAGACAGAAGGCAATGATAGCTCGTGCGCTTGCACAGCAGACGCCACTGATAATACTTGATGAGCCTACGGCGTTTTTAGACGTGGCGGGACGTCAGGAGATAATCCGTCTTCTGCGTGATCTTGCCGACGGCGGGCGCACGATCATCATATCGACACACGATATCGCTCCGGCGCTGGCTGCTGCCGACACGATAATAATGGCAGACCCGGCCGAACACCGTGTGCACTGTGGCTCAAAGGAGAGCATGATAGCATCGGGTGTGCTCGACCGGGCCTTCAGGAATCTGAGATTCGACCCTGTGAGAGGTGATTTTGTCAGCGCAGACGATCGTAGCTGCGGAGTAGGTTGCGGTCCTTACGCATGAATCGGTAGGCCGCCATTGCACAGATGAGTGTGACGATGAGAAGGGCTACGCCGCCAGTCCAGACGAGATCGGCATCGGGCATGGCCTTGTAGAGCATGAAGCCGCATGTGATGATAGAAGCGCAGAGGAGAACGATCGAGAGGATTGTGACTGTCATCTGGCGCTTGAGATTCTTGAAGAAGAATATGCCGATGAAGAGAAGGGCAGCGATGACGATGTTGATGACGAGGAAAACGGGAGCATCGGAGGCATAGATCGCTTCGTTGCCACCTTCGGTGACGCGTGTGGCGTAGGGTGTGAGGCAGAAAATGCACATTAGGATTACTGCGATGAGAAGCAGGAGGTTCTGCCAGCGTTGAATTACCATTACTATAGATTTTTAGGGGTTTAATTTTACATAGGACGTCCGTCGGCACGGTATTTCTTCATCTCTGAGATGAGAGCGAAAGATTTTGCCGCAGGTAAATCGGCAAGAGCCTCGGGAATGGTGTGTGACGGTTCGCTCGGGGAAATATCGAAAATGTCGATAGCACGCTGTCGCTCACCGGCGAGCCAGAGTGCAAGGGCGTGGTAGTAGGCGAGCGAGGGGTCCGGTGTGGCTTTTTCGAAGAGTGGAAGAGCCGAGGAGTAGTCGTCGGTGAAGAGGAGAGCCTTGGCCAGCCGCCCTTTGGCGCTGTCGTCGCCTTCGGGGAGGATGTAGTCGAGGTTGTGATATGTGTTGAGGGCTTCCACCCATTCACCGAGCGCCTCATAGAGGGAGCCTGCGAGGCGTAGGAGAGAGGGATTGTCGGTGTTGTCGTCGATGAAGGGTGTGAGGACGGCGATGCCGTCGGCAGCCATATCTTCGCAAAGGCTGATGCGTGCGAAGGCCATAGCGGCGTCGAGGTTGGCGGGGTTGCGCGCGAGCACGTATTCGTAGTACTGACAGGCCCTCAGACGTGCACCGGCTTTATCGGCAGCCATAGCGGCGTGCATGAGCTGAGCTTCGCTGAAGGTGTCGGTGGGATCTGGTTGATCGAATCCGGCAAGCAGGACTGCGTCGTAGATGTCGAGGGCCTGGATGTAGCGGCGCGAGCGCAGGAGTGCGTCGGCGAGGGCAAGCAGGCCAGCGGGTTCTTCAACACCGGGCTCGCAGACAGGGCTGATGTCGATGCCCCGCTCGAATACGTTGGTGAACTCGTGGCGTGTCTTGAAAAGCTTGAAGAAGCGGTAGATATTCTTTATGTGGTTGTTGATGAGCTGACGGCGCGACTGTGTTGCGGAGGAGGAGAATGCCTCGGCAGTGGCTTCGTCGGAGTTGCTGAGGTGCTGGAACTGCTGCGTCATCTGCGTAAGGGCTGTCTCGCGCATACCTGCTGGCATCTGAGCCATGGATAGCACGAGGGCGTATTTATCGCTGTCGCAGAGGATAGGCATTATTGCAATAGCGTCGGCTATCATGGCTCCTTCGCCGTCGACCACGGGGGCGAGAGTGCTGTTGGCGGTATGGAAGGGGAGGAACCAGTTTGGGAGTGCGTTGAAGAACTCGAATGAGCGCATACGGCCGAGGGTTGAGGCAAATACGTCGTCGCCATTGGCCTGAGCCTGCGCGAAGTCGCGGATGCTGTCGAAGTCTTTCGAGTCCATGTCGGAGCCGAGCCATGAGGGGTCGGAGAGGTAGTCGCCGATTTTGTCGGGGTCGGTGCCGGAGAGGCGGTCGCTGACACGACGGCCGAGGTCGTTGAGGCGCGAGCCGAGGGTGTCTTTGTAGTTGTTGCTCAGGATGTCGGCGTAGAGGGCGCGGGCGAATTCGATGTAGACGCTCAAGGCATCGTCGGGCTGGATTTCCTTGATGCTGCTAATCGTGCCCGGCGCGGCTGCTGTGAATACGAGCCATATTGCGGCGGCTGTGGAAACGCGGCTGTCGGCGGCACGGTGGGCGTCGTGGAGGAGGTTGATGATTGTCGGATCGGGGTAGTTGAGGGCGGATAGTCCGAGGGCGTGAACCCAGAGTACACGGTCGTAGAAGGGGATTGAAGCGTCGTCGAACAGGCTTGCGAGGAGGGCTGCGGTGTCGGTGCTGACGGGGAATTCTACCCACAGGCGCGAGAATATGTCGGCGGCGATTCGCTCGAGGCCGGTACGACGCCGTGTGTCGGTGAGTGCCGCTGTGTCGGCGTTGACGCTGTCGAGCTCGGCGAGGTAGTCGCTGACGAGGCTTGCGAGGGTTTCTTCGGGACGACGGCGGACGTAACGCAGCTGGCCGCTGAAAACGGTGACGTCGGACTCGGCAATGAGGTCGAGCTCGATGCTGCGGGCTATGCGGAAGAGGTCGTCGGAGAGGCGGGTGACGGTGTCGGGGGCGTTTTCCACGTCGTTTCCCGAGGCGATGAAGCGGAGCATGTAGTAATACTCGTTTTCGATAGCGTCGAGGCGGGGCGCGTAGGCGTCACCTCCGGGAATCATGGCGGCGGCGCTGCGTAGTGCGGTGACAGCGTCGGCAAGGTCGTTGCGGGTGAGGCTGATGCGGGCGCTTTCGACAGTGGGCAGTACTTTATTTTTTAAATCCGGCATAAGAGGTCGTAGGTTTTGGCCGGAACAGTTCCGGCGGGTGTGAGAAGAAAGGGGAAGGAGCAGGGGAGCGAGTGTGCGCAGATGAGCAGGTGCTTACCTTTGTCTTCAACCGCAGTGACTTCCGAATAGGGTACGCGAAGTGTGGAGAGGGGTGGCGTGTCGGCATCGGCGTCGTAGGGGAAGAAGCGCACTTCGAAGGCTTCGTCGGAGAAGGTCCATTCCTGAGGGCGGGAGAAAAGGACAAGGGCTTTGTTTCCCGCAAGAGTGATCCACATCATGGAGAGTACCATGGGGTAGACTATGAAGAGGAGCATCAGGGCGAGGAAGAAAAAGCGGGTGTCGGAGAATCCGCAGGCTACGAGGACTATGAGGGCCAGAGCCGGGAGCCACCACAGCCGCGAGATGCGGCGAAGTGCCTCGGCTCTGACGTAGGGAGCAGCCCCCGGGGTGAAGCGATCGGCAGGAGCCATTGTGTCAGTCCTTGGGCGCGGGGGCTACTTTGGGCTGAGGAGCTTTGCGGATGCCGTCGCGGATGAGGAGGGCGTCGATAGTGGGATCCTGTCCGCGGAAACGGCGGTAGAGTTCGGCGGGATTCTCGGTGCCACCGCGGGTGAGGATGTTGTTTCGGAAGCTGTCGGCAGTGGCTTTGTCGAAGATGCCGTTTCCCTTGAAGTGCGCGAAAGCGTCGGCGTCGAGGACTTCGGCCCATTTGTAGCTGTAGTAGCCTGAAGCATAGCCTCCTGAGAAGATGTGGCTGAATACGGGTGAGTGCATTGTGCCTTCGACGTCGGGGAAGATGCGGACTGTCTCGGTAGCAGCGGTCTCAAAGGCGACGGGGTCGCTGACGGGCTCGGTGATTGTGTGCCATGCCATGTCGAGGTAGCCGAAGCCGAGCTGGCGTAGGCAGGCGTAGGCGGCGCCGTACTGCGATGATGCTATGAGGCGGTCGACGAGTTCGGCGGGGATGGGTTCGCCTGTCTGGTAGTGGCGGGCGAAGCCGTCGAGGAATTCTTTTTCTGTGAGGTAGTTTTCGTTGAACTGTGAGGGGAGCTCAACGAAATCGCGATATACAGATGTGCCCGAGAGAGAGCTGTACTTTGTGTCGGCGAGGAGGCCGTGGAGTGAGTGGCCGAATTCGTGGAGGAAGGTCTCAACTTCGTAGGGGGTGAGAAGGGAGGGCTTGTCGGCGGTGGGCTTGGTGAAGTTCATCACTATAGTGACGTGGGGACGCGAGGGTGTGCCGTCTTCTTCTTTCCATTCGTCCTTGAAGTTGGTCATCCATGCACCGGGGCGCTTGGATGCGCGGGGGAAGAAGTCGGTGTAGAGCACGCCGAGATAGGATCCGTCGGCGTCTTTTACGTCGTAGGCTTTCACGTCGGGGTGATATACTTCGATGGAGTCGTTCTGCACGAAAGTGATGCCGTAGAGCTTTGTGGCGAGGCCGAAAACGCCGTCGACTACTTGGTCGAGCTCGAAGTAGGGGCGGAGGGCTTCTTCGTCGAAGGAGTATTTGGCGGCCTTGAGTTTATTGGAGTAGTAGGAGTAGTCCCAGGGCATTATTGTGACGGGACGGCCTTCGAGCTCCGATGCGAAGTCGGTGAGTTCTTTCATCTCGGCGTCGAGGGCCGGACGATATGCGTCGCGGAGCCTGTCGAGGAGGTCGTAGACAGCTTCGGGATTTTCGGCCATTGTGCGTCGGAGAGCGTGGCGGGAGTATGTGTCGCTACCGAGGAGGCGCGCAATCTCCATGCGTACTTCGGCGATGCGCTTGATATTCTCCATGTTGGAGTATTCGCCTTTCATGTTGCGGCCGTTGTAGAGGCGGTACATCTTCTCGCGGAGGTCGGGACGTGCGGAATACTTGAGGAATGCGATGTAGACCGGTTGGTCGAGGGTGAAGAGGTATTCGCCGTCGCGGCCTTTTGCTTTGGCTGCTTCGGCGGCTGCTGTAATTGAACTTTCGGGGAGTCCTTCGAGGTCGTCGGGTCCGAGGAAGATTTCGTAGGTGCTCATTTCCTTGAGGACGTTCTGGCCGAATGCTGTGGTGAGGGCGGATAGTTCGGCTGTGAGGGCGCGGTATTTCTCGCGGTCTTCGCCCTGGAGGTTGGCTCCGGAGAGGGCGAAGGAGTCGTAGGTCTTCTGGAGGAGCATCATGTCCTCGGGGTCGAGGTTGAAGAGTTCGCGGTCGTCGTATACTGCCTTGACGCGCTTCCAGAGTTCCTCGTTGAGGATGATAGAGGTGGAGTAGTCGCTGAGTTTAGCGGAAGCTTCCATTGCCACTTCCATCATTTTGTCGGATGAGTTGGCGGAGAGGAGGGGATAGAAGACGTTGAGGACACGGTTGAGGTCGGCTCCTGCGCGCTCGAGGGCTACGATAGTATTCTCGAAGTCGGGGCGTGAGCGCTGGCGGGTGATAGCGTCGATTTCTTGCTGTGCGAGCTCGATGCCGCGGTCGATAGCGGGCATCCACTGTGAATCGTCGATCCGCGAGAAGGGAGCTGTGCCGTGCACGCCCGTGAAATCGCTATAGAAGGGGTTCTGAGCTTCGGTAGGCATAATATTGCTTGTGATCAGTGTTAAAAATGTCAGTGCGGTAGTGATAAATTTTCTCATTGCCGAATTAATTTTTATATGAACTACAAACTTACAAAAATTATGCCAGACAGGGGTGAGGTCGGCGTTAAATAATGTTTAGGGGGAAGGGTCAGTTTCCTTTCACGATGTTGTAGAGTTTTTCGTAGCTGTTGACTACGTCGTAGGATACAGATGAATTAGAAATCGAGGCGAAGTGTCGGCGAGCGCAGGCGATTTTCGATTGTTCTATTTCGCGGAAGTCGATGTCGCGCATGGAGCCTTTGGTTTCGGCTATGAAATAGATGTGCTTTACCGAACCTTCGTGATAAACGATGGCCCAGTCGGGGTTGTAGTGCCCCATGGGGGTGTTGATGTAGAAGCCACGCGGGAGCTTTGAGTATACTTCGACATCCGCTTCATTTTCGAGGCGTTTAGCGAACTCCATTTCAGTGCCTTTGCTGTCGACGACCACGAGGTCGTAGAGCGACTTTGTGCTCTCCATAGCGTTATCGCCTACTTTACCTTTGATGTCGTCGACGGTGAAAAGGTCGGTCTCGAAGGTCTGGTCGGTTGGAGAATAGGTGATTTTTTCGATAACTGCGACAGCCTTGCAATCGTTGATGATTGCGGCGACCTTTAAGATGAATTCTTCGGGGTTGACGCGGAAATACATGAACTTCGCCGGGCTGATGCCGCGGAGGATATTGACGATAGTGCGTCGTGTAAGGCCTGTGGCGCGGACTAATTCACCGATGAGGTCGTATCGGACGCTACTCCCCACGGATTCGCGGACAGATTTGCGGACGGTCTTTCCCGCGGTCATCGCGGATCCCTCGCGTAGTGCTTCACGATTGCGGATTTCGACCAGCGTACCTCCGGAGATCTTGATGTGAATGTCGGTGATATGGAGGGTGGCATCGATCTTAGCTATGCAGTTTTTGATCAGTTCTTCAGAGCTGAAATCAACCGTATAGACCGAGCGTACGTTGATCTGCTTCCAGAGTTCCCGGAATCGAGAATGGGCGAATTTATCGGCGTCGAATATGGCGTGACGTTCAATCCGGGCGTTTGGTGGCAATACTTTGGTATCAAAGACAGAGTCGAGTACTGCTGTGATTGCTTGCTTAAGAGAGTCGAGGTCTTCGCCGAATTCGAGGGTGGCGGAGCGACGGTCGTTGTGATACTGAGGGGTGAGAGCGCCGCGGTCGTCGATGTAGTTTTTGCGGATGAGGTGGTAGTTGATTTTGCCTGCAAGTTCCTTTGTCACCTTAATGTGATTGCCGTGTCGGTCGGTAAATAATCTTCCTTCAAAGAGTGCGGCAGAAACTTCGGTGGGTCGGTGTGAAACGGCCTCGGCAATCTCCTGCTGTAGTTTGCGGGCAAAACTTTCGTAGCTCTCTGAAGCAATGACGGTGAGGATGTTGATGTCGAAGACGGAGTCGCCGAGGACGTCGTGATCCTGACGCTCGCCATGCTTATTTACGCACAGACGCATGCCGCGGCCTACTTCCTGGCGCTTTTTGGTGATGTTGTCGCTATCTTTGAGTGTGCAGATCTGAAAGATGTTGGGGTTGTCCCAGCCTTCCTTTAGGGCGGAGTGGGAGAAGATGAAGCGCACGGGCTCGTCGAAAGACAGGAGGCGCTCTTTATTTTTCATGATAAGGTCGTAGGCTCGGAGTGCTTCCTCTCGTCCTTTCTCGGAGGTCTCTTTGGTGTCGGTCAGCTTTCCTTTTTTGTCTTGAGAAAAGTAGCCTGCGTGAACAGCGGAGGCGGGATGAGTCTGCAGATAGCGGGTATATTCGGGGGAGAAAATGTCGAGATTTTCAAAGAGCACATTGTTATACTCCTGCTCGAAGAGTTCTGCGAATTTTCCGGGAGAGGGAGTGTTGTCGGAGCCGTAGATGCGGTAGTGCTCAACTTTATCGATGAAGAATAGCGAGAGCACCTTTATGCCTTTGGCGAACAGTTTGCGTTCGCGCTCGAAGTGGCTGCGGATTGTTTCCCGGATCTGCTCACGACGAATGGCTTCTTCGGTGATGTTGCCGATCATTGAACCGACGTAGAGGGTGGTGCCGTTGAGCAGTTCTACGGTGCCTGCGCGGCCGTCGATGCGCCGGATGATATAGCGGTCGCGGTACTCGGCGAGGCCGCCGCTTTTCTCAAAAAGGTCGAAGCCTTCGCCGACAAGGCGTGTGACCTGTCGTGTGCCGGAGGCTGTCTTGCAGTCGAAGGAGATTCGGGCTTTGGGATTGCTTTTGGAGATGACTATTTCTTCGAGACAAAGAAAGCCGTTGGTGGCGGTCGAGCCGACTTGAGAGATGCCTTTTACTTCGATTTTCTTGACGAGTTTACGATTGTAAGCGTCGATAGCATCAAGGCGGTAGACCATGTTGGATATGTCGGCTTCGCGGTGGGTGGCGGAGTAGAGCAACATCATTAGCGGGTCGAACAGTCGCAATCCCTGACGAGTTCGGTTGTTGCGGTTTGCACCGAGCACACTCTGCGGCTCGTCGATTATCATAATCGGGCGAGTCTTGGCAATAACGTCAATAGGACGGCGTGAGCCGAACTCGTCGCGGCGGTCGAAGATGATGCGAGAAGCGGCGTTGTTAGCCGTATCATCGAAAGAACTGTTGAACGCCTGAGTGTTGATAATCATGCAGTGCATACCGCTGTCGGAGGCGAAAGCGTCGATCTTGGATAGCTGCTTGGAGTTGTAGGTGAAATACTGCATTCGCTTTCCATATTCGTCGCCAAAGTGGTCGGACATGGTCTCGAATGATTTCAGTACACCTTCACGGATAGCCACCGACGGCACCACGATGACGAACTTCGTCCAGCCGTAAAGTTTGTTGAGCTCGTACATCGTCTTGATATAGGTGTAGGTCTTGCCGGTGCCGGTTTCCATCTCGACGG
>CAYYQS010000069.1:0-11948 GCA_964472555.1 uncultured Bacteroides sp.
CGCCACGTTCGGGACGTGGAGGTCGGAAGTTCGAGTCTTCTCACCCCGACCCATTCAGGGTTAAATGCTTGCAGGTCAATAGCTTGCAAGCATTTTTCAAAATATGCTGGGGCAAATTCGGAACACGTCGTTTCAATTTGTCCTAAAAAAATTCCTCCGGCTCAAAAAAAGTCGGAGGAAAAAGGTCTTTGTGCTTGTTTAGTGTCCAATTAAACAGAGAGCGAGACCAATTCTTTACCAAGGTGATTTAGCGCGCCCACGATTTTTTCAGCTTGTTTTGGTCTGGGCTTGGACCTTCCTGCAGCATAGTGCCACAGTTGTCGCTGATTCACACCTGTTATATATTGCAACGCTGCAAATGAGAATATGTTCTGATAGTGTGCCAAGAGGCTCTGCACGTCAAATCTGTAGTGAATAACAAGATCTGCATTGTCAAGAATTTCCGGATATTCTTCTCCGTCAGATTTTGCACATTCCACATAAAAGGCGATGCTCTCACGCAAGTATTCTTCAAAGCCTTCAAAATCGCCTTCGTAGGCTACTACCCATCCAGGGATTATATCGCACGAACCGCTATAGCCTTTGGGCGTTTTGGATGTGTTGATTGTTAAATGTTGCATATCTTAATGTCTGTAATGTCGTGAAAAATGGCGCGGACACGCGGGTGCCCGCGCCATTGCGTCCAAGAGTCATTCCATGAAAGTGTTAAAGAGAGGGCCGGGACTCCGGCCCCTCTCGGTTCAGAACTTACGTCCTGCTTGTTTTTCCACACTATCTAACTCGCGACCCCATATATCCGATGAGGGTTTCCCATTGAGAGTAACCTTTCCGGGTTTGTCGGGATGGCGGAGTTGGCGGTGGCTGCCTCTGATTGCGGTGATATACCATCCATCGGCAAGCAATGCTTTTAGCACGTAACCTGTTTTTAATACTTTCATGTCAATGTTCTCTTTATAATTGGACGCTACAAAGATAGTGATTTTACTATTATATGCCAAATATTGAGCAAAAAAATATTAGTCTTACTATTATTCAGGTGTTGGCGATGCATTTATCATAGTGCACAGATGCTTTTCTTGAAATATGGTATGTTGTTAAGCTATAAAAAATGTGGTATTTTTGCAGAAGAAATGAAGAATTAGAACTCACCACCTTATCCATGAACTCAAGACTTGTAGCCAGCCTCATATTTCTGCTTTGGTCAATAGGAGCTTTTGCAAAGACGTATTCGGCAACATCGCCCGACGGTAATGTCAGGGTGGATGTCGATGTAGACAAGCAGATAGTTTATTCTATAAATCTCGAGGGGGAGCCTGTGCTTACCGACGGCGTTATTTCGCTTATTGTCAATGGCAATACTTTGGGGAAGAATCCAAAGCTTTCTGATATAAAACGGAATTCGGTCAGCGAAACCATTATACCTGCAGTTCCCTTTAAATTCGCTGAGATAGAGAATGAATACGAGCAGATGTCGCTCAGGTTCAAAGGGGGATATGCGGTCGAATTCAGGGTTTTCAACGACGGGGTTGCCTACCGCATTGTCACAGACCTGAAGGGTGAGATTGAGGTGACCGATGAGGTGTTCGGCATCGGTCTTCCGGAGGGATCCACTATTCACTGTCAGCTCGCGGGATCATTCAAGACTTCGTGCGAGGAGCCCTACAGTCATCTCTCGGCAGATGAGTGGAATGGAGCAGGCGATAAATACACGTTACTTCCACTTTTGATTGAGCTGAAAGATGACAGAAAGATTCTCGTAAGCGAGTCGGCTCTTACTGATTATCCTGCGATGTTTCTCAATCCGCAGGGCACCAATAATCGCCTCAATGCCATTTTCCCTAAAGTGCCACTAAAGTTCGGACCTGACGGTGACCGGAGTGTGAAAATACTTGAGGAAGCCGAGTATATAGCAAAGACAGAGGGGCGTAGGGCGTTTCCGTGGCGATATTTTGTAGTGACTTCCAATGACGGTGAGATCATAGAGAATACCATGACCGCACGGTTGGCAGAGAAACCGGCGATTGCAGATCCTTCGTGGATAAAGCCCGGAACGACTACTTGGGAGTGGTGGAACGGTGCGACTCCTTATGGACAGGACGTGGACTTTGTGGCGGGGTGCAATACTGCCACTTACAAATACTTTATAGATTTTGCATCGAAATATGGAGTTGACTATGTCCTTCTGGATGAAGGGTGGGCAGATAGCACCTCAGATCCTTTTACCCCAAATGCTTCTCTTGATCTTGGCGAACTGATCGGGTATGGAAAAGAGAAAGGAGTGGGCGTTATTCTCTGGCTCCCATGGCTGACGGTTGAAAACAACTTCGATCTGTTTGAAAGATACTCCGCCATGGGAGTGAAAGGTGTTAAAATTGACTTTATGGACCGCAGTGATCAATGGATGGTGAACTTTTATGAGCGCGTGGCTGCCGAGGCTGCCCGCAATGGTTTGTTTGTCGACTTCCACGGGTCTTTCAAGCCAGCGGGTCTCGAATATAAATACCCCAACGTACTATCTTATGAAGGTGTGCGTGGCATGGAACAAATGGGAGGATGTACACCTGACAACAGTGCTTATTTTCCTTACCTCCGAAATGCCGTAGGGCCCATGGATTATACTCCGGGGGCTATGCTCAGCTATCAACCTGAGAAATACCGCTGCGACCGGCCAAATTCCGGTTCGATTGGTACGCGGGCTTACCAAATGGCTCTATACATACTTTGGGAAACCGGGCTGCAGATGCTTGCCGACAATCCCACTTTATATATGGCAAACGATGATTGTACCCGCTTCATAGCGTCTGTTCCTGTTACAAGCGATGTTACCAAGGCACTTGCCGCTAAAGCCGGTGAATATACCGTGGTTGCCAAAAAGAAAGGAGACAAATGGTATGTGGGCGGTATAACCAACAACGATAAGCCGTGGCGTGAATTTGACATTACACTCGACTTTCTCGGTGACGGAGAATATACCATGACTTCGTTTGAAGACGGTGTGAATGCCCCCGTGCAGGCAATGCACTATGTGAAGAACGAGAAGAAAGTCAGAAGGGGAGATACTGTCAGAATCAGGATGTCGCGCAACGGAGGCTATGCTGCGGTAATCGAATAAGCGATCTCAGCGGTTATTCCGGGGTAAAGCGCAATGTATAATTCAGCTTTTCCGCTCCCTGATAATTGCCGGGGTATGGTGTTTCGTACTTAGGCAGACATTTATCTGAGAAGCAACTGTTGTTTCCAATGCCCCGCACCCAGTAGTCGAAATGCATGAATGTCTCTTCGTGTTTCTTAAGGTCATTCCAATGAAGCCGGTTATAGTGTGTGTCGTGGTCCCAGTCGAGTTCGTTGTAGTGGCTGGCCGAGAAACTTACGGGTCCCTCAGTCATGACGCGCAGCCTACGGCCCGTGAGGCGGTTGTATAGAGTAAGTTCACGAAGATCCTGACGGTCGCCATAGCTCTGCGGATGTACATTCTCGTCGATCATTTCATCGATCGCAGTGTGATATCGGCCGAGATACGCCCCTGATTTACGGTCGGTGTAGTTCGACTCAGGTCCGCGGGCATAGTAATCCAAATCGTCAAATCCGGGAGCAAAAGTCCAGCCTAAGCCCAGACGTCGAAGGCCCCGTCGCTGAGGTTCGAAAGATACCGACATGTCGAGAGTCCCGTCGGGATAAACGGAATATGCTATAGAGTAGCTGCATTTCCAGCCTTCCGCCGTCATAGTTGCTACGGCTTTATTGCCCTCGATGTGCGGAGGAGAGAGCAGCGTGTGACTTCCGATGCCGCTTGTTGAATAGCTGTATTTTCCGTCGCCGTAATGGTTGCAGCCACCGGGTCCTTCTCCGTCGGCCTGTGCTCCTTCGGTATCGTTATCGATGCGGCGGAAATCATTATACTCGGGTGAGGATGCAAGCAGCTCGTTACCTTTATAAATATAGCTTTTCAGTAATCCGTTGTCGTCTAACTCAATGGAGAAGTTGTGCCCGTAGATTCTGTTTCTATCAATTTTTATGCTACCTGAGCTTTTCACCTCTTCGAGCGGCACTCTCTCCGTGAGGATGAATTCCTCGTCGGCCTGATCATATCCTGCATCAGCCCACGGTTGTGATTCCTTGAGGCGCAAGGAGGTGATGAGTGAGTACTCGCTCCCGGTGGTCAACACCGTGCTGAGCGGAAGCGCTACATTTGCCGTAGATAACGCAGGAATCGAAGGGAGAGACAACTCTCCTTTTTCTACCGGTAGGCCGTCTTTGCGCAATTCATAGCCGAGAATGAAGCGGTCGGCGAGGTCGGTATGAGGGTATTTGTTGCGAATGGTGAGGATACCGGAATCCCTGCTGAATTTCTCAAAGGCTACATGCTGATATACTTTTTTCACCTCTGTAAGTTTGGGAGTCCATGCACGGTCGGGAGTGATAATTCCGTTGTTGAGGTAATTTCCTTGGAATCCGTTTCGGTTGCCGGGATTGTGTAGCTGAGAGCTATCATAATCGTATCCTCCTGTCCACGCGTGAAATCCCTGAGGAGAAATCATAGCGTTTTTCCGTATGGAATCGGGGTGATATACAGCCTGATCGACCCAGTCCCAGATACAAGCACCTATAGTTCCGGAGCCGCTCTCAATTTCTGCCCAGTAATCGCTAAGATTACCGATAGCCTGCCCCATTGCGTGGGCGTATTCGCAGATGAAGAACGGCAGGTCGTGATGCCCGTCTTTGAGCTCATGTACATATTCGACAGAAGAATACATTTCGGAGAACATATCTGTGGAACGCCTGTCGCCTGTATTGTCGTGGCAGTGAATAGGCCGAGGATCGAGGGCCCTGACTGCCGCTGCGCAGGCCACCATATTGTCGCCGTGTCCGTTTTCGTTACCAAGCGACCAGAATATAACGCTGGGGTGATTGCGGTCGCGAAGGACCATGCGCACATCGCGGTCGACAAAGGCTTCGGTCCAGCCCGTGTCGCGTGTAAGACTCTGATTTCCGTGGCACTCCACATCTCCCTCATCCATTACGTAAAGCCCGTAAGCGTCGGCGATAGCGTACATCTTCGGATCGCGGGGATAGTGACTTGTCCGCATGGTGTTGATATTTGCCTGCTTCATGAGGGAGATGTCTTTCTTCATGGTCTCAGAATCGACGTAACGGCCGAACACGGGATGAGTATCGTGGATATTTGTGCCTTTGAAAAAAACTCTCTTGCCGTTGATCGTCACATAGCGTCGGGAGGGCTCGTTGATGTAGCCTATCTTGCGGAAGCCGTATTTTGTGTTGAATACCATTTCTTCCTTGCCGTTTCTGAGCTGAATTATATTCACATCGTAAAGATAGGGATTCTCGGCGTGCCAAGGCGTAAGACCTTCGAGCAGTCCGGTAGATAATACGATATTCAGGTCGGATGCTGAAAGTTTTACGTCTTTACTGCAAGCAGCCACCGTATTTCCTTCCTTATCCCTTACTACCATTCTGAATGTGCGGACACCCTTCTCTTTATCACGGTTGTCAATGTCGAGCTTCACGTTGAGGCGCCCCGAAGTGGCGTCGTCACTCTGCGTGTCGGTATAGAGATAGTGATCGCGGATAAAGGCCGAGGGTACGGCTTTGAGATATACTTCGCGGTGTAGACCGCTCATGCGCCACATGTCCTGGCCTTCGAGATATGATCCGTCGGTCCAGCGGTAGCAGCACACTGATATCTGATTATCTCCGGAGTGTACGAGTCTGGAGATATCGAACTCCGCATCGTTGTTGGACCCTTGTGAATATCCTGCAAACCGGCCATTGATCCACACGGCGATGCCGCTGTATGCACCATTGAAGTGCACGAATATACGCTTGCTTTTCCAGTCTTCAGGGATACTGAATGTGCGCCGGTAGAATCCGGTAGCGTTGTGGTCGGTCACGTCGTGTTCCTCGTAGCCGTGCCGTGCATAAGGGGGCTCGTTATGAAATGGATAGTCGGTGTTAACGTAGGCTGGCTTATTATATCTTCCTGTCATCTCCCAGCTCATGGGTACTCTTATGTCATCCCACGCGCTGTCGTCGATATCTGCGGCCTGCCACTCCGGTCGTGCCGGGCCTTCGGGAGTCCCCGGTGTCCAGCGGAATTTCCAAGTTCCGTTGAGATCAATATAGCAGGTACTCGCCGGGATAATCCACGGAGTGCTGTAGAAAGGATCAGACGTCATTGCCTCGGAGGACGGGTAAGGGATGAAAGTGGCATGACCTTCTTCCTTGTTCACGCCCGTTACGCTTTGGTCGTAGATCCAGTCAGGATTGAATTCCGAAGCCGTTTTCCTTGCTGCGGCAGGGCTTATGGCTGCCGCAGCCAACGAAAGGATAAGACAGATAATCTTATGGTTGATAAATCTCGCCACGATGTGATTTGCTGTGAGTGTTAGAAATATGCATCACAAAGGTAGCGAATTTAGCCGAAATATAAAAGACCTGATGCTCTGCCCGGCAGCTTTGCTTTAATTGCTCACTGCCGTTCCCTCACAATTTTATTTTACAGGTTCTGCCATTCTGGCGAACTATATACAACCCTTTGGGTAGGGTAGCCGCTTCTTTTCCGGCAAACAAGCCATTGAGATGAAAGATTTCTGTCTCGGAATGGTCTGTTGAATCGAGCTCAATATGCTGGATTCCCGAAAGGAGATTTGAATACTCGATGTCCTTGAGCCACTGAGATATAAGGGTGTGACTGTTTGAGACCTGAGAAGAGCGTATCCAAAGATTCGGTTCGAGAAACTTCCCTTCAGGTATCAGCCTTTTGGCATCGGCAACGACACCGCTAATTCCGCTGCTGGAACTCGAAACGATCAGTCCGATGTTCTTGCCAGCCATTTTTTCACCGGAATGGAAAAGATAAGTCTGCAGCGGGGCGGCCATCTGGCTCCACCAAAGAGGAGCCCCGATTATCACGGTGTCGTAGGCATCAAGGTTGATGTCCACGTGGTCGATAGCAGGATAAGAAGAGGCGTCGTCAGGATTGTTCCGGATCGCAGCAATCAGGGCGCTGCCTATGGCATAATTGTTTGCGGCATAGTTCAGGCCTTTTTCGGCGGGCTCGATTTTCACCACGTCGCAGTCAATCTGAGTTTTCGGTTCATTGACTATGCGCTCAACGTTGTTAGTGTAGCTGTAGTAGACCACCAGTGTCTTTGCACTTAAGGCAGTAGAAATGGCGATTAAAGATAGCAAGGAAAAAATATATCTCTTCATGTTGTCGGTATTATTTTCTGTGGTGCAATGCTTAATGTAAGCTTATTCGATTACTGCAAAGTTACAGTCAAAAAAATCTTCCGACGTATCAATTCTACCTCACTGTGTAACAATTTTACAGAAAAAGCAGCCTCTTTAACGCTAAGAATCAGATTATTATTTTTATCTTTGCAACATGAAGAAAATCCTTAAAGTCAACGTCCCCGGCGACTACAGCTCCTACCTCGGCCTGACCGACAGACATAAATATGTGAGCGTGATTGATTATAATGCAATTTCGCCGACACGTTCAAGTCTGAACCATTACGGAGTCTATGCCATCTTCCTGCGCGATGATGATTCGTTAAGTCTGCAGTACGGGTGTGGAAAATATGACTATAAGGAATCAACTCTGCTATGCGTATCTCCGGGTCAGATAGGAGGCAGGGAAGACACGGGAGAGCTGGTTTTTATTACGGGGTGGGCTTTGCTGTTTCATCCCGACTTATTGCATGGCACCCCTCTGGAGAAACATATACATGACTATTCTTTCTTCGAGTACCACATCAACGAGGGTTTGCACATGAACAAGGAGGAGCACGATATAATAGTGTCTTTGCTCAAGGCCATTAAGCGGGAAGCCGAAGAGGAGCACGATAGTCAACAGGACGAAATAATAGTTGGATATATAGGTGTACTGCTTGAGTACTGCAAGCGGTTCTACAACCGGCAGTTTATCAGCAGGAAGAAAGAAAACTCGGATGTTCTCGCGCGCTTTCACGATGCCTTGACGCGTTACTATCTCGACGGTATTCAGTTTAAGCAGGGAATTCCTACGATCCAGTATCTGGCAGAGTGCCTTTGTATGTCGCCTAACTATCTCGGCGACCTGATCAAGCGCTCGACGGGTGAGACGGCAGGGAATCATATAAGGAATTTTCTGGTGATACAGGCCAAGAAAGGGCTTGCGGCAGGGAAGACAATCTCCGAGGTAGCTTACGATATCGGTCTGGAATATCCGCAACATCTCAGCCGCATGTTCAAGAAGCAGACGGGGATGACACCGTCGGAGTATCTGCGTAAGGTAAAGGCCGAATAATTTACCATTATCTTTTTTGATGACAACGTAGGAATTTTCCGGTGTTCACTTGGATGAGATTATACAGAGAGAGCGTTGCAGAGGTATTGTTCTGCAACGCTCTCACAATTATCGGAAGTAAATTTCCTTTATGATACGATAGCGTCGTTTGCTGTCCATTCAGTGAGGCTACCTTCCTTTACCTGAATGCAGACTTCGGTCATGTCGGTTTCTGCATGGATTTTGCGCTTGGCTGCGGGTGCTACACGAAGCCAGTCGCCAGCCTGGAGGGGAACATTCTCACCGTCGATTTCCATAAAGCCTTTGCCCGAGACGATGAAATAGATTTCCTCGTTCTGCTTGTGGCTGTGGTAGAAAGGAATGACTGTTCCTGCGGGAAGATTGTTGACTGATACCTCTGCACCGGTGAGGCCGAGGATGTCGTGGAGCTCGGTGCGTGGTGCACCTTCAGCTACGTGTGTTTTAGTGTAATTACTCATTGTTTTAGTTTTTTATTGTTAGATTGATCTTCAAGAGATCTATATAATTTATTACGAATTATTCTCCAAACAACCGTTTGATCTGTGCAATGCGGAGCTGATTGTATGTCTTGGTCTGAGGGGAGTCGGGACCGAGTAAGTCGAATCCATGGAAGACTCCGGGAATGATATGGAGCTCGGTATTTACTCCCGCACACGTCAGGCGGGCAGTATAGTCGAGACATGACATACAGAACAGGTCGAGAGTTCCGACGGCAATGTATGCAGGTGGTAGGTTTGACAGGTCTGTAGCGAGAGATGCCGAATAATAAGGAAGTTGATCTTCGGTCAATTTCCGGCTTCCCAACAGAGTTTTCCACCCGAGCCGGTTATAAGCCGGTGTCCATACCAACTGTCCTGCATAAGGGTCGGGCATAGGATCTTTGTCAGTTCCGGTGCGACTGTCGAGCATAGGATATGTCAGGGCCTGGCCACACAAAGGGACTCTGCCGTGATCGCGGTTGTACAAGGCGAGGCGTGCTGCCAGCCCTCCGCCCGCACTCTCACCTAAGATGACAATACGTGTTGGGTCGGCACCATATTCGGATGCATGATCGTGAATATATTCAAGCCCTGAATAGGCATCATGCAAATCTGCCGGGAAAGGAGCCTCTGTGGCCAGCCGATAGTTGACGCTTACTAAGATTGCCTGCAATCCGTCGGTCAATACTTCAGGTTTGGTGGCCATAGTGTTGGCATCTCCCAATAGATAACCTCCACCATGCATAAAATACAGAATGGGGAGCGGACCTTTACGGCTCAGTCGGGTTGGACGCCAGATATAGAGATCGATATTGTTACCGTCCATGCCGGTAATTGTCACCACCTGAGAGCCGGGCAGCTTCTCACTTTGGCCGATCATGCCAACATAAGGATTCTTATCAAAGGGTAATTGACAAGCCTCAAATATCTTATCTATGATAGGCAACTGATATTCTTTAGCTATCAGATGCTTGGATGTGAATTGTTCAGACATATATTGTAATCGTTTGTGAAACTTATTCAGGAAGTTTTATGTGTTACTGTTTAATTAGAAAACGTCGTTAATGAAGATTGGTTCTTGTAATTATTGACAAAGCCTTAAATGGAGTATTTTATGCATTAAATAGAATAGTTTTTTATTCGGAATATCCTGTTTGATGATAAACTAATGTGCTTTGAAAATGTTTTAAAAGTAAAATGATTCATCAATGATACAGAATGCACTTCCTCCGCTATGGACAATCAGTGACCTCAACTCCGCAACTGCGGGGATGAAGTTCGGGTCTGACTTTATTTTTTATCGCGATTTTTCCGCGCTCAGAAAGCTCACCAGCAAAATTGTAGTAAATTTTGTCGGCTTCATTTATGTAGCCACAGGAAAACTTGCAATCACCCTCAATGACATTTCACTCAGAGCGGACGCGGGGCAGATAATTTTCTATAAGGCGGGAGACTATATATCGGATGTGCTTTTTTCGCCTGATAGTGACGGAATGGTCTGTGGGATTGAGGCAAGCGTTCCGTTTGAAAGCCGTAGTCCCGTAGGATTTCCGCAACTTACATCATTAAAGGGTAACTGCATGGTCTTCAATCTTAATGAAGCCATGGCAGCTCTTCTTGAAATCTATGGAGAATTGCTGAGTCAGAAATATTCTATGGGGATAGAGAATGTGCGTTTCACAATTATTTCGTTGATGGAAGATTTGCTTGCGTCCGTCTCTCTTCCGGGAGCAGACTCGGAGAAAATACCCGTGAGACAATCGGCCGACAGGCTCTATCAGCGATTTTCCACGCTGCTTATTGAGTCCTATCCAAAGCCGAGGGATATGCAGTGGTATGCCGACGCACTCTCTGTATCACCAAACTATCTTGCGAGAGTGGTGAAACAGATCAGCGGTAAAAGCACGATGGAATGGATAAATGAAGCTGTTATGACCGATATCAGGACTTCTCTAATCCATACAGATGAGTCAATAAAGGAAATCTCATCGCGGTTAGGCTTCAATAATCCTTCTTTCTTTGGTAAATATGTGAAGAAACATTCGGGCCTGAGTCCAAAGCAACTAAGGTTGTATCTTAAGACAAAGCATAATAATAATATAATCCTGGATGATGCCGTGACTAATTCAACTTTCTGATTATCGATATGTTAAAAAAATAGTAATATTATGAATATTGAAGATTTACGAGAGTATTGCCTCTCACTGCCGGAAGCAGAAGAAGACCAACCGTGGACTGAACCACAATATCAAATGCTTGTAACATTTAAAGTAGGTGGTAAATGGTTTTGTCTGTTTAACCCTGATGAGAAATTCATTGATGTAAAGTGTGAACCTGATGTCATCGAAGATATGCTGTCGAGATATCAAGGAGCTTTTCCTGCCTGGCACATGAATAAGGAACATTGGCTTGGAATCAAACTTGATTCTGATATGCCGAGTGGTCAGATCAAGGATTTAATCCACAGCGGTTATCAGTTGATTGTGAACCACCTTAGTGGTAAGAAGCGTAAGGAACTTGGAATATAACGGTCTGTCGTTGGCGTGCTCACTGATTAAAAAGTTGATATTTCAAGGCATTATATAATCAAAAAACTACTGATCTATCTCGAAACCACCGATGAAGGCAGACCGGTCTATGAATCCCTAGGGTTCCGCGATCTGCCTGATATGATGAAATATCATAATTCATCAGTGTCTGCTAAAAACTCATAAGAGAACCCTGAAATTATTGGAATTCAATTTATTTCAGGTTGTAGTATTGGTCATCTGTCACCGGCTCAAGCCATTCATTGGATGTGTTTTCGCCCTCAAGCTCGAAAGCAAGGTGTGAGAACCAGCTGTCGGCAGCCGCGCCATGCCAGTGCTTTACGTTAGCTGGAATATGGATGACAGTGCCGGGAAGTATCTCTACGGCAGGTTTACCCTCTTCCTGATACCAACCTCTTCCGGCAACTCCGACCAGCATCTGACCTCCACCTTTAGTTGCACGGTGGATATGCCAGTTGTTGCGGCATGCTGGTTCAAAAGTCACGTTGAAGAACTTGACCTGCTCTGTTGAGATCGGGGCAATATAACTCTGACCAATGAAATATTTTGCGTAAGCGTTGTTGGGTTCACCGATAGGGAAAATCATCTGTT
>CAYYQS010000070.1:0-11926 GCA_964472555.1 uncultured Bacteroides sp.
CGCCCATGATAGTCTCGGGGCGCGTAGTGGCAACCACAGCGTAGTGACGGCCTTCGCTGTCGGTGTGCACAACCGATCCTTCGGGGGCATCGAGATGCTCGGGTTCCTCTGCAAGGTAGTAGCGCAGATAATAGAGTTTCGACTGCTCTTCGGTGAAGAATACCTCGTCGTCGGAGATAGCAGTGCGGTTGACGGGATCCCAGTTGACCATCCGGAGATCGCGATAAATAAGACCTTTATCGTAAAGATCAACGAATACTTTAAGAACGCTCTCGCTGCGGAGGGGGTCCATTGTGAAAGCTGTGCGATCCCAGTCGCAGGATGCTCCGAGTTTGCGAAGCTGCTGGAGGATGATACCTCCGTGCTTCTCGGTCCACTCCCAGGCATGCTCAAGGAACTGCTCGCGGGTAAGGTCGGTTTTCTTAATACCTTCTGCGGCAAGTTTTCCGATCACCTTTGTCTCTGTAGAGATAGCGGCATGGTCGGTACCCGGCACCCAAAGGGCATTTTTGCCCTGCATTCGGGCGCGACGGACGAGAATGTCCTGAATAGTATTATTGAGCATGTGGCCCATGTGGAGCACACCTGTAACATTTGGCGGGGGAATAACGATAGTGTAAGGTTCGCGAGCATCAGGCTCAGAGTGAAAGAGCTTATGCTCAAGCCAATAAGCATACCATTTGTCTTCTACCTCAGCAGGATTGTATTTCTGTGGAAGATCGTTCATAATAATTATAGATTTTATGGCGCAAAATTACTAAAAATAAAGAAAAGGAGCAAAATTATCGCCAGAGGCTGATACCACCAATATCTTAATCCTGTTGAAAGCGATAAGTTGTGAGAAAATGATTAAAATAAATTCTGAACCAAGGTGGAGAAAAATTTGTATATCTTGTAGCAAAGTCCTATCTTTGCCTCAAAGAAAATTCAAAATCAAAATCACTACATAACTACGTTCACCATGGACACAAACAAAGAACTTATCGAACAGGTTACCGAGCGTGCCAAACTGTGGCTCGGCGACGGCTACGATGAAGAAACAAAGACCGAAGTACGCCGGATGCTCGACTCCGACGACAAGACAGAACTGATCGAATCTTTCTACCGCGACCTCGAATTCGGTACGGGCGGCCTCCGCGGGATTATGGGAGCCGGTACCAACCGCATGAATATCTACACTGTAGGCGCAGCAACTCAGGGTCTTGCCAACTACCTCAAGGAGACCTTCACAGATCTTCCTGAAATCAGCGTTGCGGTAGGCCACGATGTGCGCAACAATTCGCGTAAATTCGCCGAAATCGTTGCCGATATTTTCTCTGCCAACGGTATCAAGGTGTATCTCTTCGAGAATTTCCGTCCCACCCCCGAACTTTCCTTCGCTATCCGCGAGCTCGGTTGCCAGAGCGGCGTGAATATCACAGCTTCGCACAACCCCAAGGAATACAACGGTTATAAGGCATACTGGAGCGACGGTGCCCAGATCATCGCACCGCACGACGTGAACATTATCGACCACGTAAACCGCATAAAGAGCGTTGATGAAATCAAGTTCAACGGCGACAAGAGCAAGATCCAGATTATCGGCGAAGATATGGATAAGAAATTCCTCGCCGCAGTGAAGACTCTCTCGCTCGACCCGGAGGTTATCAAGCGCCATGCCGATCTTAAGATTGTGTACACACCTATCCACGGAACAGGTGTGAAACTCGTGCCGGATTCACTCCGCAACTACGGCTTCACCAACATCATCCACGTAGACGAGCAGGACGTTCCCTCGGGCGACTTCCCCACAGTAGATTCTCCCAACCCCGAGAATGCTTCTGCCATGGCCATGGCTATCGCCAAGGCTAAGGAAGTCGGTGCCGATCTCGTAGTAGCTTCCGACCCCGACGCCGACCGCATCGGCTGTGTAATCCGCGACAACAACGGGGAATACCAGCTTATCAACGGTAACCAGATAGTGATGATACTTCTGAACTACATCATGCTGCGCAACCGTGAACTCGGCCGCCTCAACGGCAACGAATACATAGTGAAGACTATCGTAACCACCGAGACTATCAAGGCTATCGCCGAGAATCAGGGCATCAAGATGTTTGACTGCTATACAGGCTTCAAATGGATTGCTGCCGTAATACGCGACCTTGAAGGCCAGAGCCGCTACCTTGGCGGCGGTGAAGAATCCTACGGCTTCCTCGCCGAAGACTTCTGCCGCGACAAGGACTCCGTATCAGCCATTTCCCTCATGGCAGAAATCTGCGCATGGGCCAAGGACCGCGGTCTTGATTTCAACCAGATGCTTCAGGAAATCTATCTGAAGAACGGCTACAGCCACGAAGAAGGTATTTCCGTTGTACGTCCCGGCAAGACCGGCGCTGAAGAGATCCAGCAGATGATGAAGAACTTCCGCTCCAATCCTCCCAAGGAAATAGCAGGAAGCCCTGTGATCCTCATCAAGGACTATGCCGACCTCAACTGCACTGAACTTCCTGCAGGTACCATTACGAAGATGGATTTCCCCACGACATCGAATGTTCTCCAGTACTTTACTGCCGACGGCACAAAGGTGTCGATCCGTCCTTCGGGTACAGAGCCCAAGATCAAGTTCTACATCGAAGTACATGACAAGATGAAAGATCTTGCCGACTACGACCGCTGCAACCGCGACGCCGCCGCCAAGATTGAACTCGTTAAGAAAGGTCTTGGAATCTAAGACATCTTATTTAACAAGATATTATGAGGCTTCCTTCGGGGAGCCTCTTTTTTTGATATGTGAATTAAAGTTAATATTTTTCAGAATATCTTTGGAAAATATTAACTTTGCCCCAAGAAATACTCGGGGGTGCCCCCACCGCGGTGTAACAATCTTACATATACACCGACTGTGAAGGCTGAGATTATACCCATGAACCTGATGCAGATAATGCTGCCGTAGGAATGAGATTTTAGAAATCGCGATTTGTTGTAAGACAGATAAATACACTACCCGAGTGACGCATTCGTGAAGAGCGCACCCGGGTATTTCTGTAATGATATTAAACTTACAGAAATGTTATGAAGATCTACATTAACGACAAATCGACGGAGATCAGTGCTCAGAATCTTGCTGAACTTGCAGCAGAGCTAAATCTGCCTGAGCACGGAGTGGCAATCGCTCTGGGAAGAAGCATGATTCAGCGTCCCTTCTGGACCGATACTCCCCTGAACGAAGGAGATAAAGTGATAATAATCAAGGCAGCCTGCGGGGGATGAAAGTGGAAGTGCAGTTCATCTCTCACTCCAACGGGCGCTATACATACGAAGACTCAATACGGCTTGCTCTTGAGGGCGGGTGCCGCTGGGTACAGCTACGCATGAAAGATGCCTCCGAAGAAGATGTGCGCCGTGTGGCACGAAATGTGAAGAAGATGTGCGATGATGCCGGAGCGACTTTCATCATTGATGACCGGGTGGAACTCGTGAAAGAAGTCGGGGCCGACGGCGTGCATCTCGGCAAGAAAGACATGCCCATATCTCAGGCAAGAGATATTCTCGGGAATGACTTTATTATCGGGGGAACGGCCAACACATTTTCTGAAGTCGAGAAGATAGCGCGGGCAGGTGGAGACTATGTCGGCTCCGGACCTTTCAGATTCACCTCCACTAAAAAAGGGCTCGCGCCTGTGCTTGGCCTGGAAGGATACCGGTCGATAGTACGTGATATGAAAGAAGCAGGGATTCATATCCCAGTGGTTGCGATAGGGGGTATCACAGCCGAAGATATCCCCTCCATTCTTGAAACCGGAGTAGACAGCGTGGCTCTTAGCGGAGCTGTGCTTAACGCGGATGACCCTGTGGCTGAGATGAAAAGAATACTCGAAGTGTGTGAGTCTATTAATAAAAGTAAGAAATAGATAATAACGAATATGGATAAACTGATCATTGCAGGGAGAGAATTCAACTCCCGCCTTTTTCTCGGAACGGGAAAATTCGACAACAATGAAGTAATGGCCAAGGCTATAGAAGCCAGCGGAACTGAAATGGTGACTGTGGCGATGAAGCGCGTAGAACTCAAAGATAAAGATGACGAACTGCTCACTCATATCACCCGGAATCCTAATATTCAACTTCTGCCAAACACATCGGGCGTGCGGAATGCCGAAGAAGCGGTCTTTGCCGCACAAATGGCACGCGAAGCATTCGGCACCAACTGGCTCAAGCTTGAGATTCATCCTGATCCGCGATATCTTTTGCCGGACTCGGTAGAGACTCTTAAGGCCACGGAGGAGTTGGTGAAACTCGGATTTGTGGTACTCCCCTACTGTCAGGCCGATCCTACGCTTTGCAAACATCTCGAAGAGGCCGGAGCGGCTACAGTGATGCCTCTTGCCGCACCAATAGGGACAAACAAAGGGCTGCGCATGAAGGATTTCCTTCAGATAATAATAGAGCAAGCAACTGTGCCTGTGGTGATCGACGCCGGAATCGGAGCTCCGAGCCATGCTGCGGAAGCTATGGAAATGGGAGCGGACTGCTGCCTTGTGAACACTGCGATTGCCGTGGCAGGAAATCCCGTAGAAATGGCAAGAGCATTCAAAGAGGCCGTAGTGGCTGGAAGACGTGGATATTTAGCCGGACTTGGGTCGGTATGCGACACTGCTGAGGCCAGTTCGCCTCTTACTGCATTCCTTCAATAATAAATCATATTTAATACGAAGTTATCATGCCAAACGACAATAAGGCGTATGCCAAACGAGAAAAGGTGTATATGAACGGCCGACTCTTCCCATATATAAAGGTGGGAATGACCAAGGTGAATCTCACACCTACAGTAGTCAAGGATAAAAACGGTATTCCGCATACCGAACCTAATGAACCTGTGTATATCTACGATACCAGCGGTCCGTATTCCGACCCGGCTATCGAAATTGATGTGAAGAAAGGACTGCCACGGATCAGGGAAAAGTGGATAGAAGACCGAGGTGATACTGAAATACTACCGGAAGTAACGAGCGAATATGGAAAGCAGCGGCTCGCCGACAAGAGCCTCGACGCTCTTCGATTTGAGCATATCCGCCTTCCCCGGCGAGCAATGAAAGGAAAAGGGATAAGCCAGATGGCATACGCGAAGGCGGGTATCATAACTCCCGAAATGGAATATGTGGCTATCCGCGAGAACATGAACTGTGAGGCACTCGGAATAAAATCTCACATCACCCCCGAATTTGTTCGCGATGAAATAGCTCGCGGACGCGCCGTGCTCCCTGCAAATATCAATCATCCGGAAGCTGAACCGATGATAATAGGACGAAACTTCCTTGTAAAGATCAATACCAACATCGGCAATTCAGCAACAACTTCGTCGATATCGGAGGAAGTCGACAAGGCAATTTGGTCGTGCAAGTGGGGAGGAGATACGCTTATGGATCTATCAACCGGAGCAAACATCCACGAAACCCGTGAATGGATAGTGCGGAATTGTCCTGTCCCTGTGGGAA
This sequence comes from uncultured Bacteroides sp., assembly GCA_964472555.1. Lineage (GTDB taxonomy): Bacteria > Bacteroidota > Bacteroidia > Bacteroidales > Muribaculaceae > CAG-873. Next base: position 5,478 of record CAYYQS010000070.1, read on the forward strand.
CTGTTCCTATCTATCAGGCACTTGAAAAGGTAGGCGGACGAGTCGAGGATCTGACATGGGAGATATACCGAGACACCCTTATCGAGCAATGCGAGCAAGGTGTAGACTACTTTACGATACATGCGGGTATCCGGCGTCAGAACGTGCATCTTGCCGACAGTCGTCTATGCGGAATAGTGAGCCGTGGAGGATCGATAATGAGCAAATGGTGTCTGATTCACGACAAAGAGTCTTTCCTCTATGAACATTTCGACGAGATCTGCGATATTGTGGCACAGTATGATGTCGCACTGTCGTTAGGCGACGGACTCAGGCCAGGCTGTACGGCTGATGCCAACGACGCCGCACAGTTTGCCGAGCTCGATACAATGGGCGAACTCGTGACACGTGCTTGGGCGAAAAACGTGCAGGCATTTATCGAAGGTCCGGGCCATGTGCCCATGCACAAGATACGTGAGAATATGGACCGGCAGCTGGATCACTGCCATGAGGCACCTTTCTATACCCTCGGCCCGATAGTGACCGACATAGCTCCGGGGTACGACCACATTACGAGTGCCATTGGAGGCGCACAGATAGCGTGGCTGGGAACGGCAATGCTATGCTACGTGACACCGAAAGAACACCTCGCTCTCCCCAACAAGGAGGATGTCCGCGTAGGGGTGGTGACATATAAGATAGCTGCTCATGCCGCGGACCTTGCCAAAGGTCATCCGGGAGCGCAGATTCGTGATAATGCTCTCTCGAAGGCACGGTTCGATTTCAGGTGGCGCGATCAATTCCACCTCTCCCTCGATCCTGAACGCGCTCTGCAATATTATGAGGAGGCAGGGCATACCGACGGCGAGTATTGCACTATGTGCGGCCCGAACTTCTGTGCCGCCAAACTCACACACGATCTCAGAAAGCTATGACAGAGACAAGATATGCACGGCAGTCGGCACTACCGGAAATAGGTGCCGAGGGGCAGGCGAAACTTGCCAATGCCAAAGTGCTGATAGTCGGTGTTGGTGGCTTAGGCTCGCCTATAGCCATTTACCTGGCAGCTGCGGGAGTGGGCTGTCTGGGGTTGATCGATGACGATTGCGTGAGTTTGAGTAATCTTCAGCGTCAGGTGCTTTATAATGAAGATGAAGTAGGAATGCCGAAGGTGATATGTGCAAAGGAGAGACTCAGCAGGCTCAACAGCGACATAAGGGTTGAAGTCTATAACGAGCGACTTACAGCTACAGATGCTGAGGAGATAATAGGCCGGTATGACATGGTAGTGGACGCAACGGATAATTTCGCCACCAGATTTCTGATAAGCGATGTCTGCGCAAGGCAAAGCAAGGCGTACATCTATGGAGCGATAAACGGATTTGAAGGGCAGGTGGCCGTTCTATGCTCAGGACACGCGACATATCGTACGCTGTATCCAGATGAAGCTGCCGCGCTGAATATGCCACATCCGGGTAAAGCCGTAATCGGCGTAACACCGGCTATTGTCGGCAGTGTAGAGGCGAGCCAGGCACTGGAGCTTATTTGCGGTTATGGCGAACCTTTGATTGACCGCCTGTGGACTATCGATCTCCGGACTATGCAGTCGTTTATGGTTGAATTATGAAATTACGCATAAGATGTTTTCGGAAGAATTATTAAAAATCAGCTGGGAGGAGACTACCAAGCGGATAGCACGGATGAATGATAATGATGTGCGCCGCGCTCTGGCTAAACCCCGCTGCAACGTAGACGACTTTATGGCTCTGATTTCACCGGCAGCAGAGCCATATCTGGAACAAATGGCACGCCTATCGAAGAAATATACCGAGGAGCGCTTCGGGCGCACCATGTCGATGTTTATTCCGCTCTATCTCACCAACTCGTGTTCTAACTCGTGCGTTTATTGCGGATTCCACCGCTCCAATCCCATGGCAAGGACTATACTCACGCCGCAGCAGATAGAGAACGAATACAAGGCCATAAAGGAACTCGCTCCATTTGAAAATATCCTGCTTGTCACCGGAGAAAATCCTGCCAAGGCGGGTGTCCCATATCTGGCACAGGCGATCGAAAAAGCCAAGAGGTATTTCTCCAATATCAAGATCGAGGTGATGCCACTGAAAAGCGATGACTATGCGGGACTAATAAAACATGGGCTTAACGGGGTGATATGCTTTCAGGAGACGTATCATCGAGAAAACTATAAGAAATATCATCCGGCAGGGATGAAGTCGAACTTCGAGTGGCGCCTGAACGGCTTTGACCGCATGGGTGAGGCCGGGGTTCACTCAATAGGTATGGGTGCACTTTTAGGATTGGAAAAAGAGTGGCGCACCGATGTAGTGATGATGGCCTATCACCTCCGATATCTTCAGAAACATTATTGGCGGACCAAATATTCGGTGAACTTTCCGCGTATGCGGCCTGCCGAAAACGAAGGATTTCAACCTAACTGCCTTGTAAGTGACCGCGAACTGGCGCAGGCTACTTTCGCCATGCGCATCTTCGACCACGACGTTGATATTTCGTACAGCACCCGTGAGCCACAATTTATCCGTGATAATATGTGCACTCTCGGCGTGACAACGATGTCGGCCGAGTCGAAGGTCAATCCCGGAGGATATCACACTTACCCGCAGGCTCTTGAGCAGTTCAGCGTATCTGATTCCCGCTCCGCGCGCGAAATCAGCAGGAGGTTGAAGGAGCTCGGAAGGGAGCCTGTATGGAAAGATTGGGATGCTTCTTTCGATTTATTCCAAAACTGAGCGTGGAGATGTTTCGGACTGTCGTGATAAGTAAACCGGAGTTTTTCGACGGTGAGGCAGAAGCTATTGTCGCACTTCTCGACAGCGGCAAGGCCGACCTGATGCATATCCGGAAGCCTGAATGCTCAAAAGAAGAATTGCGGAAGCTGCTAAAGTATCTTCCAACTCGCCTTTACAAGAGAATAGTTTTGCACGATCACCATGATCTCGCGATAGAATTCGGTCTGAAGGGGGTACATCTGAATTCGCGCTACCCTACACCACCTCAAAGCAGCAGCCTGAGTATCAGCCGAAGTTGCCATACACTCGAGGAAGTTAAGGCGTGGAAAGAACGATGCGACTACGTTTCACTCTCGCCTATATTCGACTCAATATCGAAACCCGGGTATCGATCGGCTTTCGATGCAAAGGAGATTATAGAGGCCGTCAACAGTGGAATTATCGACCGCAAAGTCTACGCGTTGGGCGGTGTAACCTTCGATAGGCTGGATGAAGTTGAAAAAATGGGATTTGGAGGAGCCATGATACTTGGCGACGCCTGGAAAGAGGAATAATATGAAAGTGATACTTACCATAGCCGGGAGTGATACAAGTGCCGGAGCCGGTATACAGCAAGATCTTAAGACCGTGACTGCGCTTGGCCAGTATGCTGTGACAGTACCGACAGCCTTGACGGCTCAAAACACGCAAGGTATATCTAAGATAATGGCGGTGTCTGGAGATATGCTCAGGGCGCAACTTGATGCTATATTAAGCGATATTAGAGTCGATGCCGTAAAAATCGGCATGATTCCTAATGAAGAGGCTGCAAGAATAATTGTGGAAAAATTGGCGGGCGCAGACTTGCCGATAGTCTACGATCCTGTTATTATTTCCACAAGTGGCACACCTCTTATGACAGCCGGGTGCGAAAAATATGTGAAGGAGCATCTCTTCGGACTCTGCACGCTTATTACTCCCAACATACCCGAGGCTATCCGCCTTACCGACAAGGAAGAGACAACGACCACAGACTTAAATGCAATCGGAAAACATCTTGTGAGACGGTATGGCTGCTCTTTTCTGATAAAAGGAGGACATGCGGAAGGTGATGAAATGCGGGATATACTGTACCAAGCCGACGGTACAGTACATGTCTACGCTTCGAATCGCATTGATAGCCGCAATCTCCATGGGACAGGATGTACACTCTCGAGCGCTATCGCCACACTGCTTGGATCCGGACTGCAACTTCCGGATGCAGTGAAGGGTGCTAAAGAGATTATCGACAAGGGAATCGCTCAAGGACGCGAACTCAGAATAGGGAAGGGGAACGGTCCGCTCTGGCTCTTCTGATACGGACTATTTTCCGATTACCTCAAGTATCTGGTTTGCGGCATCGGCAGTACGCACTTTGGTGATAATGTGCGTGATGCGATGATCTGCATCGGTGATAAAGGTGGTGCGGACTGTACCCATGTATTCACGGCCTGCCATTTTCTTTTTCTGCCATACACCGAAAGCCTGGTTTACTTCGGTTGTCGTGTCGCTCAGGAGGATGAAGGGCAAGGAATATTTCTCGGCAAAGCGTCCGTGGCTCGCCGAAGAGTCTTTGCTTATGCCAATCACCTGATATCCTTTCTCTCGGAGCTCGGTGTAGCCGTCGCGGATAGAGCAAGCTTCTGCAGTGCATCCGGGAGTATTGTCTTTAGGATAAAAATAGATTATGAGCGGTTTGCCTGCGAAATCTTCAGCAGTTACGGGTTGACCCTCGGCGTTGTATCCGAGAAGTCCTGTTACGGTATCTCCGATATTCATAGTTCTTTTGATTAAAAGTTAGTCGAGGCCGGAACCGGTGTGGTATTCAATCAGTCCAGGCATTGAGTTTCTGTTGATCTTACCGATGCTGGCACCGAAGTCGGCTGCAACCTGACGCAATATTTCCGAGTAATGGGAGCATACTGAGCCGACGAAATTAATCGGGCGCCCTACATAGTCGTATGCAGCAATATTGCGGGTAAAGAAAGCCATGAAAGCATCGTAGATAAGACGTCGACAATATTCCACATCGAGGTTATCGCCAAGGAAGTCGGAATATCTGGCAAGTCGTCGGGCAGGTACACCATTGGAGTATACGTCGTCGAGAAGCACATTGGGTGTAACGGCATATTTCTCGAAGAAAGCATGGGTGAGTTCCACGGGAGCTATACCTTTCAGCATATCTGCGATCATGCGTTTGCCAAGGAAAGAAGCCGATCCTTCGTCGCCGAGAATATAACCAAGGGGGGCAACGTTCTGGACAATTTCGCTGCCATTATAGAAACAGGAATTAGATCCTGTACCCAGAATGCATGCCAAACCTTCAGAGCGTACAAGCAGGCCGCGGGCAGCCCCGAGAAGATTGCTTGCCACGGTTACCGGCGTCTTGAACTGTGCCACAAGCGACGATTCCATGATCTTGCATTTCTCCTGATTGCTACACCCTGCTCCATAGAAGAACACGTGCTCCCAACGGCGACGGAAGAAAGCTTCGGGGAGTTCGAGGCGGATGCTGTGTGAGATCTCGCGACGAGTCTGAAAATATGGGTTTAGACCGGAAGTGAAAGCGTGTTCCACTACCGTTGCACCGTCGAGTAGCGCCCACTCGGTACGGGTACTGCTGCTATCGGCAATAATTTTCATATCACTTTTTGCTGTCGATATCCTTGAGAAGTTCTTCTACTGCACGACGAAGCTGACTGTCGACACCTTTAACAACCGTTTCGGGGTCGTTTGCCACTTTTACGTCGGGCTCAAGCTGCTGGTTTTCGAGCACGGAACCGTCGGGAAGACGGTATCCGACCACAGGGATTCCAAAAACGAGAGAAGGATCCTGCATTGTCACCCAGTTGACAGAAGTCATGGTTCCGGCTACCGGCATTCCTACGAGTTTACCGAGGCCACGATTAGAGTAAACCCAGGGTGTGCCATGGGCATTGGAGTAGCAGGCTTCCGACATAAGCATGATGGATGGTTTGTTCCACCGACGCGAGGGCATATCGCAGGTGCGCTCGCCCCGGATTTCCTGAGTGAAATATTTCTTGCCGCTGAGCAGCACTTCGATATCTTCGTGCAGTCGGCCACCGCCGTTCCAGCGGATGTCGATCACCACGCCTTCGCGGTCGTTATATTTCCCGAGAAGATCGGAGTAAACCTTACGGAAAGAATCATCGTCCATCGAAGAGATATGGACGTAACCAAGACGACCGTTGGAGAGACTATCGACTTCGTGCTCGCGCTGCTTTACCCAACGTTCATGCAAAAGTTGTCCCTGAGCGCCGGTGCTTATCGGCTTGACTACAACTGTGCGGTGGGTGCCGTCGGGATCTATGAGTGAAAGTCGTGTACGCTTTCCGGCTGCATCGGTGAGCAGGCGGTCTACAGGCATTTCAAACGACACAGTTTCATCGTCGATTTTCTCTATTACCGTACCGGGGAGTACGGCGGGGCGAACCAAAGCGAGAGGACCGCCTTTGAGTACTTCTGCTATGCGCGCTCCCTTTCCTTTATAACCAAGGTCGTAAAGAGCACCGAGAGAAGCTGTCCGTTCTGGGGCAGCCGAGCCCGAATTACCGCTGAACCGACCACCTGTATGACTCACGTTGAGTTCTCCAAGCCATTCGCTGAGGAGCTCGGCAAAATCATAGTTATTGTTGATGTGTGGCAGGAACCGACGGTAGTCTT